>JBJOPV010000001.1:0-58363 GCA_046050625.1 Pseudomonadota bacterium
AGCCGGGCAAGCTGCGCCTGATGTACGAGGCCAACCCGATGGCCTTCCTGGTCGAGCAGGCCGGCGGCATGGCCACCAACGGCACGCAGCGCATCATGGACATCCAGCCCACCAAGCTGCACGAGCGCGTCAGCGTGGTCCTGGGTTCGCGCAACGAAGTCCGCCGCGTGACTGAATACCATCTGGAAGACGCCGAAAAGGCTTCCCAGGCCTGAGCTTTCCAGCCTATAATGTGAGTCTTGCACCGATGCCGGTGTAGCTCAGTTGGTAGAGCAGCGCATTCGTAATGCGAAGGTCGTAGGTTCGACTCCTATCTCCGGCACCAGACACCTGAAGGGGTGATTCCAGAATGGAATCACCCCTTTTCGTTGGAGGTGCCGGATCTGCTCAAGGCCGGGCGAGCTGCCCTTCCGCAGCGGCCGCGCTGCGCAGCAGGGCCTGGCGCACGCCAGCATCCAGACCCTCGAAACCGCGCGATCCGGCGGCGGCCGCGCGGGTCATCTCGACGCCCTGGCGGCTCGAGACGCGGCCCAGCGCCATCAGCGCATGATCGATGTTGTCGCTGCGCACCTGCTGCAGCACGTAGTCGGTCGATTCCATCGTGCCCAGATGGGCCAGGCCGTGCAGGGCCGACATCGCCAGCGCCGAGCGCTTCTCGCCGGTGTCGGCCTCGACGATGTGGACCAGCCCGTCGAGCGCCTCCGGCCGCAGGGTCTGCTCGAGCACCTGCAGGATGCGGCCACGCCACTCGGGCGGCAGCCGGCCGTAATCCTCGCCCAGCGCGGTGATCGTCTCGGCGTCGGCCAGCCGAGCCAGCACGCTGATGGCACTGCGCTCGACCGCCGGATGTGGGCTGCGCAGCAGCGCCTCGCGCCAGGCTGGCAGGCTGGCCGCATCGGCCGTGTCCTCGAGCCGGCGGGCCAGCGCGATCGCATCGTCGCCGGGCGGCAGCGCGGCCAGCCGGCTGATCTCGCCGGCGGTGGCACGGGCCGCGAGCGGCAGCGCCGGCAGCGCGATCGCCCCGGAAGCCCCGCTGCCAAACGGCGAGCCGGCCGTCGATCCGGGCGGGACGATCAGGCCGCCCCCCGTCGATCCGGCCACCGCCGTGGCGCCGCCTTGCACCGAGGCGGGAGCCATGCGGTCACGGACCAGCCAGGCGGCCGTGCAGGCCACCGCCGCCAGCGCCAGCCCGGCCACGATCAGCCGGGTCGGCCGTACCCGACGCTGCATCCGGGAGGACTCAGGGAATGGTGACATTCAGGCGTCCGGTGTTGTTGCTCTCGTCGAGTTCGTCGATCAGGTTCATCGGGTCCATGACGATCTCGAGCACATAGCTGCCCGCCGGCACGCCGGTGATGTCGATCCACTGGCCCGACAGGTTGGAGCTGTAGACGTCCGCCCAGCCGGCCTGGATGCCCTGGTTGCTGCAGGTGTAGCGCGCCGAAGGGTTGGCGCCGCTGTCGATGCGGGTGATGTCCATCAGGCAGAAGCCCACCTTCTTGCCGGTGCGCACCACCGCGCCGCTGGCGTCGAGCAGGCGGTACTGCGCAAAGCTGCGGAAGTGGTAGTGGCCGTGGCAGCCCCCCCACTCGAAGGAACTGCTCGAGGCCGGATTGCCCAGCACCAGATCGGCAGAGCCGATGTTGCGCGTCTGGGTGTTGAAGCGCAGCAGCCGGTGCGTGCCAGCGGTGATGGTGCCCTCCTCGATCTCGCAGGCGTTCGCCGCGAAGGTCTCGGTGGTGATGCGCGGGTTGGCCGCCGCCATCGAGATGGTGATGTCGGGCCGGCCGGTGCTGGCGGTGCCGGACTGGGTGGCCTTCAGCGTCACGCCGGCGTAGGCACGGTAGCCGTGCAGCATCAGGAAATAATCGCCCGCGCGCGGCGTGGCGATCGTCACCGTCTCGGCATTGCCCGACAGGTAGGGCCGCTGATCCCAGGTCGAGGTGGTGGCGAGCTGGCCGTACTTCACATGCAGATCGGCATCGCCGCTGCCGCCCGAGATCGAGAAGCTCACGCTGCTGACGCCCGCCGGCACCGCGACGCGGAAATTGGCCACGCTGCCCTGGCCCCCGGCCAGATTGGCCACCGACGCGCCGATCGCCAGCGTCTGCACCGGATTGATGAGGGTGTAGGTGCCGGCGCTCACGCTGCTGACCGACTGGCTGCCGACAAAGGCCGCCGCACGCACCTGGGTGGTCGTGGTGACCAGGATCGGTGCGGTGTAGACCTCCGAGCCGGTGCCGGGGGTGCTGCCGTCCAGGGTGTAGCGGATCACCGCATCCGGCGTGGCCGAGGCCAGGCTGACGCTGACGCGGCCGGAGTGCGTGCCCGGCGCCGGGCTGAAGGTGGGTGCGGCCACCGTCGCCGCCGAGCCACCACCGCCGTCATGGGTCGCCTTGAGCGTCAGGCCGCTGTAGGCGCTGTAGCCGCGCAGCATCACATGCCAGGTGCCGGCCGCCGGTGCGCTGACCGAGACCGCTTCGTTCGAGCCGCTGCGGTAGGGGCGGTAATCCCAGGTCGACAGCGTCGGCGCGGCGCCGCGACGCACATACAGGTCGGCGTCGCCAGAGCTGCCCGCAGTCGAGATCGACAGCGTGCTGGCACCCGCCGGCACTTCGATCGTGTAGTAGCGCTGGCTGCCATAGGCGCCGGCAATGCCGCCGACCGCGGTGCCGCTGGCCAGCGCCTGCGGCGCGGAGGCGGTCTGGGCCACAGCGGGCGCGGTGACGGTCAGTCCAGGCAGCGCCAGCGCGGCGGCCAGGAGGATGCGGGCCAGCAGCGATGCCGGTCGGAGTGCGGTCAGGGCGTTCATGTCAGGGAGTGCGTCAGGCGCGTCCACGTATCAATTCACAAATTATGTTACATGCATTTACATTGAAGCCTCCTCTCCTTTTCGCCGATGCCTTCGCGCATGTGCTTTGCCCCGACTTCCATCTCGCTCCTGCCTGCACTGCGGATCACCCGCCTTGTCGCTGTCTTCCTGCTGCCGATCGGGGCGGCGGCGGCCACAGCGGCTCCGCCGGCCCCTGTGCCTCGGATCACGATGCTGGTCATCGACCGGAGCGGCAGGCCACTGCCACTCGACCAGCTCGGTGCAGTGCGCGACCGCCGCGGCCGGGCGCTGTCGATCAGCCGGCTCGACCTGATGCTCTCGGGCCTGCAGCTGCAGACCGGCGATGGCCGCTGGGTGGGGCCGGCCGGCTGGCATGGCCATGTCCGCGCCGCCCTGCCCGACCGGCACGAGCCGCTGCCGGGCCTGGCGCCGGGCCGCTACCGCGCGCTGCGCTTCGCGATCGGCGTCGCGCCCGAGGCCAACCATGCCGACCCGAACCGGCTCGCGCCCGGCGACCCGCTGCATCCGCTGGTCAACGACATGCACTGGGGCTGGACCGGCGGCTATGTCTTCGCCGCGATCGAGGGCCTGTGGCAGTTCGACCGTGCCGAGGCCGGCCGCACCGGCGGCTTCTCGTACCACCTGGCCGGCGACATCCACCGCATCACCGTGACGCTGCCGGGCCCGCTGCAGCTCGCCGCCGGCGGCACGCTGCGCCTGAAGCTCGATGCCGGCCGGCTGCTGGCGGCGGTCGACCTCTCGAAGGACGGCGACTCGACCCACTCGCGCAGCGACGACCCGCCCTCGCGGGCGCTGAGGGCGGCGCTGGCACGCGCCTTCCGGGTCGAGGCGCTGGCCCCTCAGGCGGCCGCGGACCCGCGCAGCGGCACGACCGCCGCCGGCACGGCCCCCATCGGCACCACGCCTTACCGCTGGAGCGTGGGCGCCCACCTGCCCCGGGTGACGCTGCCGGCCGACAACCCGCTGACCGTGCAGGGCGTGGCGCTCGGGCGCCAGCTCTTCGGCGATCCGCGCCTGTCACGCGACGGGCGCGTCAGCTGCGCGACCTGCCATGTGCCCGACCGGGCCTTCGTCGATCCAGGCCGGGCGACCAGCCGCGGCGTCGACGGCCGCGAAGGCCTGCGCAACACCCCGACGCTGAGCAATCTGGCCTGGAGCCGCCATTTCGGCTGGGATGGCGGGCGCAGCACGCTGCGCGAGCAGGCACTGCGCCCGATCGAGCTGATGCACGAGATGGGCGACCGGCTGCCGCAGGTGGTCGAGCGGCTTGGGCGGGATGCGGCGCTGCAGGCGCGCTTCCGCCAGGCCTTCGGCGGTCCGGTCAGCGCAGCGCGCCTGGGCCTGGCGCTGGAGCAGTACCTGCTGACGCTGGTGGCACAGGACGCCAAGTTCGACCGCGTGATGCAGGGCCGCGCGCAGTTCAGCCCGGCCGAGAAGCGTGGCTTCGAGCTCTTCCTGACCGAGCACGACCCCCGCCAGGGCCTGCGCGGCGCCGACTGCTTCCACTGCCACGGCGGCAGCCTGTTCACCAGCCAGCAGTTCGCCAGCATCGGTCTGCCGCGCCTGAAGGGCCGCCCGGACGATCCCGGCCGCGCCGGCGTCACCGGGCTGGAGAGCGACCGCGGCCGCTTCCGGGTGCCGAGCCTGCGCAATGTCGCGCTGACCGCGCCCTACATGCACGACGGGCGCTTGCGCACGCTCGAGGAGGTCATCGAGCACTATGACCACGGCGTCGAGCGCGGTCCGAGTCTCGATCCCAACCTGGCCAAGCACCCGCCCGCCGGCCTGGGCCTGTCCGCCGAGGACAAGGCCGCGCTGGTGGCCTTCCTGAAGACGCTGACCGAGATCAGCGCGGCCGGACGCTGACGGCTTCAGTCCGCCGCCAGCAGCCCCGGCAGCCCGCTGGCGCGCCGGGTGCGCCGCTGCAGCGCACGCGCCCAGACGCTGCGGTCGGGCGCCACCAGCGTGAAGGCGTCCTTCGCACGGGTGATGCCGGTGTAGACCAGCTCGCAGCTCAGCACCGGGTTGATCTGCGGCGGCAGCACCAGCGCCACATGGGCGAACTCCGAGCCCTGCGACTTGTGCACCGTCATGGCGAAGGCAGTCTCCACCGCCGACAGCCGGCTGGTCATGATCGCGCGCGGCGCCAGCCCCTCGCCATCGACGAACCACACCCGCAGCCGCCCGTCGGCCGAGCGCAGCGTGACGCCCACATCGCCGTTGTGCACGCCCAGCGCCGGATCGTTGCGGGTGACCATCACCGGCCGGCCGGCGTACCACTCGCCATCGCCGAGCCTCCAGCGCGCCCGCGCCCGCGCCTCGATCAGGCGGTTGAGCCCCTGGACGCCCCAGTCGCCCTCGCGCAGCGCGCACAGCAGCCGGAAGCGCTCGAAGGCGTGCACGACCTGCGTGATCGCGTCGGGCTGATCCGGCCGGACCCGGTCCAGCAGCGCCAGGAAGTCGCCATAGCCCGGCGCCTTGTCCCCGCGCCCGTCGAGCGCCAGCGCAGCCACCCGCTCCAGCGCCGCCGCGCTGGCCGAGGCGGCATCGGGCAGCGCCAGCCGCGCCACCGCCACGTCGCCCCGGCGCAGCACGTGCATGGCGGCCTCGGCATCGCGGGCATTGACGGCCAGGGCGAGATCGCCGATCGCGCCATCGAAGCGCCGGCTCTCGCGCAGCATCACCGTCTGCTGCGCCAGCACCGACACCGGCGGATCGTCGGCCCGGACCGCGCCCGAGCGCGACTGCGGCAGCCTCATCCCGGCCGGCAGCGTCTGGCCGGTGCAGGCCTCGATCCAGGCGGCGCTGGCGTCGTCGTAGTGGCCGCGCACCGCGTCGCCACAGAAGTCGCCCAGCACCGCGCCGGCCTCGACCGAGGCCAGCTGGTCGCGGTCGCCCAGCAGCACCAGCCGCGCCGAGGCCGGCAGCGCCGCCAGCAGCGCGGCCATCATCTCCAGGTGCACCATCGAAGCCTCATCCACCACCAGCAGATCGACCTCGAGCGGATGGCGCGCGTCGTGGCGCAGCGCGCGGGTGTCGGGCCGCGCGCCCAGCAGCCGGTGCAGCGTGGTGGCCTCGCGCAGGCGCTCGCCCAGATCGACCCAGTCGAGCACGCCCGGCAGCGCCTGGCCGAGCTGCTGCAGCGCCAGGTCGATCGACTGCTTCAGCCGCGCCGCGGCCTTGCCAGTGGGCGCGGCCAGCGCGATGCGCAGCGTGCGCGGCGCCGGATGCAGCGCGTAGCCCAGCGCCAGCAGCCGGGCGACGGTGTAGGTCTTGCCGGTGCCGGGGCCGCCGGTGATCAGCGCCAGCTGCCCGCGCAGCGCCACCGCGCAGGCGATGCGCTGCCAGTCGGGCCCGTCCTTCGGATCACGCGGGCTGAACAGCCGGTCGAGCCACTGACGCACGTCGGCGGGCGCGGGCGTCGGCCAGCCGGTGACGGCCTCGCCCGGCGGCTGCGGCCGCACCCGCTCGCGCACCGCGGCGGCCACCGCCTGCTCGTCGCGCCAATGCCGGCGCAGGTAGAGCCGGCCGTCGGCTTCGAGCACCAGCGGCGCGCCGGTGGACGCCGCGCCGCCCTCCTCCACCGCCCCGCTGCCCAGCAGCGCGGCGCGCCAGTCGTCCAGGGACTGCGGCAGGCGCCGCAGCAGCGCCGCCAGCGCCTGCTGGGCCGCCGCCGGCCCGTCGAGCCAGCCTTCGTCGTCGGCGCGATCGGCCTCGCCGGGGCGGCGCTGGCGCAGCAGCTCGCCGAGCGCGATGCAGGTGTGGCCGCGGCCCTCGCGCTGCGCCAGCAGCGCCGCGGCCAGCAGCAGCTCCGGCCCGGCCTGCGGCCGCTCGTCGGCCAGCCACCGCGCCAGCGCCACGTCGAGCCGGCGCAGCCAGCGCTTCTTCTTCTCGGCCGGGATCTCCTGGCCCCAATGGTCGAGCAGCGCGAGCAGCTCGGCCCGGTCCGGCGCACGCGCCTCGGCCACGGGCTCGGCCTCGGCGGAAAGATCGAACGGGTCGGGCGCGTCGTGGGCGGCGCCGGGGGGCGGCCGCCGGTCAGGTCGGGTCATGAGGGCAGGTCTCCGGGGGTGGGCCCCAGGGCCCGGTCAAGCGCCTCGAGCATCGCGGTGGGCGGGCGCAGCAGCACGCAGCCGCGCTCCGGGCCCTGGATGCCGCGCAGGAACAGGCAGATCGCGCCGCCCAGGTGGGCTTGCGGATCGTAGCCCGCGCCCAGGCGGCTGCGCAGCAGGCGGTGCAGCGCCAGCAGATAGAGCAGCGACTGCAGCTCGTAGCGGTGCGTCAGCACGGCGTGCTCGAGTGTGGCGCGGTCGTAGTCGGCATCGCGCGTGCCCAGGCGGTTGGACTTGTAGTCGATGAGCCACCACCGCCCCTCGTGCTCGAAGACCAGGTCGATGAAGCCCATCATCATGCCGTCGAGCTGGCGCGCCACCAGCGCCGGCCGGGCCTGCCCCGGCAGCAGCGCCTGGCGGCTGAGCCGGTCGAACGCGGCGCTGTCGAGCTGCGGGCAGGGCATCCAGAACTCCATCTCCGGCTGCAGCGTGACGATCTCGGCCAGCGGCGTGCCGCCCAGCGGCGGCAGCGGCGTGTCGAGCACCTGCGCCATCCAGTCGAGCACCGCGTCGGCGCGCTCGTCGGGGTGGCCGGCGCGCTCGCAGCGGCGCCGCGCCATCCGGCGCACCGCCTCCTCGCCCTGGCGCGCGAAGCCTTCCTGCGCCAGCAGCTGCAGCAGTTCGTGCAGGAAGTTGCCCGCCAGCGCCCCGGACTCGAATCCATGCCAGGCCGGCTCGGCAACGGCATCGCGGGCGGGTCGCGCCGCAGGGCCCTCGAGCGCGTCGGCCGGCTGCACCGCCCATTCCTCGCGCACCTGCTCCTGCCGGCGCGCATCGGCCAGCAGCGCCGCCATTGCGGCGCGCTCCTCGCCCGGCGCCGCCGCCTTCATGTCGCGCACCAGGGCGGTGAAGCTGCTGACGGCCCACCGGTCATCGATCTGCCCCGTGTAGTCCGGCAGATCGGCCAGCGACCGGACCGGCGCGCGCCGCTGCAGGCGCGCCCGCGGCCCCTCGGTCGCCATGCGGCTCACCTGGATCGAGCCGGGCTCGACCGCCTGGCCCTGCGCGGGCGCGGGCTCCTCGGCCCAGCGCGACAGCGCCTCGAAGACCTGATCGGGCGTGAGCGGCTGCCCCTCGCCGAGCAGATGGCCCAGCGCGCTCTGGTGCAGCAGGTGCCCGTCCTGCGAGCGCGGCTTGTGCGCCAGCCCGACGCCCAGCCACAGCAGATGGCGTGGGCGGGTCAACGCGACATAGAACAAGCGCAGGTCCTCGCGCAGGCGCTCGCGGTCGGCCTCGGCCAGCGCGTCCTCGTCCAGCTCGAAGTCGAGCCGGCGCAGGCCGGCCTCGTCGATGCGCTCGACGAAGACGCTCTCGCCCTTCTTCACCGGCCGCGCCGATGCGGCGAAGGGCATCACCACCACCGGATATTCCAGGCCCTTGGACTTGTGCACCGTGACGACCTGGACCAGCTCGGCGTCGCTCTCCAGGCGCACCACCCGCTCGTCGCTGCTGCCGTGGTCCGCGGCGATCTGCTCGGCCAGCCAGCGGATCTGCGCCTGCTCGCCGTCGAGCCGGCTGCTGGCCGACTGCAGCAGCTCGCCCAGGTGCAACAGGTTGGTCAGCCGACGCTCGCCGTCGGCCACCGCCTGCCCGGCCAGCCAGCGCGCGGGCAGGTCCAGCCGGTGCAGCGTCTGGCGCACCAGCGTCAGCACGCCGTGGCGCTGCCAGACGTGGCGCAGATCGCGCAGCATCTCCAGCCGCACGTCCCAGGCCGCGTCGTCGTGCACCAGTCTCGCCAGCTCGTCGAGCGACAGGCCCGCCGTCGCGGTGGCGAAGGCCGCCCGCGCCAGCCGCGTGTCCAGCGGCGAGGCCACCGCCTGCAGCCAGCGCAGCAGGTCGCAGGCCTCGGCGGTGTCGAAGACCGAATCCTGATCGGACAGATAGACCGAGGCCACGCCGGCCCGCCGCAGCGCCCGGCGCACCGCCTCGGCCTCGCGGCGGTGGCGCACCAGCACCGCGATGTCGCCCGGCGCCAGACGGCGCCACGACGGCTGGGCGCCCTCGGTGCGAAAGCCGACCTGCGGATCATCGAGCCAGTCCACGATGCGCGTGGCCGCGCGCTGCGCCAGCGCCTCGCGCAAGGCCTCGGCCGGCAGCGGCGTGGGCAGCAGCTCGACCTGCAGCGCCGGCAGCCGGCCCGCCGGCCCGTCGAGCCGCTCGGTGCGCCCATGCGCGCTCACCGGCTCGAAGGGCAGCGCGTGCGAGCCCGCGCCCTCGCCGGCGGCGGACGCCGCGCGGCCCAGCGCGAACGCCCCGCTCGCGCGCTGCCGCTCGGCCTGCGAGAAGACCGCGTTGACCGCCCCCACCATCGCGTGGGTCGAGCGGCGGTTGGTGCCCAGCGTGTGGTGGCGCCCGACAGTGGCGCGGCGCACCGCCAGGTAGCTGTAGATGTCGGCGCCGCGGAAGCGGTAGATCGACTGCTTGGGGTCGCCGATCATCAGCAGCGCGGTGGCCGGATCATCTTCGGCCACCCGGTAGAGGCGGTCGAACAGGCGGTACTGCAGCGGCGAGGTGTCCTGGAACTCGTCGATCAGCGCCACCGGATACTGCGCCAGGATGCCCTCGCGCAGCCGCGCGCCCGCCGGCCCGGCCAGCGCCTGCTCCAGCCGGCGCTGCAGGTCGGCGAAACCGAACTGCGCCGCGGCGCGCTTGAGCTGCTCGATGCGCTGCGCGACGCGCCGCGTGGCGTGGCGCAGCAGCCGCGGCGCCAGCGGCTCCAGCGCGTCGATCTCGCCCATCAGCGCCTCGAACTCGGCGAACTCGGCCGGGATGGCGCCGCAGTCGTGGTTCTTCTTCAGCGCATCGAGCAGGCCCTCGGGCCGGAGCCGCTTGCGCCCGGAGTCCGGATCGAGCACCAGCCGCTCGGCCAGCGGATCCTCGGCCCAGGCGACGATCTGGGCGTGCCATTTCTCCAGCGACTTCGGATTGACCTTGACGGCGTTGAACGGCGGCTTCGGTCCGTTCTGCTGGCGAAAGATCCAGGCGAACATCGCATCGGCCCGCTCCGCCCAACCCTGCTTGAGCTGCGCCAGCGCATCGCGGCGCGCCTCCACCCAGCCGGGCAGCCAGTCGGGCAGCGCCTGCGCACCGTCCTGGGCGCCGAGCAGCTCCTCGTGCATCAGCAGCGGCCCGATCTGGCGGCCCATCACCTCGGCCTCGGGCCAGACGCGGTGCAGCCGCTCCAGCGCCGCCATCGGCAGCGGATAGACCTCGCGGCGCCAGACGTCGAGCACCGCCTGCGCCTGCAGCTCGCGCTCGTCGGCGACCAGCTCCTCGGAGAACAGGCTGCCGCTGTCGAAGGCGTGCTCGCGCAGCATGCGCTGGCACCAGGCGTCGATGGTGTGCACCGCGGCCTCGTCCATCACCTCGGCGGCCAGCGCCAGGCGGTGCGCCGCCTGCGAGCGGGCCGCGTCGTCGGCGTATTTTTCCGCCAGCTTGCGCAGGAAGGCGTCACCGGAGGCCGCCAGCGCCGCGGGGTCGCGGAATAACCGCGCCGCCTCAATCAGCCGCTCGCGGATGCGCGCCGACAGCTCGCGGGTGGCCGCCCGGGTGAAGGTCATCACCAGGATCTGCGCCGGCGACAGCGCACACGGCGCGCGGCTGTCATCGTCGCCGTGGCCCAGCACCAGGCGCAGGTAGAGCGCCGCGATCGTCCAGGTCTTGCCGGTGCCGGCGCTGGCCTCGATCAGGTGCGAGCCACGCAGCGGCAGGGTCAGCGCATCGAGTGTGCGAGTCATGCGGCCTCCTCGGCATCGTCCTCGTCATCGCCCGCCTGCGCGTCGCCCAGCGGCTCGACCGTCACGCCGCCGTCGCGCACCCAGGCCTGCCACGGTCCGTAGAGCGCCTCGGTCCAGGCCTCGAAGCCGGGGGTGTCGCGCAGCGTCTCCCAGTCGGGAAAGAGCCGTGCCAGGGCGGGCTCGCGCCCCTCGCCCGGCCAGGCGCCGGGGATCTGCCGGCCCTCGAAGGCCGTGCGGGCGGCGGACTCGGCGCGCTGCGGATCGTCGGGGGCCTCGTCGCGGCCCTTCAGCCACGCCAGCGCGGTGCGCTGCGCCACCGGCAGCGGCACGCTCAGGTGCTGCCGCCAGCCCGAGAGCAGCGCATCGACCGCGAGACGGGCCTCGGCCGGCGCCGGCGGCACCAGCCGCAGCACCGCATCGCGGCCGATGAGGCGCCCCTCCACCGCATGACCGCAGGCCGCGGCCAGCGCCATGCGCAGCCACGCGCGCAGCAGCTTGCCCGGCTGCGGCGCCAGCTCGCCCTTGCGCTCGCCGGAGGGGATCGGCCGGCACAGCGTGCGCGCCTCGATCGACAGCCACAGCGCCGGCGCCGTCCCCGCGTCGGCCGGATCGCGGCGCAGGCCATCGAGCCAGTCGTCGATGCGCAGATCCGGGTGCGGCACGGCCAGCTGCAGCGGCCGCAGCGGCTCGCACCAGCGATGGCGCGAGCGCTGCCACTCGCGCCAGACCGGCGCGCTCTGGCGCACGAAGCGCAGGCGCCACAGCTCGCCCAGGCCGCGCAGCGGCAGCTCGCCGCGGCGCACCAGCCGCTCGGTGCGGCGCAGCAGCTCGGCGTGGCAGGCCGCCAGCGTCATCGGCGCGGCGGACCGCTCCTCGCCGTGCTCCAGCAGTTCGCGCAGCAGCAGCGTCTCGTCCAGCGCCCCGACGGCCAGCGGCTCGTCATCCAGGATCTGCGGCTCGATGGGCGGGAACTCGACATCGAGCCGCTCGCGGAAATGGTGCTGCACCGGGTTGCGCAGAAAGCGCTCCAGCCGCGCCAGGGTGATCGGCTCGGCGGCGCCCGGCGCTGCGGGTGCCGCCGCCGCGCTGGAGGGTGCCGGCAGGGCCGATCCGGCCAGCGCGTCGGCATGGGCCTGGCGCCATTCGCGCGCCCAGGTGTGCAGCGCCGCCCCGGCGGCCTGATCCTCGGGCGTCTCGAAGTAGCGCCGGCTGAAGGGCTGCAGCGGGTGCTCGGTCGTCAGCCGCGCCGACAGGCCCGCGCCCCAGCCGGCGTCGAGGTGATCGCGCAGCTGCGCCACCAGCACCGAGGGCGGCTGCTCGCTGTTGTCGCGCACGCTGCGCCCAGCGCTGCTGATCGACAGGACGCGGCGCGCCGCCAGCAGCGCCTCGAGCATCAGCATGCGGTCGTCGTCGCGGCGGGCACGGTCGCCGGGGCGCTGCGTGCCGGGCAGCGCCAGCAGGTCGAAGTCGCTGCGGGGCGCGCGGCGCGGGTAGTCGCCGTCGTTCATGCCCAGCAGGCAGACGATCTCGAACGGAATCGCCCGCATCGGCATCAGGGTGCAGAACACGACGCCGCCGCCCAGGAAGCGGCTGTTGAGGCTGGGCTCGTCGACACCGGCCAGCCAGCCCTCGCGCAGCACCTCCAGCGGCACCGGCGGCGCAAAGCCGGCGTCCTCGCAGTCGTCGAGCCAGCGCCCGAGCGCCTCGTTGAGCGAGGCCCGCAGCAGCCGGTCGGTCTCGTCGGCCTCGACGAAGAAGGCCTCCAGCAGGCCGGCGGCGCGCTGGCGCCAGACCGGCGGCGTGGCCGGCGTCTCGGCCTGGCGCCACCACTGGCGCAGCGCGTCGATCAGCGTGGCCAGGGCGCCGGCGATCTCCGCGTCCAGGCCGCCCACCTCGTCGTAGGGGTCGATGCCCTGCCAGGGCGTGTCGGTGTCGCGCGCCTCGTCCCAGCGGCCGTGCGCGTAGCCCAGCAGCATGCGCCGCAGCCCGAACAGGCCGCTGTTGACCTCGCCACAGGCCTGCAGCTTCAGGCCGCCGCGCTGCTCGGCGTCCAGCCCCCAGCGCACGCCCGCGCCCTCGAGCCAGCGCGCGGCGATGGCCCGGTCCTCGTCGCGCGCCAGGCCGAAGCGCACCGCCACCGCCGGCACGTCGATCAGGTCGCGCAGCTCGCTGACGGTGCAGCGCTGGCGGGTGATCTTCAGCAGCCATTCCAGCGCCACCAGCATCGGCTGGCGCCCGCGCAGCTTCAGGTCGGCGATCTCGTAGGGAATGCGGCGTGCGTCCCCCGGTTGATGCTGACCGAAGACGGCATGGATCAGCGGCGCCCAGGGCTCGATGTCGGGCACCATCACGACGATGTCGCGCGGGGCCAGCGGCGCGCCGGGGCGGCCGTCCGGGCCAGCGGGCGGCGCGGCCAGCAGGTCCAGCAGCCGGTCATGCAGGATCTCGATCTCGCGCATCGCGCTGTGCGCGATCGTGAAGCAGACCGAGCGGTCGTCCGGGGCCAGCGGCGGCGCGGCGGCCTCGCGCTCGACGATCTCGGGCAGCGGCAGACCGTCGCGGATCGCGCGCTGCACCCGCACCAGCAGCGGCGCGCCGTGCACCGGATCGTCGTGCGCATAACTCGAGTCGTCGAACAGGTCGATGCGCGGGAGCTCGATCTGAAACCGCGCCAGCACGGCCGGCGCATCGTCGAACTGGTCGAGCAGGCGGATGAAGTCGCGGCCCTGCCGGCCCCAGGCGGCCAGCAGCGGATGGGCGTGCGCATGCATGCGGTCAAGCGGGATCTCGGCCAGGTCCGGCCCACCACGCGGCTGCTGACGGCGGCGCGCCGCCCGCAGCAGCTCGCGCCCGTCGATGATGTCGGCCCAGTGGAAGCGGCAGGGATTGGGCACCGCCAGCAGCACCTGCGCGCGCTGCGACAGCGCCACCAGCGCCTCCAGCGTCTGCCACGGCAGATGGCTGTGCCCGAACAGCACCACCCGGCGTGGCAGCGGCTGGCGCGGCGCGTCGCCCGCCTCGACCGCCGCGACGAAGCGCCGGTGCACGTCGCTGCGCACCGCGCGCCGGCCCGCCTCGTCGAGCGACGCCAGCAGGCCGTGCCACAGCCGCGCCTGCCAGCGCTGCGCCTCGGGCAGCACCATCTCGCGGCCGTCGCCCAGGCGCAGCACCTCGCGCCCGCGGCCCCAGTCGTCGAGCCAGTCGGCGCGGTAGATCTGGTATTGGTCGTACAGGTCGGCCAGGCGCTCGGCGAGCTGCAGCCGGCGCACCGGGTCGTCCAGCGCATCGCCGCGCGCGGCACCCGCCTCCAGGAACTGGCGCAGCGGCTCGAAGCCGGGGCGCTCGATCCAGCCCGGCAAGGCCTGCATCAGGCGCCAGGTCATCGGCGCCTTGTCGAAGGGCGAGCGCGCCGGCGCGCCCTCGCGCCCCAGCATCGCGCGGTAGATCCGCCACAGGAAACGCGCCGGCAGCTCGACCCGCGCCGCCGCGCTGACGCCGGCATGGCGCGCCAGCGACATCTTCATCCACTCGGCGATGCCGTTGCTCTGCACCAGCAGCACCTCGGACTCCAGCGGGTCGAGCGGGTGGCGCTGCAGCCAGGTGAACACCGCCTCCTGCAGCAGCTCGAGCCGGTTGCCGTGCAGCACCAGCAGGCCAGGCCTCAGCGCGTGGCGGTGGACGGGCGTTCCAGGCATTCCTTCAGACATTGACATGGGGCGCAGTATCGCTGCTGCGCAGCACGGATTCAGGCCGCGCGCAGCCGCGGCGCCGCATCGAGCGCAGCCTCGACGACGCGCATCGGCACATCGTGGGCACGCGCCTCGAGCCGTTGCACCGCGCGCACCTGCGGCAACGGGAAGCGGCACAGCGCTTCGCGCTCATGGCACCAGGCGTCGAGCAGCCAGAGGCCACCGTCGTGCACCAGGCGCAGCGGCGAGACGATGCGCTCGCGCTCGCCGCCGCCGTCGCCGTCGCCCGGCTCGATCGTCAGGCGCAGGCGGCGGCGCTCGAGCACCGCGCCGGCCAGGCGCTCGAAGCTGCGTCCGCGCACCGGCTTGCGCACCGGAGGCACCACACGCAGCCGGCGCACCAGCTCGCGCGCTTCGCTCTCGCTGGTACCGAGCATGCCGTTCAACCGCTCGAGCACCGGCTGCAGATGCCGACCCAGGCTGCTCGCACCGCCCAGGCCGTCAAGCAGCTGGTGCATGGTGAGCAGTGCGTGGATCTCGCGCTCGCTGAACCACACCCCGGGCGTCGCGGGATCGGCGCCGCGACGCGACGCCCGGGCCGCACCGGCGAAACGGTAGCCGTTGCGCTCGCGGTCGTAGACGATGGCGGCATCCATGCGGGTGCGCAGGTGATCGAGATCACGCTTGAGCGTGGCCCGCGAGACACCCAGCTCGGTCATCAGGTCGGCAAAGCTGACACAGCCGCGGCTGCGGATCAGCAGCTCGATCCGACAGAAGCGTTCCGTGCGTTCCATGTGGACTTCCCCTTGTTGGTCCGGCTCGTGCGCGTCGCCGGACACACCCGCCGGGCTCAGCTCATGAGCCTGATGTTAGCTGGCGTTTATGCAATTCAAGCAATCAATTGATCCCGCATTCAAGGGATGGCAGACACCACCGGGAACATTGGCGCCAAGTCTTTACGCCACGTGACAAGGGGGGGCGGATCCCCGTGCAGGACACGACAAATGGCTACACACCCGTCAGGCGCTTCATGGCCTGGCAACAAGGCCGACAAGCAGGCAGACCTAAACTCGTCCGATCCTCCGATCGCCCCACCGATGATGATGACCCGCTCCGCCTCGAACACGCTGGCCACCCTGACCTTGTCGGCGCTGTCGGCGCTGTTCCTGCCCGGTCTGGCCCCGCCGGCCCTGGCTGGCACGGAGCGCATGCCGCTTCGCGCCGCCACCGTCCCCGACGAGAGCGCCGAGACCGCGCGGGTGATCGTGCGCCTGCGCACCAGCGGCCGGCTGGCCTCGACGCTGTCGGCCGGCAGCAGCCGCGCCACCGTGGCGGAGCTGCGCCAGGCCCAGGCGCTGGGCAGCCGCCTCGGCCTGGCGCTGCAGGACGGCCACAGCCTCGCTCCCGACATGCAGGTCATGACCGCCAGCGGCATGAGCAGCGCGACGCTGGCGCGCCGGCTCGCGACCGACAGCGAGGTGCTGTCGGTGCATGTCGACCAGCGCCGCCGCCCCCATGCCGCGGTCAGCGATCCGCTGTACGCCGGCGGCGGCGGCTTCAGCCCGGCCAGCGGCCAGTGGTATCTGCGCAGCGCCTCGAGCACGCTGGTCTCGGCGATCAATGCCGAGACGGCCTGGTCGCTGACCACCGGCAGCGCCGGTGTCGTCGTCGCGGTGCTCGACACCGGCGTGCGCTGGAACCATCCGGATCTCGACGGCAAGCTGGTGGGCGGCTACGACTTCATCTCCGAGTCGGTGATCGCCAACGACGGCGACGGCCGCGACAGCAATCCGGCCGACCCAGGCGACTGGATCAGCAGCAGCGAGAACAGCAGCCACGCCACGCTCAAGGGCTGCGGCGTCTCCGACAGCAGCTGGCACGGCACCCAGATGGCCGGACTGGTCGGCGCGTCGACCAACAATGCCAGCGGCATGGCCGGCTTGGGCCGCCATGTGCGGGTGCTGCCGGTGCGGGTGCTGGGCAAGTGCGGCGGCTACGACTCGGACATCATCGCCGGCATGCGCTGGGCCGCCGGCCTGACGGTGCCGGGCGTGCCCGCCAACCCGAACCCGGCGCGGGTCATCAACATGAGCCTGGGCTACAAGGATGACAGCGCCAGCGGCTGCACGGCGTCCGACCCCTATTCGGTCGCGGTGGCGGAGGTCAATGCGGCCGGCGCGGTGGTCGTGGCCTCGGCCGGCAACGACAGCCGCCAGGTCAACAAGCCGGCCAACTGCCCCGGCGTCATCGCGGTGGCCGGCCTGCGCCACGCCGGCACCAAGAACGGCTTCTCCAGCCTCGGCCCGCAAGCGACCCTTGCCGCGCCGGCCGGCAACTGCGTCAACCTCAGCGGCGAGTGCCTCTATCCGATCCTGAGCACCAGCAACACCGGCACCACCACGCCGTCCTGCCCCACCCACACCACCGGCGGCAGCGATGCGGCGGTCGGCACCAGCTTCTCGGCACCGCTGGTGTCGGGCACCGCCGCGCTGATGCTGGCAGCCAACCCGGCGCTCACGCCGGCGCAGGTCATGGCACTGCTGAAATCGAGCGCCCGCAGCTTTCCGACCAGTGGCGCGGGTGTCGGCGTGTCGACCTGCGTGGCCGGCATCAGCGTCGACCAGGACGAGTGCTACTGCACCACCGGCACCTGCGGCGCCGGCATGCTGGACGCGGGCGCCGCCGTGCGCGCCGCCGCCGGCACGCTGCCGGTCGCGCGCATCGGCGAGACGACGACCCGCATCGATCTCGGCAGCGCGACGCTGCTCGACGGCAGCGGCTCGAGCGTGGTGGCCGGCCGCAGCCTCACCGGCTACGGCTGGGCGCTGGGCGACAGCACGCTGGCGCGCTTCAATGGCACGGCCAGCGGCTCGACCGCTTCGGTCTCGGCGCTGGGCAGCGGCCTGGTGGCGGTCACGCTGACCGTCGGCGACAGCGCAGGCGCCAGCGCCAGCAGCTCGGCCGTGTTGCGCACCGGTCCGGCCCCGAGCGCCACCTGCGGCACCGACAGCAGCGATGGCACCGGCACGCCTGCGACGACCTCGACCACCACGGAGGACAGCGGCGGCGCCCTGGGGGCGGGCTGGCTGGCAGGCCTGGCGCTGATCACTGCGCTGCTGGCCGCGGTGCGCCGCCGCACTGCGGCCGCGATCTGATCCGGACTCAGGCGCTCAGCCGAGCGGCGAGTGTCTGCACATGGCCCATCGAGACGCGATGGGCATGAACCACAGCCATCAGGCCGCTGCGATGCAGCTCCAGCACCGCCTCGTCGGGCAGCGTCGCCAGGCGCTGCTCGTCGATCAGGAAGAAGCCGGTGGCGTTGAGCTGGCGCCCGCTGCCGAGCTCGCCGCGGATTTCGCCGCCGCGCAGCAGGTCCAGCGCGACCAGACGGTCGCACAGCGCGCGGGTGCGCAGCGTGTCGCGCTCGTAGCGCTCCAGGACGGCCAGCGTCTGCTTCAGGAACTCGGTCGGCTGGCCGTCGTCGGCGATCAGGCGCTCGCCCTCCACCGTGTTGAAGCCGGGCCAGGATGCATCCACCGCCAGCGTCGGCGCACCGTCGTCGGCCGTGGCGTAGGCAAACGGGTAGCGGCGCAGGAAGGCGGGAATCGTCGTGCCGATCCAGCGGCCGTCGGCGTCGATGCAGAGGTTCTCGCCCTCGCTCAGGCCCAGCAGGGCCACCGGCGCGACGCGGGTGCGCCCCTCGCCGTCGCGCCCCGCCGGCACGAAGGCCAGCGGCAGCTCGCGCGCGAGGGTCTCGAATTCGGCGAAAGTGACCGGTACCGCGTTCAGGCCGGCGGCGATGCGCCAGTCGGTGACCGGAACGACCCGTCGATCGGCATGCTGCTCGCGGGTCAGCAGCACCGGATGGCGGTAGAGCACGCCGGATCGGGCAGCGGACGATGTCATGTCGTGGGCTCCTCGGTGGGTTCCTCGATGCGGCTGGCCAGCACCTTGTCGACGCGCTTGCCGTCGAGGTCGACCACCTCGAAGCGCCAGCCTTCCCATTCGACCGCGTCAGCGGTCTGCGGCAGCCGGCCCAGCAGCAGCATCACCATGCCGGCCAGCGTGTTGTAGCGGCCCCGGTCCTCGTCGGGCAGCAGCTTCAGGCCCAGCCGGTCCTTCAGCTCAGGCACCGGGATCAGGCCATCGACCAGCCAGGAGCCGTCGGCGCGCTGAACCGCCCAGGCATCTTCGGCCAGATGCGGGGTGAATTCGCCGGTGATGGCCTCGAGCACATCGCGCAGCGTGATCACACCCTGCACGACACCGTACTCGTCGACGACAAAGACCATCTGCACCGGCGAGCCCCGGAAATGCTCGAGCAGCTCCATGCCCGAGAGCGTCTCGGGCACGAACACCGCCGGCTGCATCGACTCGAGCAGCACGAACTCGCGGCTGCCGGCGAGCTGCATCAGCAGCTGGTGCGCGGTCACCACGCCCAGCACCTCGTCGAGGCTGCCGCGGCAGACCGGATAGCGCGAGTGGCCGTGCTCGGTCAGCACCGACAGGATTTCCTCGCGCGCAGCAGCCACGTCCAGCCAGGCGATGTCGCCGCGCGGAATCATCATCGAGCCGATCTGGCGGTCGTCGAGCCGGAAGACGTTGCGCACCATCAGGTGCTCGTGGGCCTCGATGACGCCGGCGTCCAGGCCTTCTTCCAGGCTGGCGGCGATCTCCTCCTCGGTCACGCCGCGGCTGCCCGTGTCGCGCACGCCCAGCAGCTTCAGGATGGCCTGGGTCGTGCCCGACAGCAGCTTGACGAAGGGGCCGGCGGCCACCGACAGCCAGGCCATCGGCTGCGCGACCAGGCGCGCCACCGTCTCCGGGTACATCTGGCCGACACGCTTCGGGACCAGCTCGCCGAAGATGATGGTCACGAAGGTGATGATCACGACCACGAAGGCCGTGCCGATCACCGAGGCGATGTTCTCGCGCACCGGAAAGGTCTCGATGATCCAGGCCGAGAGCAGCCCCGAGAAGGCCGCCTCGCCGACGATGCCGTTGAGCACGCCGATCGAGGTGATGCCGATCTGCACCGTCGAGAGGAACAGGGTCGGGCTGTCATGCAGCGCCAGCGCGGCGCGAGCGCCGGCATCGCCGGTCTCGGCCATCACCTGCAGCCGCGCCTTGCGGCTGGCGGCCAGGGACATCTCGGACATGGCGAACACGCCATTGAGCAGGATCAGCGAGAAAAGAAGAGCTAGGTCCATGACAGGCACGGCCAGGCACGCCGCGCCGGAAGTTGAGGCCCGGCGAGCGTAGCAGAATCCGGGCCATGATTTACCTGATCGGCGACCTGCAAGGCTGCTGCGACGCTTTCGAGCGACTGCTGGCCACCCTGGACTTCTCCCCCTCGCGCGACCGCGTCTATCTGCTGGGCGACCTCGTGAACCGGGGACCGTGCTCGCTGAAGGTGCTCGAGCGCCTGGCCGGCCTCGGCGACGCGGCCACCTGCCTGCTGGGCAACCACGACCTGCATCTGCTGGCGGTGGCGCACGGGGTGCGCGCGCCACACCGCGCCGACACGCTCGGTGAAATCCTCGCCAGCCCGCGTCGCGAGGCCTGGCTGGACTGGCTGCGCCAGCAGCGCCTGGCCGTGCAGGCGCACGGCTGGCTGATGGTGCACGCCGGCGTCGTGCCGCAGTGGGACACGGCGCGCACGCTCGCGCTGGCCGCCGAGGCCGAGATGATGCTGCGCGGCCCCGACCTGCCCGACTTCCTGCAAGTGATGTACGGCAACACGCCAGCGCGCTGGAACGAGACCCTGACTGGTCACGATCGGCTGCGGCTGATCATCAACGTGCTGACCCGCATCCGCTTCTGCGAGACCGACGGCACGATGGACTTCCAGCTCAAGGAAAGTGCCGATGCCGCGCCCGCTCACCTGCGCCCCTGGTTCGACATCCCCGGTCGACGCACCGAGGGCACGCCGGTCGCGTTCGGCCACTGGTCGACGCTGGGCACGCTCGACCGGCCCGACCTGCTGGCGCTCGACACCGGCTGCGTCTGGGGTGGCCGACTCACCGCTGCGCGCATCGATGGCGGCCGGCGTGAACTTGTGAGCATCGACTGCGCGCAGGCCCTCGCGCCGTTCTGACTACAATGGCGGCCCTGCTGGAGGTGTGGCCGAGCGGTTTAAGGCACCGGTCTTGAAAACCGGCGAAGGGGGAACCCTTCCGTGAGTTCGAATCTCACCGCCTCCGCCAGCAGGCCCCCCCCGACTGCGATCTGCTCAGCGCGGCCCGGGCTCCGCCCGGAACGGCGCCAGCCAGGCGCGCAGACCCGCCCCGGCGGCCTGCATCTGCAGCAGCGCCATCAGATGTTCATGTTCAGCCTGGGCCCGTGCGAGCTGCAGTTGCGCATGATCGTTCTCGGCCGAGATCAGATCGAACAGCGAGCGCCGGCCCAGACGTGCCCACTGCTCCCGGGTGGCGCGCCGCAGCCGGTCGCTCTCCTCGAGCAGCTGCACGATCTGCTGCTGACGGGACTGCGCCGCCTGCGCGGCGTCGTGCAGCACCTGGATCTGACGGCTGCGATCTTCAAAGCGTGCCTCGCGCTGCATGCGCGCCGCGGTGACCCGCTCGATCGCAGCCTGCACGCTGGCAGCGGCAGCGCCGGCATCGGCCAGCACCAGGCCCAGCGTCAGTCCCGCATTCCAGGCGGTGATCGAACTGCCATCGCGCCGACTGGCCGAGGAGCCGATCTGCCAGCTCAGCTGTGGCGCGTTCGCCGCACGGGCCGCCTCGACCTGGCGGTCGAGCGCCTCGGCCTGGCGCTGCAGCTGGCGCAGCTCGGCCGCCTCCGGCAGGGCGTCGATCAGGCCGGCCAGCGACGGCAGCGTCTCGAGGCCCTCGAGCGAACCCGGTGGCAGCTCGACCGACGCCGCGCCCCCCTCCCCGACCAGGCTGCGCAGCCTCAGCTCCGACTGGCGCAGCTGTGTCTGCACCTCCGTGCGCGACAGCTCGGCCTGGCGCAGGCTCTTGGCGGCCTGCACCTGCTCGCTGCCACGCCCGCGGTCGAGCGCGACGATCTCGCTGACCTGCCGCGCCAGACAGGCCATGCGTGCCACCTGTCGGTCCCAGACCCGCAGCTGGAGCGTCTGGCGCCGACGCTCCAGCGCCGCGGCGATCGCCTCGAGCGCGATCTGCTCGCGCATGGCCTCGGCACCCAGCTCGCCGGCCTCGGCCAGTCCACGGTAATAGGCGGATTCAGCCTGGCGCCGGCCGCCGTCGAGCAGCGGCGCCGACAAGGTCAGGCCCAGCCCCTGCTGCAGGCTCGAGCCAGACTGGCCGCCACCGCGTGCACCGCCCCAGACACCCGAGCCGGACAGGCCGAGCTGAGGACGACCGCCCGCCTCGACCTGCAGCCGGTCCTGACGCCAGGCGCGACTGCCGGCGATCTGGCCCGCCACCTCGGGGCTGCGGCGCACCGCCTCGTCGGCCAGCGCGGCCAGCACCGCGCGGGCATCGCGCAGCACCGCCGGCCGCGCGGCGGGCGCCGCGGTCTCGCTGTCCTCGTCACAGACCGATGACGGGGCAGACTGGGCCCGCACGCCCGGCGCCAACGCCATCAGGCCGGCCAGCAACGCCAGACACAGAACCGGCCGCTGCATCAGCGCTCCCGGAAGGCCTCGCGGCCCTTGAGCATCGGAGAGATCAGGAACTCGAGCACGCTGCGCTCGCCGGTGCGGATCTCGATCGAGGCGGTCATGCCCGGCAGCACCGGCAGCGGCTGCCCGTCCGGCCCCTGAAGCGTCGAGACGCGAGTCGCCACCCGGACCCGGTAGTGGGTCTGCGGCTGCCCGTTCGGGCCATTGCCGGCCTCGAGGGTGTCGGGGCTGATGTACTCGACCTCACCCGTCAGGCCGCCGTAGCGGTAGTAGTCGTAGCTGTCGAGCTTGATGGTGGCCGGCATGCCCACCCGCACGAAGCCGACCTCCGCCGGCGCCAGCCGTGCCTCGATGCGCACCGTCTCGCCGACCGGCACCAGCTCGAGGATCGGCGCGCCCGCGCCGACGACACCGCCGCGCGTGGTGATGCGCAGGTTCTTGACGATGCCGCGCACCGGGGCCTTCAGCGTGGTGCGCTGCAGCACGTCCAGCCGCGCCACCTGTTGCTCGCCGATCTGCGCCAGCTCGCCGCGCACCCGCAGCAGGTCGGTGGCCGCGTCCTGGCGGAAGCGGTTGATCCGCTCGGCCATCTGCATCTGCAGGTCGTTGCGCTGGCGCTCGAGCCGCAGCACCTCGACCTCGGACATCAGGCCGCGCGCGGCCATCTGGCGCGCGGTGGCCAGCTCGGCATCGAGCATCGTCATGCTGGACCGGCTGACCGCGATCGCCTCGTCGAGGGCGCGCCGCCGCGCCTGGAAGGCCTCGGTCTCGGCCGCGACCAGCCCGGCCTGGGCCCGTACCTCCGCCGGGAAGGCCGGACTGCGCCCGCCCGCCTCGGCCTCCAGGCGCGCAGCGGTGGCCAGCAGCGCAACCTGACGCGCACGGCCCTCGTTCTGCTGCGCGGCGAAGCGGGTCGGGTCCAGCCGCACCAGCTCGGCGCCGGCCTCGACCAGATCGCCCTCGCGCACCAGCAGCTCGGCCAGCAGGCCGCCCTCCAGGCTGGCGATGACCTGCTCGTGGCCACCGGGTGCGACCTTGCCGGGCGCCTTGGCGACGATGTCGACCCGCGCCTGCGCCGACCACACCCCGGTGACGGCCACGATGACGCACAGCAGGTAGAGCGCCCACAGCGC
Source organism: Pseudomonadota bacterium (assembly GCA_046050625.1). GTDB lineage: Bacteria > Pseudomonadota > Gammaproteobacteria > Burkholderiales > Burkholderiaceae_C > Sphaerotilus. Next base: position 23,135 of record JBJOPV010000001.1, read on the forward strand.
GCGCGGCATCGGCTCGCCCAGCTCGGCCTGGCGGCTGCCGTGCAGGAAACGCTCGTCGCCGGGCATCAGCACGCCGGCGGCCGGGGCGGGTGTCTGGCGCCGGCCGGAAGGGGTCAGGATCGGACTCGTCATGTTCAGCAGACCTCCTCGGCCCGGGGGGCCGTCGCCGTGGCCGCCGCACCCGACACGGGACGGGTGCCAGTCAGCGCTTGCAGAACCGCCTGGCGCGGGCCGTCGGCGATGAGCCGCCCGCCCTCGAGCACTGCGATGCGCTCGACCAGCTCCAGCATCGCCGGCCGGTGCGTGACCACCACCAGCGTGCAGCGCGGCAGGGCCTGGCGCAGCTGCGCGACGAACTGCGCCTCGGTCTGCGCGTCCATCGCGCTGGTGGGCTCGTCCATCAGCAGCACCTGAGGGCGCAGCAGCAGCGCCCGCGCCAGCGCGACCAGCTGGCGCTGGCCGCCCGAGAGCATCACGCCACCCTCGCCCACCGGCATGTCCAGACCCATCGGATGCGCGGCCACCACCCGGTCCAGCCCGGTCAGTCGCAGCACCTCGGCGAGCTGGTCAGCGCCGGCCTCGCGGCCCAGCAGCAGGTTCTCGCGCACCGTGCCACGGAACAGCCGGGGCTCCTGCTCGACCACGCCGATGTGCCGGCGGAAATCGGCCGGGTCGAGCTGGCGCAGGTCCAGCCCGTCGATCTCGACCGCACCGCTGGTGGGCTGGTAAAGCCCGGCGAGCAGCCGCAGCACCGTCGACTTGCCACTGCCGATGCGCCCGAGCAGCGCGATGCGCTCGCCCGCCTGGAGGCGCAGCGTCACGCCCGAGAGGGCCTGCGGCGCCTGGCCCGGCGGGCCGTAGGCGAAGCCGACATCGCGCAGCGCCAGCCGCCCCTCCACCCGTGGGCAGGGCAGGAAGGCGCGCTGCGGATCGCGCTCGACCGGCAGCGCCATCAGGCGGTCGAGCATGCGCAGCGCCGCGCGCGCGCCCTGGTAGCGCGAGGCCAGCGCCACCACGCTGCCCAGCGGCGCGATCGCCCGGCCGGCGAACATCACCGCCGAGATCAGCGCCCCGCCGGTGAGCTGGCCGGCGCCGATCAGGTGCACGCCCCAGACCAGCATCACGATGGTGATCAGCTGCTGCGCCACCATCGACACATTGTTGACCCAGCTCGACAGCGCCCGCGCCCGCAGCGCCGACTGCGAGGCCAACGCATGCGCCTGCTCGTACTGGCGCTGCACATGGGCCTGCGCGCCGGTGGCCCGGATCGTCTCGATGCCGTCCATCGCCTCGACCAGCAGTCCCTGCATGTCGGCCATCTGGTGCTGCTGTGCCAGCATGCTGCGCCGCATCAGGCTCTGCACGCCCACCGTCATCAGCAGAATCAGCGGCACCGCGATCACCAGCACCAGTGCCAGCGGCCCGGCCAGCAGCCAGGTCGCGGCAATGAACAGCGCGATGAAGGGCAGATCGCTGACCACCGACATCGAGGCCGAGGCAGAGAACTCGCGCACCACCTCGAGCTGGGCCATGTGATGCGCGAAGGATCCGGCCGAATCGGGCCGGTGCTCCAGTCGCAGCCCGAGCGACTGGCGCATCAGCACGCTGCCCAGCGCCAGATCGGCGCGGCGACCCGCCTGGTCGATCAGGTGGCTGCGCAGCTGGCGCGCCACCAGATCGAAGCCGGTGGCCAGCAGTGCCCCGATGGCCAGGGACCACAGCGTGACGGTGGCCTGATGCGGAATGACCCGGTCGTAGACCACCATCGCGAACAGCCCGCCCACGAGCATCAGCACGTTGCTGAGGAAGGCCGCCAGCATCGCGCCGCGGTAGTAGGGCAGATAGCGGCCCAGCGTGCGCCAGAACCAGTGGCCGTCCAGCGACTCGGCCGGCGCGTCGGCCGCCGAGCGCGAGGACAAGCCGCGCGACCCGTGCGACTCGCCCGGGCCGGCCAGCAGCATGTCGCCGTCGTGCAGCGCGCACAGCGCCTCGTCGTCCAGACGCTGCGGGACCGGCGTCGTGCCGCTGGCGTCGAAGATCAGCAGCTCGTGGCTCAGGCGAGCATCGGCGCCGACATGGCGTGCCAGCAGCACCGCGGTGCGGCCGTCACGCAGTGGCAGCAGCACCGGCAGCAGCAGCGCCAGCACCTCGGCGGCATCGCGCCTCACCCGCCCGGCCTGCAGGCCAGCGTGCTCGAGCACCTGGCAGGCGCCGGCGGGCGTGAGCGGCCGCTGCACGCCCAGGCCGTCGAGCAGCGAGCCGGCGCTGCGCTCGATGCCATGGTGGCGGCAGAGCCAGTGCACCGCGCCGAGCAGCGCGTCGGCGCTGCCGGCCGCGGCCTGCCCGGACGGTGCGGCGGCGTTCATGCGGTCTTGCGCAGCAGGCTCATCAGGTGCACGCCGCGCCATTCCTGGCTGAGGATCTGGAAGCTGCCCCGGAAGCCATACATCGAGGCCCAGCGCACCTTGTCGTCGAAGTACAGCGGGAAGGTCTCCTCGGTGATGATGTTGACGTGGGTCGGATCCCGGAAGGCCGGCCCGTGCGGGAAGGCCGGCGTGAAGGACATGAACACGCCACCGGGCTTGAGCACCCGGTGGATCTCGTTCATCACCTCGACGAAGGCGTTGCGGCGCTGCGGCAGGTAGATCAGGCGCGGCACATGCTCGAGGAAGTCGTGCGCGGTCACATAGTCGAAGCTGTCATCGGGAAACGGAATCGGCTCGATGACCAGATCGGCCTTGACGATGTGCGCCTCGGCGTCGTCGCGCACGTCGATGCCGTAGACCTCCTGGGCGTTGAACGGATTCTTGGGCTGCAGGCCGCAGCCGAGGTCGAGGGACTTGGTCGTCATCTGGTGTCGTCCTGTTCCGTGAAGAAGGAGCGGGGGGAGGCGCTCAGGCGGGCGTGGCCGGCGCGGTGGAATCGGCCAGCGGGCCGGGTTCGGTGAGACGGGCCGGCACGGTGGTGGCCTGCAGCGGCGGCGGCATGCGGAAGAAGCGCGCCCAGAAGTTCGGGCTGTACTTCCACCAGGCGTGGCCGCCCATCGGCGGGCGGCAGTCGATCGCGTGGTAGTGCTCGGGCTGCAGCTCCCAGGAGAAGCGTGCGGCCTCGCGCTCGTTGGGCAGCACGAAGTCGGCCGACAGCAGGCCCATGATCGCGAAGTACAGGTCCTCGCTCGAGCCGGTCCGGCGGAACATCTCCAGCGCCTGCGGGAACTCGCGCAGCAGCGCCTGGCACTTGCGGATGCGTCGCAGGCTCAGGCCGCCGTTGCCCACCAGCGCGCGCACCGTCTTGGCATGCGGCCCGCAGAACGGGTCCAGATCGACCTTGACCGTCACGCCCTGCGGCCACGGCGCGCCGATGTAGTCGTAGGGACGGCTCATCCAGTGGTCGAGGTCGTCGCGCAGCAGGATGGCGTCGGTCTGCAGCACCAGCATGAACTCGTGCGCCGCGTAGCGCTCGTAGAAGGCCGGCGACAGCATCAGCTGGTTGTAGCCGGCGATCGACGCGAAGTAGGCCGGATCGAAGGCCTCGAACGGAATGCCCGGATAGCGCAGCTGGTAGTAGCCGTAGTCCAGGCCGCGCGGACCGATGAAGCGCACGTCGCGCCCGGCCAGCAGCGGCAGCGAATGGTCGAGCGAGAACTGCTCCAGCACCGACAGCAGGGGCTGGTAGATCGGGATCAGGATGATCGTCGAGGGGGTCATGGCAGGCCTCGGCAGGCGCGGGGTCAGAGGATGCGGGGGCGTCAGGGCATGGCGCACAGCGCGTCGCGGGCATCGCCCAGGCGGCTCTGGCGCCACATCGCGATGCAGGCCGCCTCGACATCGCGGGTGAAGCCGGCCGTGTCGAACAGGGCCGAGTGCACGCGCTGCGCCTGCAGCTTCGCCCGCAGCGCCGCGCGCCGCGCCGGATCGCGCGCCAGCGCCAGCGCCAGCGCCTCGTAGTCGGCGTGGCTGGCGGTGACCAGCTCCGGCAAGCCGGCGGCCTGCAGCAGGCTGCCCGCCACCCGCGACGGAAAGGCCTGGCCGGAGCAGGTCAGCACCGGCAGGCCCGCCAGCAGTGCGTCCGCCGCGGTGGTGTGGGCGTTGTAGGGATGGGTGTCGAGGAAGAGATCGGCGACGCGGTAGCGCGCCAGGTGGTCCTCGACCCGCGGCACGCGCTGGGCAAACACCAGCCGCGCCGGATCGATGCGGGCGGCCTGCGCGGCCGCGCGCAGGTTCTTCTGCGACAGCGCGCTGCGCGACATCAGCCACAGCACGCTGCCGGGCACCGCCGCCAGCAGCCGCATCCAGATCGCGAAGACGCCGGGCAGGATCTTGTAGTCGTGGTTGAAGGAGCAGAAGACCACGCCGTCCTCGGGCAGGCCGCACTCGGCCCGCGTGGGTGTGCGCTCGGCGATCTGCAGGCCGGCGGCCGGCGGCAGGTAGGCGTCGGGCAGGTAGATCACCCGCTCGTCGTAGAAGCGCTGCTGATCGGGCGGGATCACATGGCGGTCGGCCAGGATGTAGTCCATGTAGCCATTGCCCAGCGTGCCGGGATAGCCCAGGTAGTTGACCTGCACCGGCGCGGGCCGGTGGCTGAAGATGTCGCTGCGCGAGTCGGCGGTGTAGCCGGCCAGGTCGATGGCGATGTCGACCTCCATCGCGCGCAGCTGCCGGGCGATGTCGATCGAACTCATGCGGCGCGCGTCGATGAAATGGTCGAAGGCGGCCAGCATGCGCGTGCGCAGCCGGCTGCCGTCATCCGGCCCGAGCGAGACCGCGATGGTCTCGAAGCGGCGGCGGTCGTGGTGCTCGAAGATGCCCGCCATCAGATGGCCGACCGGATGCTCGCGCAGGTCGGGCGACACATAGGCCAGACGGATGCGGTCGTGGCGGTAGCGCTCGCCGTTCCACAGCCGGGTGGTCGAGGGTGGATAGCGGTGGGCGGAGAAGGTGCGCGCACAGCGCTGGTGGTCTTCGGCAGAGTCCGACAGGCCCATGAAGGCCAGCGACTTGCACGCGCGCCGGCCGGCGCGCACGCCCTCGATGACCTGCTGGGAGAGCACGTCGAAGCCGCTCCAGTCACAGGCATGGAGCTGTTCGTAGACCAGCATGCCCGCGCCATAGTCGTAGGCCGGATTGATCGTCTGCAGCTGGCGCAGCATCGCCACCGCCTCTTCGGTGCGGCGGAACTCGGTCAGCAGCGTGGCGCAGTTGGCCAGCGCGGTCTCGTTGGCCGGCTGCAGCGCCAGCACCTGCTGGAAGCGCTCGAGCGCGGCGGCATGCTGCAGCAGCTCGCGCAGCAGCACGCCGCTGTTGATCAGCGCCTCGGTGTAGTCGGGCTTGAGGTCGATCGCGCGCTGGTAGCTCGTCAGCGCCTCGTCGCGACGGCCCGTGCCTTGCAGCGCGGTCGCATGCGCGAACCACAGTGGCGCGAAGCCGGGCACGTCGCGCACGCCGCGCTCGAGCAGCGCCAGCGCCTCGGCCGCGTCGGCACGGCGCAGCAGGATGACCGCCAGCGAGTACAGCGCGACCGGATCGGCCGGCCAGTGCCCAAGATAGAAGCGGAAGAGCTGCTCGGCCAGCTCGACGCGCCCTTGGTTCTGGTGGTCGAGGGCCTGGATCAGCAGCGCACGATCGGGGACCAGCGGTGCGGCCGCTGCAGCAGCCGGGGCGGCCGAGATCTGGGGGGGCGAGGCGGTGAGGACCATGGTGCGCCATGGTTGCAGCGATGCCCTGCACGAACTCGCAGAAAGCGCAAGGCAAGCCCGGCGCATTTCGGCAGTTCGGGACGGGGCCGTCCCCCCCCCCGTCCCGTCCCGTCCCGGTTTCAGGACTTCAGAGCAGCGGCTGCTGGCGCAGCAGCTCGTCCAACGCCGGAGTGGCGCTCGGCGCGATCACCGAGGCGACCACCGCCGCGCTCGCTTGCGGTGCGGCGGCCTCCGTCTCGGTCACGCCGGCCAGCGCAGCTGGCGCCTCGACCAGCAGCTCGCCCAGTGCCGGGACGGGAACCGCCTCGCCGCGGGCGAACCAGACATCGGCCATCGCATGCACGCTGCCATCGCTGCGGGTGTAGCCCGAGACCAGACCCAGCAGGTTGCCCTGATCGGTCGCGCTGCCAGCCTGCGCATTCAGATCGAGCGAAACGATGCCCAGATCGGCCAGACCATGCAGCTCGGCTGCCGAGGACAGCCCATCGGCATCTGCGTCGACCCAGACCCTGAGCTCGCCGAAGGCGGCATCCTTCGCGTCGAGCCGGCCGTCGCCATTGCTGTCGAGCGCCTGCATCGCGACATAGCCGTTGCCGGCGAGATGCCCCCCGTCGATCCGGGTCGCCACGCCGAAGAGCTCTCGCCCGTCGTCGATGTGGCCGTTGCCGTTCAGGTCTCGCACCAGCAGGCCGTCGCTGGCGGAAACCCAGCCGGTGGCATGGGCATGGCCGCTGGCCAGCAGGTCGAAGCGCACCCCGGCCGAGGCCGAGAGCGTGCGCACCCCGTCGCCGTTGAGATCCAGCACGATCGGCGACAGCGCGGTCAACGCGCTGCGCTGGGCCTCGCTCATCGCATCGATGTCGGTCTGCTCGAAGGCCGCGGCCTGGGTCATCGACATCGCGGCGATGTCACGCGTCTCCAGCACCACCACCTGCTCGGTGGTCAGCGCGACGATCTGGGCGGTCGTCAGCGCAGCGGCCTGCAGCGTGGTCATCGCGACGATGTCGACCGTCTGCAGCGCCTGGAGCTGATCGGTGGTCAGCGCGGCGAACTGGCTGCTCGACAGCGAGGCAATCTGCGTGCTGCTCATCGCCACCAGATCGCCCGTCTCCAGCGCGACGATCTGGCGGGTGCTGAAGGCCGTCAGCTGCGTCGTGGTCAGCGCCGCCACCTGCGTGCCCGTCAGCGCCGCGATGTCGTCGGTGCCAAGCGCAGCGATCTGGCGGGTCGACAGCGCGATGATCTGAGCGGTCCCCAGGGCACCGATCTGGTCGGCGCCGAAGGCGGCAAGATCGCTGGTCTCGAGCGCACCGATCTGCACGGTGGTCAAGGCGCCGATCTGCACGGTGGTCAGCGCACCGAACTGTGCCGAGCTCATCGCCACGATCTGCGCAGTCGACAGCGCCCGCAGCGCCGCCGAGCCCAGGCCGGCGATGTCCGCCGTCTCGATCGCAGCGATCTGCGCGGTGCTCAGCGCAGCGACCTGCGCGCTGCCCAGCGCAGCGATCTGATTGCTGTCGAATGCGGCGATGTCGCGGCTCTCCATCGCCACCAGCTGGCTGGTGCGCAGCGCAGCGACCTGCAGGGTCGTCAGCGCCGCCACCTGATGCGTGCCCAGCGCCACCAGATCGCCCGTCTCGAGCGCAGCCACCTGCGTGGTGGTCAGTGCATGGATTTGGTCGGTGGTCAGCGCAGCAGCCTGGAAGACCGTCAAGCCGATGATCTGGGCCGTGGTCAGCGCCCGCACCGCCGTGGTCGACAGCGCGACCAGATCACGGGTTTCCAGCGCCGCGAACTGCAGCGTGTTCAGCGCCGCGATCTGCGGGCCGCTCAGCGCCGCCACCTGGCTGCTCGACAGCGCAGCGATGTCACTCGTCTCGAAGGCGGCGAACTGGCGGCTGGTCAGCGCGGCGATCTGCTCGGCACTCAGCGCAGCGATCTGCACGGTGTTCAGCGCGACGATGTCGGCCGTCTCCAGCGTGGCGATCTGGCGGGTTCCGAAGGCCGCGAGCTGGGCCGAGCTCAGCGCGGCGACCTGCGCGGTCGACAGCGCGAGCACCTGCTGGGTGGACAACGCCGCAGCGCCGTCCGTGCCCAGCGCGACGATGTCGCGCACCTCGAGCGCGGCGATCTGCGTGCTGGTCAGCGCGGCGATCTGCGCGGTGTCCAGCGCCGCGACCTGGGCGCTGGACAGCGCCACGATGTCATCGGTCTGCAGCGCAGCCACCTGACGGGTATGGAGCACCGCCATCTGCGCGGTCGTCAGCGCGGACACCTGCTGCGTGCTGAAGGCGACGAGGTCGGCCGTCTCCAGCGCGGCGACCTGGGCCGTCGTCAGTGCGGCGACCTGGCCGGTGGACAGGACCGCCAGATGCGCCGAGCTGAGCGCGACGATCTGGGCCGTGGTCAGCGTGCGCAACGCGTTCGTGTTCAGCGCGCTCAGGTCATGCGTTTCCAGCGCAGCGACCTGGCTGCTCGAGAGCGCGGGCAGCAGTCCGGCGTTGCCGAGCGCGGCGATGTCGGTGCTCTCCAGCGCACGGATCTGGCTGGTGCTCAGCGCCGCGACCTGGGTGCTGGTGAGCTGGCCGATCTGGGCTGTGCCCAGCGCGACGATCTGGCTGGTGGAGAAGGCCCGGACCGCAGCGGTCGACAGCGCGGCGATGTCGCGCGTCTCCAGCGCGGCCACCTGAGCACCGGTCAGCGCGGCGACCTGGGTGGTGCGCAGCACTGCGACCTGCTCGCTGGTCAGCGCGGCGATGTCGCGGGTCTCCATCGCAGCGATCTGGCGGGTGGTCAGCGCACTGATCTGCACCGTCGACAGTGCGGCGATCTGGTTGGACGACAGCGCAGCGATGTCGGCGGTGTTCAGCGCCGCCATCTGCGCGGTGCTCAGCGCGTTGAGCTGGCTGGTGGTCAGCGCACCCGCCTGCAGCGTGGTCAGCGCGCCGATCTGCAGCGTGGTGAAGGCCCGCACTGCGCTGGTGCTCAGGGCCGCGAGGTCACGCGTTTCCAGCGCCTGCAGCTGCAGGGTGTTCAGCGCGGCCAGCTGCAGCGTGCTCATCGCGCCGAACTGCACGCTGGTCATTGCAGCGATGTCGGCGGTTTCCAGGGCGCCGATCTGGCGTGTGGTCAGTGCCGCGACCTGGGTGCTGGTCAGCGCGGCGATCTGGGTGGTGCCCAGCGCCACCAGGTCGACGGTCTCCAGCGCGGCCACCTGCAGGCTGGTCATCGCGGCGACCTGCACGCTGTTGAGCGCCGCCACCTGGGCGGAGGTCAGCGCCACCACCTGCGCGGTGCTCAGCGCACCGATCACCCGCGAGCTCAGCGCAACCATGTCACGCGTCTCCAGCGCCTGGATCTGGCTGGTGCTGAGCGCGGCGAGCTGGTGAGTGCCCAGTGCACCGATCTGGTGGGTGCCCAGCGCGGAGATGTCCTCCGCCTGGAGCGAGCCGATCTGGCGGGTGGTCAGCGCCGCGACCTGGGCACTGGTCAGTGCCGCGGTCTGCAAGGTGCTCAGCGCGACCAGATCCGACGTCTCCAGCGCCGCGATCTGATCCGTCGACAGCCCGGCCACCTGGGCAGAGGCCAAGGCCGCCACCTGCACCGAGCTGAGCGCGACGATCTGCGCAGTCGTCAGCGTGCGCACGAAGCCGGTGCTCAGCGCGGCCAGATCCCGGCTCTCGATCGCAGCCACCTGGCTGGTGGTCAGCATGCCGATCTGGGTGCTGTTCAGCGCCGCCAGCTGCGCGCTCGACATCGCAGCGATGTCGACGGTCTGCAGCACCGCGACCTGAGCCGTCGTCAGTGCGGCCACCTGGCTGGTGGTCAGCGCGGCGACCTGGGTCGAGCTCAGGCCGATCACGTCGGCGCTTTCCAGCGCAGCGATCTGGCGGGTGGTCAGCGCGGCGATCTGCGCGGTGTCCAGCGCGGCGATCTGCGCACTGCCGAGAGCGACAATCTGACTGGTCGACAGCGAGCGCAGCTGGGTGCTGCTCAGGGCCCCCAGATCACGGGTCTCCAGTGCCATCAGCTGGACGCTCGACAGCGCACCGAGCTGGGCCGTGGTCAGCGCACCGAGCTGAGTGCTCGACAGCCCCGCCAGGTCGACGGTCTGCAGCGCACCGACCTGAACGGTCGTCAGCGCGACCAGCTGGGCAGTGCTCATCGCAGCGATCTGGGCGCTGCTCATCGCCACCAGATCAGCCGTCTCGATCGCGGCGATCTGGCGGGTGGTCAGCGCCGCGACCTGGGTGCTGGTCAGCGCGGCCGCCTGGGCCGTGCCGAGTGCGGCGATCTGGGTGGTCAGCAGCGAGCGCAGCGCGTCGGTCGACAGCGCGACCAGGTCGCGGGTCTCGATCGAGGCGATCTGCGCCGAGCTCAGCGTCACCAGCTGGGCCGTGCCCAGGGCGGCCAACTGGGTGCTGGACAGCGCCGCGATGTCGGCGGTCTCCAGCGCGGCGATCTGGCGGGTGGTCAGCGCAGCCGCCTGAGCCGTGGTCAGCGCAGCGATCTGGCCGGTGCCCAGCGCGACGATGTCGGTGGTCTCCAGCGTGCGCAGCTGGCTGCTGCCCAGCGCAGCGATCTGGCCGGTGGTCAGGGCGGCCACCTGAGCGGTGTTCAGTGCCAGGATCTGTGCAGTCGTCAGCGCGTGCAGCGAAGCGGTGTTCAGCGCGGCGAGGTCGCGCGTCTCCAGCGCACCCATCTGCGACGAGGTCAGTGCAGCCAGCTGCACCGTGCCCAGCGCGTTGAGCTGGGCGCTGCTGAGCGCGGCGATATCGGCAGTCTCGATCGCCGCGACCTGCCGGCTGTTGAGCGCAGCGATCTGCGCGGTGGTCAGCGCAGCGACCTGCAGGCTCGAGAAAGCCGCCAGATCGGTGGTCTCCAACGCGGCGATCTGTGCGGTGGTCAGTGCGGCCACCTGCGCGCTGCTCAGCGCAGCGGTCTGCGCGGTGTTCAGCGCCACGATCTGCTGGGTCGACAGGCTGCGCAGCGCCCCCGTGCCCAGCGCGGCCAGATCACGCGACTCGATCGCCAGCACCTGCGCAGTGTTCAGCGCGGCGAACTGCGCGGTGCTCATCGCATTGATCTGGGCACTGCCCAGCGCAGCGATGTCGACAGTCTGCAGCGCACTGACCTGCACGGTCGTCAACGCAGCGACCTGCGCAGTCGTCAGCGCGGCAATCTGGTTCGAGCTCAGGGCGATGATGTCGGCGCTCTCGAGCGCCTGGATCTGGCCGGTCGTCAACGCGGTGAGCTGGACGGTGTTCAGGGCCGCGACCTGCGCGCTGGAGAAGGCCTGCATCTGCGCGGTCGACAGCACGCGGAGCTGCGCGGTGGACAGCGCGGCGACATCGCGCGACTCGATCGCCAGCACCTGGGCATTGCCGAGCGCGGCGACCTGCGCGGTCGTCAGCGCACCGATCTGCAGGCTGGAGAAGGCAGCGATGTCGGCGGTCTCCAGCGCACTGATCAGCCGCGAGCCCAGCGCGACGACCTGTGCGGAGGAAAAGGCGGAGACCTGCGCGGTGTTCATCGCGATCAGATCGGTCGACTCGAGCGCGGCGACCTGCACGGTCGACAGTGCCTGAATCTGCAACGTGCCCAAGGCCAGGGTCTGCGCGGTGGTCAGCGCGGCCACCTGCGCCGTGGTCAGCGCCCGCACGCCGGCGGTACCCAGCGCGGCCAGATCACGGGTCTCGATGGCACCGATCTGGGCCACCGACAGCGCGGCGACCTGCACGGTCGACAGCGCCTGGATCTGCGTGCTGCCCAGCGCCACGATGTCGGAGGTGTCAAGCGCTCCGAGCTGGCGGGTGGTCAGCGCCGCGACCTGGATGCTGCGCAGCGCACCGACCTGGGTGCTGGAGAGCGCCTCGATCTGCGCCGTGCTCATCGCGCGCAGATCGGCGGTGTCGATGGCGGCCACCTGGGTCGAGGTCAGCGCGGCGATCTGCTCGGTGGCCATCGCGGCCACCTGGATGCTGGTCAGCGCGGCGATCTGGCCGGTCGACAGCGCGCGCACGGCCGCGGTCGACAGCGCGCCGATGTCGCGGCTCTCGATCGCGGCGATCTGCACCGTCGACATGGCCACCACCTGGGCGGTCGACAGCACGGCAACCTGCGCGCTGTTCAGCGCCACCAGGTCGGCGGTCTCCAGCACAGCAATCTGGGCCGTCTTCAGCGCCGCCACCTGGTGCGTGCCCAGCACGGCGATCTGCGTGCTGCTCATCGCCACCAGGTCGGTGGTCTGCAGCGCGCCGATCTGGGTCGTCGTCAGCGCGGCCACCTGGGCCAGCGACAGCGAGGGCATCTGCAGCGTGGTCAGCGCGGTGATCTGCAGCGTGGTCAGCGCGGCGGCATTCTCGGCACCCAGCGCCTGGACCTGTGCCGGCGACAACGCGGCAATGCCGGTCGTGCCCAGCGCCAGCACCTGCGCGCTGGTCAGCGCGGCCACCTGGGTGGTGCCCAGCACCGCCAGGTCGTTCGTGCCCAGCGCGGCGACCTGCGCGGCGGTCAGCGCAGGAATCTGCCAGGGCCGCAGCGCGGCGACCTGCGAGGTCGACAGGGCCTGGATGTCGGCCACCGCCATCGCGGCGATCTGCTCGGAGCTGAGCGCGATGATCTGCGCGGTGTTCAGCGCGGCAAAGTCGGTCGACTCGAGCGCGACGATCTGCGCCGTGCTCAACGCACCGATCTGCACCGTGCTGAGCGCGGCCACTTGCACGGTGCTCAGCGCAACGATCTGGTTGCTGGTCAGCGCACCCAGGCCAGTGGTGCCCAGACCGACCAGATCACGCGTCTCGATCGCACCGATCTGGGTGGTGCTCAGCGCGGCCACCTGCGCGGTCGTCAGCGCAGCGAACTGCGCGCTCGACAGCGCCGCGATGTCGGCGGTCTCCAGCGCACCGATCTGGCGGGTGGTCAGGCCAGCGATCTGGTTCGTGCCCAGAGCGGCCACCTGCGTGCTGGACAGTGCAGCCACCTGCGCCGTCGACAGCAAAGCGATCTGCTCGGCCGAGAAGGCCCGCAGCGTGGTGGTGCTCAGCGCGATCAGGTCCTGCGTCTCGATCGCACCGAGCTGCGCGGCATCGAGCAGCGGAGCCTGTGCGGTGGTCAGCGCACCGACCTGCGTGCTGGCGAAAGCGGCGATGTCGGCTGCGGACAGGCCGGCGAGCTGCGCGGAGCCAAGCGAGGCGATCTGCACGGTCGTCAGCGCCGAGGTCTGCAGGGTCGACCAGACCGACACATCCTCGGAGGCCAGGCCGCCGATCTGCGCCACGGTGAGCGATACCACCTGACCGGTGGTCAGCGCGGCGACCTGGGTCGTGCTCAGCGCGGTGATCGCCTCGGCATCGAAGCCGCGCAGCGCGCTGGTGGTGATGGCCGCCAGCCCCAGACTCTCGATCGAGGCGATCTGCTCGGCCGACAACACCGCCACCTGCGCGGAGCTGATGCCGGCCCAGTCCTCGGTGGTCAGGGCCGCCAGTTCCTCCGGCGGCAGCTCGGCGACTTCTGCGGGGGAGAGCGTGGTGAAGATCGAAGCCATGGGGTCGGGTCCGGTGATGTACTGATCAGTCGACGGCCACCGCGGCAAGCGCACGACAGCCTTCTCTGCGCCCGATATCGACGCCCCCTGCCCGAACTGGAGCAGGATCACCCGAAAAGATGAAATTCCCGCAGCGCCGCGGCAGAACGCCACACCCGAACGCGAAACAATGCAATTGCGCAGTTCAGGCAGAACGACACCTGCGGCTCCAGACCCCTGCCCGCCGGGCGTGCGCCCCCTGCCTGCCGACAATCCCCCGCCTTGCGCGCACTGGCTCACGCCCTGAACCTCTACCTGCACAGGCCTGCGTGCAGACTTAACGTGGCCTCACGGAATGAAAACTGCCCCTGCAATCCGGGGAAGCCGCCCGGACAGGTGCCGGATAAACTGCCGCCGGTTTGTTCCGTTTATCACCTCTTTCATTGCGAGTGCATCCGGCCATGAACCCCACCGGACCCTGCCCTCGCGCCAGGAGTATGCAAGTCATGACATCGGCCCTGTCCACCCGCCCCATCCGTCTGAGCCGTCTTGTCCTCGTCCCGACCGCCCTTGCCTGCGCTGCGCTGCTGGCCGCGTGCGGTGGGGGTGACGGTGACAAGAAGCCGGCCACCCAGGTGGCTGCCAAGGTGAACTCCGGCGAGATCTCGGTCCATCAGGTCAACCAGGTGCTGCAGCGCCAGCCCGGTCTCAAGCCCGAGCAGGTCCCGGCGGTGAGCCGCCGGGTGCTCGACGGTCTGGTCGACCAGGAGCTGGCCATCCAGCAGGCCGCCGAGCAGAAGCTCGACCGCGATCCGCGGGTCGTCTCCGCCATCGAGGCCGCCAAGCGCGACATCATCGCCCGTGCCTACGCCGACAAGGTCGCCGAGAGTGCCGCCGCGCCCACCGCCGAGGAGATCAAGGCTTACTACGACAGCAAACCCGAGCTGTTCTCCAAGCGTCGCATCTATGCGCTGCAGGAGTTCAACATCGAGGCCAATACCGAGCAGAAGGCCGCGCTGCAATCGAAGATCCCGGGCCTGCGCCATGGCGAGGATCTCGCCTCGACGCTGAAGGCAGCGGGCATCCGCTTCGGTGCCCGCGCAGTGACCCAGGCCCCCGAGAACATCCCGATGGGTGCGCTGGCCGAGCTGGCCAAGATCAACGAAGGCCAATGGCTGGTCAAGGCCGGCCCAGCCGGCCTGAGCGCAGTCTTCATCGCCGGTGCCAAGCCGGCCCCGGTGACCGAAGAGGCCGCGAAGAAACCCATCGAGCAGTTCCTGCTGACCGACCGCAAGCGCAAGCTGGTCAGCGACAGCATCAAGAAGCTGCGTGAATCTGCCAAGATCGAATATGTCGGCACCTTCGCCAATCCAGCGCCGGTGCCGGCGGAGGCCGCCAGCGCCGCGGCGGAAGTCACCCCGACCGTGGCTCCGACCGCGCCGGCCTCGGATGCGCTCGATGCCGCCACGCTCCAGAAGGGCCTCGGGCTGAAGTAACCCCTTCGATGCACGCCACATGCCGATGACACACCGACTCCCGACCGATCTCCTGGCGCAGCTGCTGCAGCGGCTGTTCCTGTCCGTGCTGCTGCTGCTGGCGCCTGTCCTGGCCCATGCGCAGCTCTCCGACGCCCAGCGCGACTATGTGCTGGGCCCCGGCGACGTGGTACGAGTGAGCGTCTACCAGAACCAGGACCTGACCCTGGAAACCCGCGTCACCGAGAGCGGTGCGATCAGCTATCCGCTGCTCGGTCAGGTCCGTCTGGGCGGCCTGTCGGTGCCACAGGCCGAGAAACTCATCGCCGACGGACTGAAGAACGGCAACTTCGTCCGCCAGCCGCAGGTCAGCATCCTGGTGACACAGGTGCGAGGCAACCAGGCCTCGGTGCTGGGCATGGTCACCCGTCCGGGGCGCTACCCGATCGAGCAGACCGGCATGCGCCTGAGCGAGCTGCTGGCCACTGCCGGCGGCATCGCCCAGGGCGGCAGCGACCAGGTCGTGCTGAGCGGCATGCGCGACCGCAAGCCGCTGCGCGTCACCATCGACGTGCCGATGCTGTTCGCGGAATCTGGCGGTGTCAACGACCCGGTCATCGCCAACGGCGACACGGTGTATGTCGAGCGCATGCCGATGGTCTACATCTACGGCGAAGTGCAGCGCCCCGGTGCGATGCGCCTGGAGCGCGACATGACCGTGCTGCAGGGCCTGGCCTCCGGCGGCGGCCTGACCCAGCGCGGTACCGAGAAGGGACTGCGTCTGCACCGCCGCGGCGCAGATGGCAAGATCCAGATCCTGCAGCCGGGCATGAACGACTTGCTGCAGAACGGCGACGTGATCTATCTGCGCGAGAGCCTGTTCTGAGCTGACGACGGAATCGATCCGCGCCCCTGGCGCGGCGATCAGGGGGCGGCGACGTCATGTCGCCGCCCCTTGCGCATTTCAGACAGGCCGCCGCACATGCCGGCCATGCCGCTCGAGGCAGTCAAGCACGCCACGGGCAAAGTTCGACACCATGTTGTCGAGCGTGTAGCGACCCGCCGCCTCCAGACAGGCCAAGCGCATCGCCCGCAGGCGCGCCTCGTCACGCATCAGCGCAGTCACCGCATCGGCATAGACCGAGGGGTGATCCTCATCGATCACCACGCCGGTCGTGCCGCCCTGCAGATAGGCGATCTCCGGACTGTGAAGCGCACGTGCGGTGGTGATCATCGGCAGCCCGGCCGAGAAGGCATCGAGCACATGCAGCCCGACCAGCCCCGGATTGAGCTGCACGCAGGCCAGGCGGAACAGCGCCGCCTTGTCGGCCCCCTTGCGCACGCCCAGCACATGCAGCCACGGCCGCGACGCGGCGGCCGCACGCACCTCGGCCGCACCGGGGCCGTCGCCAATCATCAGCAGGTGGAAGTCCGGCAGCGCCGCGCGGATGCGGTCGGCTGCGGCCAGCAGCAGGTCAAGCTTCTTTTCCGGATACATCGAGCCACAGAAGACCGCGATGCGCCGGCTGTCGCCCAGGCCGAGCTCGGTGCGCCAGCGCGCCAGATCGACCTCGGGCACCGCCTCGATCTGGCGCCGGAAGGCCGAGACGTCGATGGCGTTGTTCAGGTTGGAGATGCGGTCGGCCGCAAAGCCGCTGGCGCGCAGATGGTCGACCGTCATCGAGGTGTAGGCGAACCACCAGTCGACCTGGCGCAGCATCAGCGACTTCCAGCGCTCGCGCCAGCCGCTGGGCGCGGTCGTCTGGAAATTGCGCCCATGGCCCCAGAAGGCCAGCGGCGGCGCGCCGGCACCGGCCAGCCTTCGACGCAGGATCAGCGGGTAGTTCGACAGCACCCGATTTTCCTGGATCATCACGCACAGGTCGGCATCGCGGGCGGACCGCGGCAGCGGCTGCCAGATCAGGTCCTTGCCGGCCACGCCCAGGAAGCGATTGCGCACCCGGGTGGCCCAGGGCAGATGGCCCTCGTCCTTGCGCACCGCCTCGGCAGCCGAGGCCTGGCCGTGGACCAGCATCAGCTCGACGCCGTGACGGGCCAGCTCGTCATGCAGGCGCTGGAAGAAATCGACCCGGTAGTGCAGCAGCCGGTGCTGGAGAATGGCGACCTTGGTGTTCATCGGTGCGGAGGGACAGGCTCGGCATCATCCCGGCCCGGACAGATCGTGAAGTGGTCGAAGCCCCGCTCGGACGTGCGGAACTCGCCCCGGGCGACCCCACGTTCATGGCGGCCGATGTCGGCTGGATCGCGGAAGCGCGCACCCACGACCCGCGCCGGATTGCCAGCGGCGATGCTGTAGGGCGGCACGTCGCGGGTCACCACCGCGCCGGCAGCGATCACGCTGCCCCGGCCGATGGTCACGCCGGTCAGCACGACGGCACCGTAGCCGATCCAGCAGTCCGGTCCGATGACCGCGCGTTCGCCGAGAAAGGACGAAGGCCTGCGCCGCGAGGTGATGCATGGCGTGAAGCGCATCGGCGTGCCGACGGCAGAGAAGTCATGGTCGTGGCGGCCGACGATGCCGACGCGATTGGCGATCAGGCAGTGGTCGCCGATCTCGCAGTTGGCCTCGATGCAGACCTCCTTGCCAATGTAGACGCTGCGTCCGATGACGATCGAGACCGGCGCCCAGAGCCGCACGCCCTTGCCCACATGCAGATCCGGCCCGTGCTGCAGATAACCCGACTTGCCAGCCACCCGCCAGGCGGTGGCGAGGCGACGCAGTCCCGCGATGAGCAGAGATCTCATCGTGCCACCACGTTCGGTCGACGCACGCACAGCATCGGCGTGGACACGATCGTGCGCTTCGACAGGTCCGTCATGGCCACCGCAGATCCGCCAGGCAGCTGGCAGTGCTGCCAGCGTGCCCTCATCGCCACCGGCAGCCGGGAAAGCGGCTCCGAGGGGCCCGTCGTCCACAGCAGGTCAGCCACGGTGGTGCGGCTGCGCGCGTCAGTCAGCTCGCAGGTCCAGACATCGGGGGGCAGCGGCCGGCAGGACGACACCTCGCGCTCGCGCAGCCAAGACTGGATCTGCCCGAAGGCCGCCAGCGCCGGCTTGGGCTCCCGGCTGGTGATCTGCAGCATGCCCAAGCCGTAGCGGTTGTCCAGCGAATACCAGTAGAACCGCCCGAGCTGCTCGGCGCGGCCGAGCACGAGCGCGCGCATCAGCCAGGCGGCGCCGGTCGGACCGTCCAGTCGAACCCAGCCGGTGCGCACCATCTCGGGAACCGGCGTACCGTCGGTGTCCTCGAGCCACCAGCCCGACTCGGTGTTCCAGAGCGGCAGATGGCCCACGCCGTTCTGCCGCATGACGGCACGGACCTGGCGGATCATCGGCACGATCGCCTCCGGCGGCTGCTGAAAGACGTAGAGATGGTGGGCGACGACATCGATGCACTGGCGCCCGCCGGCCGCCAGGAACTGATCCAGATAATCGACATGCCGACCGCCGCTGGCGCTGGCCGGTGACACGACCCGCGCCTTCGGGTCGATCGCGCGGATGATGCGGTGGGCCTCGCAGGTCAGTTCGACCATCTGCGCGAGCGTGCCGCTGTAGTGCACCTTGTCGCTGGGCTCGTTCCAGATGTCATAGGCCTCGATGCGGCCTTGGTAGCGCCGGACCACCGCCTCGACATAGTGGCGCCAGTCCTCGATGCGGGCAGGCGGTGCCACCCGGCCTGGCCCATAGGGCGAGGGCTCATCAGGCCGAGAAGAGGCCCAGCGCGGCGAGTGGGCCAGCGGCAGCAGCACCGGCACCCCCTTCTGCCGGGCCGTCTGCACATAAAGATCCAGGCGAGAGAAATCGAACTGGTCACGGCGGGGCTGGAGATCGGCCCAGGTGACCTGGGCATCCCAGGCGCGCAGGCTGCCCGGCCCGGGCTCAGGCCAGTTCGTGCCCTTGCCCAGATGATGGATGTGCAGACCGAAATATTCCGGCGGCACCGCCCGTGCAGGCAGCGCCGCCAGCATGACCGCCCCCAGGACCGCCAGACCTGCGGCGCGCAGCCCTCCCCGCCGCCTCGGTGGTGACGTGCTCATCGGCGAGCCCCACCCAGCTCACTCGCGACATTGGCCGCATGCGGCCAGCGCCGCAGCCCCTCGAGGCGCCCGCGCACGCAGCTCAGACCCGCACGCAGGGCACCCATCCGCCCGCACAGCAAGGGCAGCAGCCAGGGAGCGACCAGACCACGACCGATGACCCAGCCCGAGAGCCGGTGCTTGGCATAGAGCGCACCGGTGCCACGTTCACGCACCCTCAAGCGCTCGCGATCCCCCGCATCAAGGCGCGGCCGCTCGACGACCGGCGGCAGGTGATGGTGAACCCGGATCTGCGGCGCGTAGAACATCGCCTCGTCGCGGCCAGCCAGCCGCATCACCAGATCGGTCTCTTCGGCCGAGCCGAACCACTGGCCAACGCCGAGACGCTCATCGAAGCCGCCGAGCGCACGCAGCCGCCCGGTCTCGCAGAAGATCGTGATCGAGCTGGCCCGGCGGCCGCGAAAGGACAGCACCTCCTGAGGGCGCAGCGGCTGCGCAGGCGCACCGAGGTCACCGCCACGCTCGGCCTGCTCGACCCAGCAGCCGACCATCAGCGCCGGCGCCGGCTGCACACGATCCCATTGCGCGACCAGCGCCCGGATCGTGTCGGGCTCGTACCAGCAGTCGTCATCCGGAAAGCCGACGATGCCAGCGCGAGCCAGGCCGATGCCGTGATTGCGTGCACCCGACAGGCTGCGTCGGGCGAAGCGCTCGTGACGGATCATCAGACCAGCACGCGCCGACTCCGCCATGATCGGCACCAGCCGGTCGTCATCGTTCTGGTCGATCACCAGGACCTCGAAATCGCGGCAGGACTGGGCCGCCAAGGCCTGCAGACCGCGGGCCAGCTCGGTCGTGCGACCGACCGTGGCCAGGACGAGGGAGATGCGCGGCGGACTCATCGCTCAGGCCGATCGCATCCGGGCGCGACGCACCATGAAGCGCGCGCGGTGCTCCAGCCGATCGAGCAGGCCCGGACCGACATGGCGCATGCGCACCTCGTGGTCCTCCAGGAAGGCCGCGAGCCGGTTGCTCGAGGACAGGCTGCCGGGGTGCTGACGGAATGCGGCCAGTGCCTCGGGCAGGCAGATCGGATCGCCCCGCGCGCACAGCCGCAGCCAGAGGTCGTAGTCCATCGCGTACCGGAGCCCGACATCGAAGCCGCCGGCCGCCTCCATCCAATCACGACGCACGAAAGTGGCCGGATGCGGAATGAAGTTGCGCCGCAGCAGGGCTGCACGCGAATACAGGGGCGGCGTGAAAGACTCGGGCACTTGCCGACCCTCGATCACGTTGACGATGCGCCCGAAAGCCCAGCCCGCTCCACTGCCATCGAATGCGGCAACCACATCGGCCACGACCCTGTCATGCAGATAGAAATCGTCCGAATGAAGATGCGCGACCACATCACCCGTCGCAGCATGCAGACCTGCGTTCATCGCCCTGGAAATGCCACCGCGCACCCCATGGAGTACCTTGAACGGCCGCTCCATGGTGTCGATCAGTTCCAGCGTCCCATCATCGGATCCGCCATCGACAAAGATGCATTCGATGTCGGCATGGGTCTGTCTGCGCACGGAATCCAGGGCGGCCGGCAGGAACTGGCGGCTGTTCCAGGTGCAGGTGACGATGCTGACTTTCATCACGTGGCCTTCAACACGGTGAGCTGGACAGACGCGCTGCTCTCGAGTGGAGGCCTGTCCTTCGTCTTCGACTTGGGAGGCTGCACCGAAAAGCCACGGGCCGAAAGCATGACCAGCACCAGATGCGCGTACACATCCCCGTTGAAGAGCGTGGTGATATTGAGCGGTGTCTCGGTGATGCAGCGCAGCCAGACCAGGATCAGCAAGGCCAGCGAACTGCCACGGGTGATTCGTGCCGCTTTGACCGCCCCCCAGGACAGCGTCAGGAGATACACGGTCAGTGCCATCAGACCCACCGTTCCGGAGAGTCCCATGCTGTTGAGAAACTGGTTGTGCGCGTGCATTGCAAAGGGCATCTGGATGCTTGCCCGGAAGGCGTTGTCCCAGAGCGTTGGCCCGAAACCGAAAATTGGATTGTCCATCCAGACATCCAGAGCGACATCCCATATCCGGGTGCGGCCCGTGAGCGTCAGCACGTCATTGCCCGCTTTCGACTCCGCAAGCATGTCGAGCAGAACCGTGGGTGGCGCCACCATCAGCGCGATGCTGAATGCCGCACCGATCAGCAGCAGCAAGATGGCGGTTCCCACCCGCAGTCTGCCCTGCCGGTCCAGGCCGAATCGATAGAGCAGGATGCACTGGACCGCGATGGCCGCGGCAATCCAGGCGGTCTTCGACTGGGCCAGCACGACCACCACGAGAGAGGACAGCACCACCAGCAGGCGCAGACGGCGAATCCGGGTGGGCCGCGCATACTCGAGCAGCAGAGCCAGCACCGCCAGAGGACCGATGCTGTTCGGATTCGAGCCCAGTCCCCACAGCCGCACGTCGAGCCCGGGAATCCAGCCGCTGTAGCCGGGCTGCAGCGCGAGGTTGGGTGTCACGATCACCGCGATCAGGCTGGCCGCCATGATCGTGTGCAAGGCCATCTTCGCCCACTCGATGACCAGTTCCAGATCCTTTGTGGCGCTGATGATGGCCACCAGGAACAGGGGAAAAGCGTAGTACTGGTTATGGATGAACGCAGGCTTCTCGCCCATGAAGGCGGGAATCACATTCGTCGCGATGAAATAGGCGATGAAGACCCCTGCCAGTGGCTTTTCGGGCCCGAAGATCTGTCGGGTGCCCGACATCTTCAGGCTGTCGAAGATGCGCCCGACGATGATCGACAGCGACAGCCCGAGAATCAGGAACGTGACCATCCGATTCGGCCAGGTCGCACCGCCCGGCTCGGCATTCATGCTGTCGACCGCAAAGGCCGCGAAACGCACGTCGCGCCCGGACAGCGCCACGCCCAGCGTCATGCCCAGCGCGCACAGCGCCAGCATGAGCGGCACGAAATAGCGGCCGATGCGCGTCTGGGTGTGCATGATCAGCGCGAAGACCAGCACCATCACCACCGCCAGGATGGACAGCACCGATCCGCCCATCGCGAGAAAGATCAGTTCACCCTTGCTCATTGCTCACTCCTCCAGAAGTCGGCGCAGCGCCCGCAGCTGGCGCAACCCGACAGGCAGTCTCGCCAGGACCGGCCGGAGGGCCGGACGCACCGCGGGCGCAACCGTCAGCGACAGCGTGGCGGCCATCAGCAGCAGTGTGCCGCCCAGTCCGAGCGCCAGACCTGGCAGCAGCAGCCCCGCCGAGCCAACATCCATCAGCCGTCCCAGTCGCAGCAGGACCTCGCAGCTCAGGCCGACCAAGACACAGGCCAGCACGCCAGGACGCAGCGTGCACCAGAGATCACGTGCCGGAATCGACAGCACCCGGCACACCTGCCCCACCATCGTCGCCGCACGCACGAAGAACAGTCCCGCCACGGCCCAGGCGACCCAGAGAACCGGGCCTTGCGCGGCGATCGCACACACCAGCAGCCACAGCAGCAGCACCGGCAGCTGCGAGCGGAATTCCCGACGAGCGTGTCCAGCCGCCCAGAGCATCGGGGTCGACATGCCCCAGATCAGGAAAGCCGGCATCGCCAGCGCGAACGGCGTCAGCAGCGCGCCAGCATCGTGCCAGGCGGAGCCATAGAGCAGTGCGATGATCGGCTCGGCCAGCACGGCCGCCGCCACATAGACCGGCGCCAGCAGCAGCAGGATCACCAGCAGTACCGCCTGATAGACACCCGCCTGGCGGGCGCCGTCCGCGCTGTCCATCCGGGCAGAGGCCGAGTAGAAGACCGGCTGAATCACCCCGAGCAACGTGGTCGTCGGGGTGTAGACCAGGTTATAGGCCGCAGAGTAGCTGCCAATGCTGCTGGCGGCGTAGCTGCGAGCCACCACCGCGCGATCGACGTTCTGCAACAGCCAGTTCAGCAGATTCGTCACCATGACCGTCAGACCGACCGACAGCATGGCAGGACGGTCCGCGGTATTCCAGAGCGGTCGCAGCGGATGGCGCACGGCCGCATAAGCCCACATCAGGGCCACGGCCGACTGAACCAGCCAGGCCACGACAAGCGCCCTCACATCGCCCAGCCACAGCGCCAGTGGCAGTCCGCACAGCACATGCCCGATCACATAGGAGCCGACTTGGGAGAGCTGAATGCTGCGAAAGTCCATCCGGCGCTTAAGCATGTTCAGCGACGGTGCCGACAGCGCGTTGAGCAGGCAGACCGGTGCCAGGGCTGCCACCACGGCGGCAGCTCTCGGCTCGCCGAAGCCGCGTGCGATGAGCTCGGCTCCGGCCCAGACGCCGGTGGCCACGACCAGACCGACCAGAATCTGCCAGGTGAAGACGCAGCGCAGATCGTCGTCGCTGACCTGCGGCTTCTGGATCAGCCCGTAAGCCATGCCGAAATCCGCCAGGAAGGTCGCCAGGCTGACCACCAGCACACCCATCGCGAACAAGCCGTACTGCTCGGGCCCGAGGATGCGCGCCAGCATGATCTGCGTACCGAACTGCAGCACCAGCTTGGCGATCGAGCCGGCAGCGCCCCACCCGATCGCACGAGCGGCTTGGCCGGCCAGACCGGCGTCGGCGCCCATACGACGACTCACTGAAGACCGGCGATGCGCAGGCGGTTCTCAGGCCCCATCGCCGCCAGCATCTCCTGTGCGAACCGGTCCTGCAGCACGAAGGCACGCGGACTGTCACGGTCGATGCTCGACATGCGAAACAGCAGGCCGTCCGCAATGTAGCCCTTCAACGCGTAGCGCATCTCCATCAATTTCTTGTCGGTGCCATTCTTGACAGCATGATCACCCAGCGTGGTCCAGTAGGTGACCGGCTCGAACCGGTTCGAGCCGTAGGTGGTCTCGACCCGGCGCACCGGCACCGTTCCCTGAGGGGTGATCAGCTCGGCTGCGCTGGTGCGCTGAACCTGGAAGCCTTGGGCCGGATAGCAGATCTCTGGCTTGTGCACCTGAAAGGAGTCGCTCTGGTTCTTGCCGTAGGCCACCGAGAGCATGATGGTCTCGCCCTGCGAGTTGCGATAGACCCGGTTGACCAGCTCGGCATACAGCTTGTCCTGCATCGTCTGCGCCTGCGGATTGACGACGCCCTGAGCCATCGGCACATGCTGCCAGTCGCCAAAGCGCTCCGGGATCAGGGCTTCCAGCTTCACCGGCGGGCGGGTGTCGGCCAAGTGGAGATCAGGCTTCAGGGACGAGCCCAGCACCGAGGCCCCGATCATGACGGCCGCCAGCACGGCCGAGGTGCGCAGCGCCCGGGAAGGCGCGGGCCTGGCCGCGGGGACGGACGGATGGGGCGGCGTCGTCTTGGAGATCATCATCGGAAGCATCCTGGATGGAGTGGGCAAGCACGCAGCTCAGGCAGCGACGGGATGCGGCAGGTCAACGGGCCGGCTCGGCAACATCCAGCGCACCGCCGAGTCGACCATCATGATCAGCATCAGCGCAGCCAGGAACAGCACCATGCCCGCGAAGCCATGCAGGAAACCCTGACCCGCCTCATCGCCAAGGTAGTAGGTGATGAGCGTCAGGGTGATCACCCGAATCACGTTGGCGGTGAAGCTGATCGGCACCACGAGCACGGCCAACGTGACATTGCGGATCACCGACTCATGCCGCACCAGGTTCATGTACAGCAGACCCATCGCCTCGAGCGTGAAGAGCGTGTTCAGGCCGGCACAGGCATCGGCGACCAGCAGCTGATACTGGCCGATCTGCAGGATCACACCGGAACGACTGATCGGGTAGCCTGCGTGATAGAGAATCCACTCGACGACATAGGAGACCGCGATCTTCATCGGCTGGGTCAGGGCATCGACCACCTGACCCGGCAGCGGAATCATGAAGATCAGAAACAGCAGCCCGAACCACAGCGGACGCAGGCCAGCGCCTCCCTTGAGCAGCAGCACGCTGCCCGCGAGCACCCCGATGCAGGAGCCAAGCTCGAAGATGATGATGTCCTGCGAGCGACCCAGCACGAACAGCAGCACCGAAGGCAGCAGCACCGCCAGGCCGACGATCCAGGCCGGCCGGTCAGGCAGCGCCAGCATCTCGGGCCCACGACGCCACATCAGCCACAGGCCAATGGCCAGAACGATCGGACCGTGACCATGCTGGTCCCCTGCCCAGGGCCCCTTGAAGAGATCGTTCACCGTGGGGCCGTAGAGCGCCACGAAGCCCAGCGCCAGCACCAGCCACGGAGTCCACGCTGGAACTCCTCCGTGATCAGCCTTGATCCGAACAGCAGACATGTTTCAAGCCCCCGCAGCCCGGCGCCGGACATCCGGTCGGCCGCCGATTTCCTTGTATCGATGAAATGTCCCGGGTTCCCGGGACTCAATGCTCATTGAGGACCACGCCAGCCAGCTTGGCCGAGGCCGCCACCATGCTGTCGACCAGCGTGTTGAGGCTGGCCATGCGGGTCTTGTTCTTGCGCGAAACCACCAGGGCCGCACCACAGCGCGAGGCGATCACCGCCGCGTCGCTGCCACTCGAGGCTGGCGGCGTGTCCACGATGACATGGTCGAACTTGCGCAGCAGCTCGCCCACAAGCAGCCGGAAGGCCGGTCGCTCGAGCAGCTCCAGCGGGTTGGGCGGCAGGATGCCGACCGGCATCACAAAAAGACTGGGAATGTCTGCCGCCTGATAGATGACGTTCTCCTCTTGGCGGCCGCTGAGAATGCCGCTCAGGCCGGCGGCATTGGGCACACCGAAGAGATCGTGCTGGCGGGGGGTGCGGAAATTGGCATCCATGATCAGCGTGCGCCCGCCCAGCTGGGCCAGCACGATGCCGAGATTGGCCACGAAGTAGGACCGGCCGTCACCGCTGTCCGGACTGACCACCGCCATGGCACGCCTGGGCTCGATCGGGCTGAAGACCCGCATCATCAGCTGACTGCGAATCGCCCGGAAAGCCTCGGCGCGCGGGCCGAAGGGCTGCGTCGCAGTGACCAGCTCCGGATGAATATGACGACGATCCTCAGGCGTGTAGGGGTAATGGAACTGCTGGCTGAGCGCGAAGACGACATCGGCGTCAGTCGCCAGCCCCAATGCGACGGCCGCTTCTCCGAAGCGCACGCCATGATCGCGCTGATAGGCCAGGATGGCCTCGATCTGTTGCTCGCTGAGGCTCTTCTTCTCACGGATCAGATCGCCGATGCAGCGATCCTCGCCAGCAGCCAGGGCCGTCTCGTCAGCGCGGGTCATGGAGGATTCCATCCGGAGGTTCTTTTCCTGGGGTCGGGCGAAGCTCATCGCGAAACGCCTTTCAGAGGGGGAGTCGGATCAGGAGCCCGAACCGGGCAAGCGAGCGATCACATGCTGGGAGACCCGGCCCTGTGCGGGCACGGCGCTGCCACCCCGTCCGATCCGGCCCGTCGCACCCGGCAGCACGCCAAGCACAGGCAGCCCGATCGAGTCGGAGAAGTCGCTGAGCATGCGCACCCGACGATCGAAGACCTCACGAATCAGCACGAAGGCCACTGCCAGCAGGATGCCCAGGAAAATGCTCAACAGCGAGTTGAGCAGCAGCTTCGGCGACGAAGGCTGGGTCGGTTCCGTGGCTGCCGACAGCAGAGAGATGTTGGTCTGCGTGGTCTGGCTCTCCATGCTGGTCTGCAGCACGCGCTGGTTGATCTGGTCATAGGAGCGTTGCAGCGACTCAACCTCGCGCTGCAATGCCGTCAACTCGTTGCGCTGTTCCTTCATGCGCAGCACCTTGGTGCGCTGGGCCTCCAGGGAGGCCCGGGCCTCGGCCTCACGCTGCCGGTTGATGTTGTTGGTCACACCAACGCTGCTGCCCACACGACGGGACTCGCTGTCGATGCGGCGACGCAGTTCATCGATGTTGGCCTTGAGCTCGACCACCTGCGGATGCGCATCGCCCAGACGGGCGCCCAGCTCGCCAAGCCGAGCCTCTTGACGTGACAGGTCAGCACGCAGGCCAGCCACCACCGGGTTGGCAATCACGTCCTGGAGCTGATCCCCCGAGACGCGAACCTGCGAAGAGCGGCTGTTCGAGTCGGCCGCCTGGGCCTGGATCATCACCAGCTGCGAGCTGAGCTCGTTCAGGCGCTGGGTCTCGATGTCGAAACGCTCGTCTGCCACGGTGATGCCGTACTGCTTCTGCATGTCGGCCAGGCGGGTCTGAGCCTTGTCGAGCGAATCGCGCAGATCAGCCGCCTGCTTGGTGAAGAAGTCGGCATATTGCTGTGCCGGCAGCGTGCGCAGCCCCAGGCTGATGTCGATGTAGGCCCGAGCAAAGGCATTGGCCAGGGCGGCGGAGAACTTGGGGTCCGGGTTCGAGTAGGACACGTAGATCACGTTGCCGTCACGCGAGGGCTTCACGTCCAGCTTCTTGCTGATCATCTGTGCCAGCCAGGACTCGAAGCTGCCTTGGCTCTTCGCCTCGGTCTCCCATTGCTCGCGGATCTGGGCGCTCTCGTTCAGGCGCAGGCCCTGAACCACGCGCAGCGCGACACGCTCGCTCTGGAGCACCTCGACCTGAGTCGCCATGTAGGACGGCATCGCCATCGCGCCCATCGTCATGCCCAGGATCGGATCCGGAGAGCGGACATCCAGCACCAGGGACGACGTCGCGGTGTAGGTCTTGGGCAGCATCAGCGTGACCGCCACCGTGGCACTGACGGTCAGCAGCAGCACCAGCAGAGCCGACAGCCAGCGCGCCCGAAGAATGGCGAAGAACAGAGGAAAGGTCATGTCGTTCGAGAGTGGTGACTGGACAGGGTCGATAAGTGATACCGAGCCCGGGGCTTGATCACTCGATAACGGGCCTTGCGTCGCATCTTATCGGCCTGTAACGACTCGTCAGATACTCGCGCCGTACCGCCCGGAACCACCGCGCAATAGCGCCGTTAAGTCTGCACGGATACCCTGTTTCCCTGACTGGCAGGGGGCTCAACTCGAGATCCACGGGCGCAAACGATCCTAGCACGCACCCTCGTCGGCTCAGCCGGCACAATCACGGCGTCATGCCTGAGACCCCCTCCGAATCGATGCCCCATTCCATCCAGCCCACCGTCGCCGTCATCGGCGTCGGCTACGTCGGCCTGCCGCTCGTCGTCGAGTTCGGTCGCCGTCTGCCGACGATCGGCTTCGACATCGCCCATGACAAGATCGCCCGCTGCCAGGCCGGGCAGGATCCGTCGCGCGAGATCCCCGACGCGGACATGGCCGCCGCCGTCCATGCCCGCTACAGCAGCGACCCGGCAGCACTGCGCGAGGCCGACTTCATCATCGTCGCGGTACCCACGCCGGTCGATCAGGCGCGCATTCCCGATTTCGGGCCGCTGATCGGCGCCAGCCGCACCATCGGGCCGCACCTGAAGAAGGGCGCCACCGTCATCTTCGAATCCACCGTCTATCCCGGCGCCACGGAAGAGGTGTGCATCCCCGAGCTGGAACGCGCCTCCGGCAAGACCTGGAAGCGCGACTTCTTCGTCGGCTACAGCCCCGAGCGCATCAACCCGGGGGACCGCGAGCACCGGCTGACCAACGTCATCAAGGTGGTCGCCGGCGACAGCGAGGCCACGCTCGAGAAGGTGGCAGCGCTCTACGAGACCATCGTCGAGCCGGGCGTTCATCGCTGCTCCAGCATCAAGGTCGCCGAAGCCTGCAAGGTGATCGAGAACACCCAGCGCGATCTCAACATCGCGCTGATGAACGAGCTGGCCATCATCTTCGACAGGATCGGCATCGACACCACCGAGGTGCTCGAAGCCGCCGGCACGAAGTGGAACTTCCTGCCCTTTCGCCCCGGCCTGGTGGGCGGGCACTGCATCGGCGTCGATCCGTACTATCTGACGCACAAGGCCGAGATGCTGGGCTGCCACCCGCAGGTGATCCTGGCCGGACGGCGCATCAACGACGGCATGGGCAAGTTCATCGCCGAGCAGACGGTCAAGCAGATGATCGCCGCGGGCAGCTACATCAAGGGCTCGCGGGTCAACATCCTCGGGCTGACCTTCAAGGAGAACTGCCCGGACCTGCGCAACAGCAAGGTGGTGGACATCATCACCGAGCTGCGCAGCTACGGCGTCGAGGTCTTCGTGCACGACCCGATGGCCGACCCCGACGAAGCGATGCATGAATATGGCGTGCGCCTGCTTGACTGGGCGGATCTTCCTCGGGCGGACGCCATCGTCGCAGCGGTCGCGCATCGGGGTTTCCGTGCGCTTGGCCTCGAGGATTTCACCCGCAAGCTGATCAAGGGTGGCTGTGTCATTGATGTCAAATCGGGACTGGATGAAAAGGCGTTGAGGGATGCCGGATTGCACGTCTGGCGCCTTTGAGCGCTCCACAAGCCCCCCGAGTACCGGGGGGACGTGGGCAATATTGACTGGGACTCTTGCAGATGGCTGCCTACCATGCGGCATCTTCTCGACTCCCGACCATGCTCCACCGGCCCGAATTTTCACTGCCGTCGACCTTCTCGGAACCGATGCCCGCTTCTGAAGGCCGCACCGTGGAACGCGTGGTCGGCGTGCCCATCGACGTGCTCGACTGGGACGATGCCTGCCGCACCATCAGCCGCTGGGCCGCACTGCGGGAGAGCCGCTATGTGTGCATCTGCAACGTGCATTCGGTCGTCACCGCTCGCAACGATCCCGAATTCATGAAGGTGATCGAGGGCGCCGACCTGGCCACCGCCGACGGCGCGCCGGTCGCCTGGATGCTGCGCCGTCTCGGCCATGCCCGCCAGCGCCGCATCAACGGCCCGGACCTGATGCTGCGCTATTTCGCCCAGGCCGAGCAGCGCGGCGAGGCCGTCTTCCTGTACGGCAGCACGCCGGCGACGCTCGAGCGACTGCAGCAGCGTCTTCAGGATCGCTTTCCGTCGCTGCGCATCGCCGGGGTCTGCTCGCCGCCCTTTCGCCCGCTGACGCCCGAGGAAGACGAGCAGATCATCCAGCGCATCAACGCCTCGGGCGCGCGTACCGTCTGGGTCAGCCTGGGCTGCCCGAAGCAGGAACGCTGGATGGCCGCGCATCGGCACCGCATCCAGGCGGTCACCATCGGTGTCGGCGCCGCCTTCGACTATCACGCTGGCGTGATCCGCCGCGCGCCGCAGTGGATGCAAGACATCGGCCTCGAATGGCTGCACCGCTTCGGGTCCGAGCCGCGCCGCCTGGGGCCGCGCTACCTGAGCACCAACACCGAATTCCTCTACCGCGCCGCCCGGCAGCTGCTCGAGCGCCGCTGAAGGCTGCACGAGCCATGCCAGACACCCTCTCTGCCGCCCCTGCCGTGGCCTCGACGGCACGCCGCACCGCGCCGGTGCTTGGCATTCCGGTCGACCTGATCGACTGGGACACCGCCATCGGTCGCATCTGCCGCTGGGCCGAAGCGCACGAGCCGCGCTATGTCTCGATCTGCGATGCGCACTCGATCGTGCGCGCCAGCCGCGACACCGCACACGGCCGCCACATCCGCGCCGCCGACATGGTCACGCCTGACGGCTGGCCGGTGGCCTGGATGCTGCGCCGCACCGCCGACCCGACCCAGCAGCGCATCAACGGCCCGGACCTGATGGGGCGACTGCTCGATGCAGCCCAAGAGCACGACCTGGGCCTCTATCTCTACGGCACCACCGACGCCACGCTCGACCGCCTGTGCGCAGCACTGGCGCGTTCGCACCCGCGGCTGCGCATCGTCGGGCGACACTCGCCCCCTTTTCGGCCGCTGACGCCCGAGGAAGACGCTGCCGACGTCGCGCACATCAACGCCTCCGGCGCGCACCTGGTGATGACCGGCCTGGGCTGCCCGAAGGAAGACCGCTGGATGTTCGAGCACCGCCCGGCGGTGCGCGCAGTCACGCTGGGCATCGGTGCCGGGATCGATTTCCACGCCGGCACCGTCAGTCGTGCCCCTCAGTGGATGCGCGAGCACGGCCTGGAGTGGTTCTACCGACTCGGCCAGGAGCCGCGGCGGCTCTGGCGCCGCTACCTGGTGCACAACACCCTGTTCGTGTGGGGTGCGCTCGGTCAGTTCGCACGCCACAGGCGCGGCAGCTGAGCCGGCCATCCACCGTTCGTCGCCTGGCTGTCATACGCTGACATCTGCCCTGAAAAGAGCCCACCTCACGCCATTTCCATGTCTTTCCTGGGGGATTCGACAACATGCAGATTCAACGTGTCCAGCAAGTCCAGCCCTGGATCGGTCGGCCGGAGACCGAGGCGATCGAAGCCTGTCTGGAGCGCAACTGGCTGACGGAAGGCCCGGCGGCTGCCGCCTTCCGCCAGAACCTCGGCCAGCTCACCGGCTCGCCGCACATCTCCTTCGCGCCCAATGGCACGCTGGGACTGTTCCTGGCGCTGCTGGCGCTCGATCTGCCGCGCGGCAGCGAGATCATCATTCCCGGCTTCACCTTCATGGCCTCGGCCAGCGCGGCGGTCTTCGCCGGACTGAAGCCGGTGCTGATCGATGTCGACCCGAACACCTTCGCCGCCCGGCCCGAGGCCTTCGAGCGCGCGATCACTCCGCGCACCTCGGCGCTGATGCCGGTGCACATCTACGGCCAGGCCGCCAACGCGGCCGAGATCGCCCAGCTCGGCCAGCGCCACGGCCTGGCGGTCATCGAGGACGCCGCACAGGCCTGCGGCGTGCGCTACCGCGGTCAGCACGCCGGCACCTTTGGCGATGTCGGCGTGATCTCCTTCTTCGCCGACAAGTCGATCACGATGGGCGAAGGCGCGGTGGTCATGGCGCGCGACCCGGCGCTGGCACGGCGCATCAGCCTGATCCGCAACCAGGGCCGCGAATCCAGCGGCACCTTCGTGCACGAGATGCTGGGCATGAACTTCCGCGTCACCGACCTGCAGTGCGCGCTGGGCAACGCCCAGCTGGCACGGCTGCCCCAGGTGCGCGCCGACCGGCTGCGGCGCTACAACCTCTACGCCGAGGCCCTGGCCGGCCTGCCACAGCTGCGCATGATGCGACTGGACCCCAATTCCGATTTCATTCCCTTCCGCTTCCCGATCCTGTGCCCGCGCATGCCCGAGCTGCGCGAGGCGCTGGAGAACTCGAGCATCCAGACCCGCTCGATGTTCTACCCGCTGCATCGCCAGCCCTGTCTGCAGGGCCTGATCGACCCAGTCGACCTGCCGATCTGCGACACCCTGTTCGGCGAAGGCCTGTGCCTGCCGATCCACCAGAGCGTCAGCGACGAGGACGTGCGGCGCACCTGCGGCATCATCCGGCACACGCTGATGCGGGAAAGCGTGGCCTGCTGAGACGCAGACAAGCACGACATATTCCCGACATGCCGACGTGAGCAGGCCACCCCCCGCATTCGCGGGGTCAACCGGACCCGCGGGTCCGGGGCACATTTGCTTTTCTTGCGCCTGCGCCTGTCTCTGCCCTGCCTGCCTCACCTGCCCCCATGACCCGTCGCCGCCTGTCCATCCTGGTCACCGGGGCCGCCGGCTACATCGGCTCGGCGCTGGTGCGGGCCCTGCTCGTGCAGGGCCATCAGGTCACGGCGGTCGACAGCATGCTGTTCGGTGATCGCGCGCTGACCGCGTTGGTCCATCACCCGCAGCTGCACATCCTGCGCATGGACATCCGCGGCCTGCGGCGCGAGCACCTGACCGGCATGCAGATGCTGATCGACCTGGCCGGCCTGTCGAGTGACCTGGCCACCGAACTGGACCCGACCTGGAACGGTCTGGCTCATCACCACGCCCAGGTGCGGCTGGCGCGGCTGGCGCGCAGCTGCGGCGTGTCGCGCCACCTGCTGATCAGCAGCTGCGATGTCTACGGCCGGCGCCCCGGCCAGATCCTGAACGAACTCACCCCGCCCCAGCCCCTGACCCGCCTCGCCCACGGCGTGTTGCACACCGAAGCGGCGGTGCTGCCACTGGCCAGCGATGGCTTCGCGCCCGTGGTGCTGCGGCTCGGACAGGTCTTCGGCCGCTCGGAGCGCATGCGCTTCGACCTGACGATCAACGCGATGACGCTCAGCGCACTGCGCCTGCGCCGTGTCACGCTCGACCAGGGCGGCCAGCGCCGGCGTGCGCATCTGCATGTGCGCGATGTCGTGAACGCCCTGGTCGCGGTGCTGGACGCCCCGGTGAACAACATCTCGCGGCAGATCTTCGACATCAGCCACCTGACGCTGAGCACCGCCGAGATCGCCGAGGCGCTGCGCCAGACGCTGGGCAGCCAGCTGCGCATCGTCGCCGATGGCGCCGCCCCGGACCCGCATGACCTGGCGCCGGAAGGCCGCAAGGCGCGCGACCTGCTCGGCTTTCACCCGCAGGTCAGCCTGCGCGAAGGGCTGGAAGAAGTGCTTGCCGGCCTGGACCATGGCGCCATCACCGACAGCCCGGAAACCCACGCCGCGCGCTGGGTGCACGAGGTCCTCGCGCTTGGCCGCGAGATCCGCGGCATCACCGCCCCTTCGTCCGGGCGGCGCTCCACGGTCTGCGGACCATCAGGTACCGGACAAGCTCTCCGATTGCAATGACTGTTGCACCCAGACCCGGGTCGTGACAACACATCGCGCGGATTGATCAGAATTTCCGTGTCTTATCTCTCCGGGAGAGGCTCGATTTGCGGGACAAGGCATGAATGATGCTCCATCTCATCAGACACTCACAAAGAACTCAGGGGAAACACGCATGAGCGCAGAAGTTCCAGTCCAGCATCCGCCCAGCGCGTTCAAGATCAGCCGCCTTGGTGGCTCGCCGGTGGATGCGCTGCCCTTCTCTCCCCCGCCGCCGTCCGTGCCGGTGTTCCTGGCGGCGGTGCTCGAGCCCATCCTGGCGGTGGTCACGTTCCTGGCCGTGCACTTCGCGCACGGGCATGTGCTCGACCGGGCATCGATGCTGCTGAGCATCCTGGTGATGCTGCTGGTCTTTCCCGGCACCAACCGCTTCTACGAAAACCGCCTGAACGCCCTGGTCGACCTGTGCGCCGCCTGGGCCACCGTCATGGCCATTCTGGTGCTGTGCGGCTTCGCGACCAAGAGCTTCAAGTTCTTCGATACCGATGTGCTGCTGTGGTGGGCGGTGCTGACACCGGTGGCGCAATACGCCGCCGTGCTGGCCGGTGGCGCGCTGATGCGCCGCCATGCGCTCCGGCCTGAGGCCCGCCGCGCCGCGCTGGTGATCGGTGCCGGCACGCTGGGCGCCAAGGTCGGGCACATGCTGGTGAACCGCAAGTCCTTCGGCCATGACTTCGTCGGCCATCTGGAAGACCGCGATGCCAGCCGCTGCGCCCCCAGCGCGCGCGAGCACATCGTGGGCCGCATCGACGAGGCGGTCGAATGCATCCGCCGCCACAACATCAAGGATGTCTACATCACGCTGCCGCTGAGCTCGCAGCCGCGCATCGAGCGCATGATCGCCGCGCTGCACGACAGCGCCGTCTCCATCTACTTCGTGCCTGACGTGTTCGGGTTCAACGTCATCCAGGGCCGCATGCGCAACATGGACGGCCTGCCGGTGGTCAGCCTGCTGGAGAGCCCGTTCGTGGGCATCAACGGCCTGGTCAAGCGACTGTCCGACATCGTGCTGGGCGGCATCATCCTGGTGCTGATCTCGCCGCTGCTGATCGGCGTGGCGCTCGGCGTGCGCATCAGCTCGCCCGGCCCGATCATCTTCAGGCAGAAGCGCGGGGGCCTGGACGGCGAAGACATCACCGTCTACAAGTTCCGCTCGATGCGCGTCATGGAGAACGGCGCCAAGGTCACCCAGGCCACCCGGGGTGACCCGCGCATCACGCGCTTCGGGGCCTTCATCCGCCGCACCTCGCTGGACGAGCTGCCGCAGTTCATCAACGTGCTGCAGGGCCGCATGAGCATCGTGGGCCCGCGCCCGCACGCGGTGGCGCACAACGAGGAATACCGCGAGCTGGTCAAGGCCTACATGCTGCGCCACAAGGTCAAGCCCGGCATCACCGGCTGGGCCCAGGTCAACGGCCTGCGCGGCGAGACCGAAACCGTCGAAAAGATGGCCGAGCGCGTGCGCTACGACATCGAGTACCTGCGCAACTGGTCGCTGACGATGGACCTGCGCATCATCGCGCGCACTGTCAAGTTGACGGTGGTGGACAGCAACGCGTATTGAGGCATCTGCGCGGCACTCGCCGTGCGGCCCTCCCCTGACCACCCAGTGTGTGTCATGCCTACTTCGTCTGTCATCGCGCCCAAACGCCGTCATGCCCGCGCAGGCGGGCACCCCACGCAAGACACATCCCACGCATTCATTTCTCGGCGCAGCCACGGCTGCCCCGCTGTTCCCTGCATCTTCTTATCTGCAATAAAGAAAGCTGAACTATGAAAGTCACCGTCATCGGCACCGGCTACGTGGGACTTGTGACGGGCGCGTGCCTGTCGGAAATGGGCAACCATGTGATGTGCCTGGACGTGGATCCGGCCAAGATCAAGATCCTGAACGACGGGG
>JBJOPV010000002.1:0-49503 GCA_046050625.1 Pseudomonadota bacterium
GTGCCGGGCGACGACCCGACGCTGCTGTTCACCAACGCCGGGATGAACCAGTTCAAGGACGTGTTCCTGGGCTTCGACAAGCGCGCCTACAGCCGCGCCACGACCTCGCAGAAGTGCATCCGCGCCGGTGGCAAGCACAACGACCTCGACAATGTGGGCTACACCGCGCGGCACCACACCTTCTTCGAGATGCTGGGCAACTTCTCGTTCGGCGACTACTTCAAGCACGACGCGATCCAGTACGCGTGGGAGCTGCTGACCGAGCACTTCAAGCTGCCCAAGGACAAGCTCTGGGTCACCGTCTACTCCGAGGACGACGAGGCCTACGAGATCTGGAACCAGGTGGTGGGCGTGCCGGCCGAGCGCATCGTGCGCATCGGCGACAACAAGGGCGGCCGCTACATGTCCGACAACTTCTGGATGATGGGCGACACCGGCCCCTGCGGCCCGTGCACCGAGATCTTCTTCGATCACGGCCCGGACGTGGCCGGCGGCCCTCCGGGCAGCCCGAACGAGGACGGTGACCGCTACATCGAGATCTGGAACAACGTCTTCATGCAGTTCAACCGCACCGAAGACGGCGTGATGCACAAGCTGCCCAAGCCCTCGGTGGACACCGGCATGGGCCTGGAGCGCATCACCGCGGTGCTGCAGCACGTGCACAGCAACTACGAGATCGACCTGTTCGTGAAGCTGCTGGCCGCGGCCAAGAGCGCGGTCGACTTCGCCGCGGGCGTGACCGACGGCGGCGCCGGCTGTGACGCCGCGAGCCCGAGCCTGAAGGTCATCGCCGACCACATCCGCGCCTGCTCGTTCACCATCGCCGACGGCGTGATCCCGAGCAACGAGGGTCGCGGCTACGTGCTGCGCCGCATCGCCCGCCGCGCGATCCGCCACGGCTACAAGCTGGGCGCCCGCGCGCCGTTCTTCCACACGCTGGTGCATCCGCTGGCGGTCGAGATGGGTGACGCCTATTCCGAGCTGCGCCAGAACGCCGACCGCATCTTCGCGGTGCTCAAGACCGAGGAGGAGCGCTTCTTCCAGACCATCGCCAACGGCATGGAGATCCTGGAGAACGCGCTGGCCGGCGACACGAAGCAGGTCGACGGCGAGACGGCGTTCAAGCTGCACGACACCTACGGCTTCCCGGTCGATCTGACGGCGGACGTCTGCCGCGAGCGCGGCGTGACGGTCGACAGCGCCGGCTTCGACGCGGCGATGAATCGCCAGCGCGAGCAGGCGCGCGCCGCCGGCAAGTTCAAGATGGCCGCCGGTCTGGCCTATGACGGCGTGGCCACCGCCTTCCACGGCTACGAGCACCTGGCCTGCGAGACCTCGAAGGTGGTCGCGGTCTATGTCGATGGCACGCAGGTCGAGGCGGCCGGTGCCGGCGACGATGCGGTGGTCGTGCTCGACCACACCCCGTTCTACGCCGAGTCGGGCGGCCAGGTCGGCGACTCGGGCGAGCTGCGCAACGGCACCGCCCGCGTCGTGATCGAGGACACGGTCAAGATCCAGTCCGACGTGTTCGGCCACCAGGGCCGTGTCGTCGAAGGCGCGGTCAAGGTCGGCGATGTCTTCGCCGCCAAGGTGGACGGCGAGCGCCGCGCGCGCATCGTGCGCAACCACAGCGCCACCCACCTGATGCACAAGGCGCTGCGCGAGGTGCTGGGCACGCATGTGCAGCAGAAGGGATCGCTGGTCACGCCGGAGCGCACCCGCTTCGACTTCGCGCACAACGCGCCGGTGAGCGACGCGCAGATCCGCCAGATCGAGGCGATCGTCAACGCCGAGGTGCTGGGCAACGCCGGCACCGTGGCGCAGCTGATGTCGATCGACGACGCGCAGAAGACCGGCGCGATGATGCTGTTCGGCGAGAAGTACGGCGAGACGGTGCGCGTGCTGACGATCGGCAGCACCCAGGAGCTGTGCGGCGGCACGCACGTCAAGGCGACCGGCGACATCGGCCTGTTCAAGATCGTGGCCGAATCCGGCGTGGCCGCCGGCGTGCGCCGCATCGAGGCGGTGACGGGCGAGGGCGCGCTGGCCTATCTGCAGACGCTGGAGGCCACGGTCAACGGCGTGGCTGGCGCGCTCAAGGCCGCACCGACCGAGGTCGAGGCCCGTGTCAGCGGCCTGCAGGAACAGCTGCGCGCGCTGGAGAAGGAAGTCGCCGCGCTCAAGGGCCGGCTGGCGTCCAGCCAGGGTGACGCGCTGCTGGCGCAGGCGGTGGACGTGGGCGGCCTGAAGGTGCTGGCCGCGCGCCTGGAAGGCGCGGACGCCGCGACGCTGCGCACGACGATGGACCAGCTGAAGAACAAGCTCAAGACCGCCGCCATCGTGCTGGCCGCG
Organism: Pseudomonadota bacterium; assembly: GCA_046050625.1. GTDB lineage: Bacteria > Pseudomonadota > Gammaproteobacteria > Burkholderiales > Burkholderiaceae_C > Sphaerotilus. The sequence goes on from JBJOPV010000002.1 coordinate 2,353, forward strand.
GTCGACGGCGCCAAGGTGCAGATCGCCGCCGGCGTGACCGCCGACAGCATCGGCCGCGTCAAGGCCGGCGAGCTGGTCAACTTCGTCGCCGGCCAGGTCGGCGGCAAGGGCGGCGGCAAGCCGGACCTGGCGATGGCCGGCGGCACCGATCCGTCCAGGCTGAGCGAGGCGCTGGCCAGCGTCCAGGGCTGGGTCGCCGCCAAGGTCTGACGAGGCTGGAAGCACAAGGCCCCGGTCGCTGACGCGGCCGGGGCCTTTTTGCCGGAGATCTCAGTCGTGGATCACTGCGCGCCGAACTTGTAGTCGGTGCGAGCCTTGGTCTTCAGGTCTTCACGGTACTTGGCCAGCTTCTGCTGCTGGGCGCGTTGGGCCAGCTGCGGCTTGACTTCCTCGAAAGGCGGGAAGGAGGCCGAGCGGGTATCTTCCAGCAGGATGACGTGATAGCCGAACTGGCTCTTCACCGGCTCTTCGGTGAACTTGCCCTTGGCGAGCTTGGTCATGGCCTGCGAGAACTCAGGGACGTAGTTGCCGGGCGAGGCCCAGTCGAGATCACCGCCGTTCGGTGCCGAGCCCGGATCCTTCGAGTTGGACTTGGCCAGCTCGGCGAAGCTGGCGCCGCCCTTGAGCTGGGCGATCAGCGCCTTGGCCTCGTCTTCCTTCTCGACCAGGATGTGACGGGCACGGTACTCGCTGCCGCTGTTGGCGGACCTGATCTGCTCGTACTCGGCCTTCAGGTCATCATCGCTGACCGGGCTGGTCTTCTGGTAGTTGTTGAACAGCTCGCGGATCAGCAGGCTCTGGCGGGCGACTTCCATCTGCGCGCGGAATTCCGGATCGCGCTGCAGGCCGCGACGCTCGGCTTCCTGGACGAAGATCTCGCGCAGAACGATCTCGTCGCGAACCTGCTGCTCGAGCTCCGGCGTGCGTTCCTGGCCACCCTGCTTGGTGATCTGGGTCATGAACGATTCGAAGCGCGCCTTCGGCACGGCCTTGCCGTTGACGATGGCGATGTTCTGGGCCGAGGCCAGGGCCGGCAGCAGCGCCGCGGCGAAGGCGACAGCGGAAACAGCGATCGAGAGCTTCTTCATGGAGTGGGGGAGCCTTTGCTTTGTTCAGCGTTCGGTATCGCTCAGGCTGCATCGGCCTCGATGGCCAGGGCGTGGATGCCCAGGGGGATCAGCCCGGCGAGGGCATCATACACGAGGCGATGTCGGGCAATCCGGCTCGATCCGGCAAAGCGCGCGCTGCGGATCAGCACCCGGTAATGTCCTCCTGCAGAGGCGCCGGCGTGGCCGGCATGCAGATGGCTTTCATCGATGACCTGCAGCGATTCGGGGGCGAGTGCGTCGTGCAGTGCCTGCTCGATCGCGGCGACGGGGACTTTCTTCGGTGCGTTCATGTCGGGCTCAGCGGGTCTCATCGCCCTCGACAGGCTTCATGTGGCGGCTCATGTAGATGCCCTGCGCGACCATGAAGACCAGCATCAGGCCCATGCCGCCGAAGGACTTGAAAGTCACCCAGGTGCTGGTGTCGTAGGTATAGGCGATCCACAGGTTGAGCACGCCCATCAGGCTGAAGAAGCCGATCCAGGCCAGGTTCAGGTTGCGCCAGACGAAGCCGGGCAGCTCCACCTGCTCGCCCATCATCATCTTCAGCAGGTTGCGGCCCGACAGGATCGGGCTGAGCCAGAAGGCCGCGGCCATCACCCAGTACAGCACGCTGGGCTTCCACTTGATGAAGGTCTCGCTGTGGAAGTAGATGGTGGCGCCGCCCATCACCGTCACCAGCCCGAGGCTGACCCACAGCATGGTGTCGACCTTCTGGCCGCGCAGCTTCAGGTAGACGACCTGCAGCACGGTGGCCAGGATGACCACCACGGTGGCCAGCAGCACGGGCGCCTCCTTGGCGCCGACCATGCCGCCCGAGACCATGAAGCCGAACCAGTCGGTGGCCAGCGCGGCGGCCTCGTCCGGGCGCTTCTCGGCCTGGTTGAAGGTCAGGAAGAACAGGACGATCGGCAGGAAGTCGAGAAGAATCTTCATCAGGCGGTTTTCTCAGATCTTGAAGGGCCGGAGCCAGCCGGGGCAGGGCGGAGTCTAGCGAAGCTCGCGGCTGGTGCCGCCGCCCGTTCCCGGGATCCGGGGCCTCTCGGACGCTCAGGACGAGCACGACACCGCCAGCGTCTGCGCCCAGTCGGGCGGCAATGCGGCGCAGTCGGCATGCTCGGGCTGCTCGTCGAAGGGGCGCGACAGCACCGCCAGCAGCCGCTGCACTTCGGAGAAGTCGCCGGCCTCGGCACGCTGGATCGCGGTCTCTGCGAGGTGGTTGCGCAGCACGAAGCGCGGGTTGAGCGCGTTCATGCGCGCACGCCGCTCGGCGTCGACGCTGCCCTCGGCGCGCAGCCGTGCGGCATAGCGCGCCGCCCACGCATCGAAGGCGGCGATGTCGACAAAAAGGTCACGCGCGGGCTCCGGCGTGTCGGGCGCGGCGCCGTCGGCGCGCTGATCGGCCAGCCGGCGCCAGACCAGCGTGTGGTCGGCGCGGTAGCGCGCCATCTCGCGCATCAGGTCGTCGAGCAGCTCGCGGTCGCCGTCCTGGCTCGTCGTCAGGCCGAGCTTGGCGAACAGGCGCCGGCCCATCGCCGCCTGCAGCGTCTCGGGGTAGGCGCCCAGCGCTTCGCCGAGCCGCTCGGCGGCTTCTTCCGGCACGCTGCCGGCCAGCGGCACCAGCGCCTGCGCCAGCGCGTGCAGATTCCACCAGGCGATCTGCGGCTGCTGCGCGAAAGCGTAGCGGCCCTGGTGGTCGGAGTGGTTGCAGACGTGCTGCGGGTCGAAGCCGTCCAGGAAGCCGAAGGGGCCGTAGTCGATCGTCAGGCCCAGGATCGAGAGGTTGTCGGTGTTCATCACGCCGTGGCAGAAGCCCACCGACTGCCAGGCGGCGATCATCTCGGCGGTGCGCCGGGCGATCTCGGCCAGCATCGCCACCGCGGGGAAGTCGGCCTCGCGGCAGGCCGGGTGGTGATGCGCGACGACGACGTCGAGCAGCTGCTGCAGCGCGCGGTAGTCACCGGCGCGGGCGTGATGGCAGAAGTGCTCGAAGTGCCCGAAGCGCAGGAAGCTCGGCGCGGTGCGCACGACGATCGCGCCGGTCTCGACCCGCTCGCGCTGCACCGGCAGGGACGAGCCGATCAGCGCCAGCGCACGGGTGGTCGGGATGCCCAGGCCGTGCATTGCCTCCGAGCCCAGGAACTCGCGGATCGACGAGCGCAGCACCGCGCGGCCGTCGCCCCGGCGCGAATAGGGCGTGCGTCCGCTGCCCTTGAGCTGGATCTCGCGCGGGCCGGCGGGCGTCGCGACCTCGCCGAGCAGCAGCGCACGGCCGTCGCCGAGCTGACCGGCCCACTGGCCGAACTGGTGGCCGCTGTAGACGGTGGCCACCGGCGCCATGCCCGGCCAGGGAGCGCCCGCCGAGAAGGCCTCGAGCGCACCCTCGGCCTGCCACCAGCCGGCCGGCCAGCCCAGCTCGGCAGCAGCGGCCTCGCTGGTGGCGATCCAGTGCGGCGCGGGCAGCGCCTCGCCGGTCTGCGGCGTGGCGAACGGGGCCTGCAGGCGGGCATGGCGGTTGATCCAGGTCAGTGCGTGCGGATCGAAGGCGGGGGCGTCGGCAGTCATGCGCGGCAGTGTAGGCGAGGGGTCTCCGGGGCCGCAGGCCGGGGGGATTCGGCACGCGGATGGCGCCGGAATCGCCCTGAGATCGACGCCATGCCGTCACCAAGACGACATTTCACCCGGGAAAACCGCGTCCCGTCCGCCGGGGGGGATTCCTAGACTGGGGCGACCGATCCAGATCCTCCAGATCCACCTGAGGGTGCCTCCATGACCGACATGAACACGACCCCCACTGCACTGAGCGCGCGCATGATGACGATGCCGCTGACCATCTCCTCGCTGCTGGTCCACGCGGCACGCCACAGCGGCGACACCGAGATCGTCTCGAAGCGCGTCGAGGGCGACCTTCACCGCTACACCTACCGCGACGCGGAGCGGCGCAGTCGCCAGCTGGCGCAGGCGCTGGCCCGCCTGGGCACCCAACCCGGCGACCGCATCGGCACGCTGGCCTGGAACGGCTACCGCCATTTCGAGCTGTACTACGGCAGCTCCGGCTCGCGCCGGGTGCTGCACACCATCAACCCGCGGCTGTTCCCGGAGCAGATCGCCTGGATCATCAACGACGCGCAGGACCGGGTGCTGTGCTTCGACCTGAACTTCCTGCCGCTGATCGAGAAGCTCGCGCCCCACCTGCCCGGCGTGCGCCATTTCGTGCTGATGACCGACCGCGCCCACATGCCGGCCGCCACGACGATCCCGGACCTGCTGTGCTACGAGGCGCTGGTCGAGGCCGAGAACGGCGACTGGGCCTGGCCGGAGTTCGACGAGAACGAGGCCGCCTGCATCTGCTACACCTCCGGCACCACTGGCCACCCGAAGGGCGCCGTCTACAGCCACCGCTCGACGGTGCTGCACGCGTTGGCCTCGGCGCTGCCGGACGCGATGGCCTGCTCCTCGTCCGACACCATCCTGCCGGTGGTGCCGATGTTCCATGTCAACGCCTGGGGCCTGCCGTACAGCGGCCCGCTGGTCGGCGCCCGGCTGGTGTTTCCGGGGCCGCACCTGGACGGCAAGTCGCTGCACGAACTCTTCGAGCGCGAGAAGGTGACCTTCAGTGCCGGCGTGCCGACCATCTGGCTGGGCGTCATCAACCACATGAAGCAGAACGGCCTGCAGCTCTCGACCTTGCGGCGCACCGTCATCGGCGGCTCGGCCTGTCCGCCGGCGATGATGCGCACGCTCGAGGACGACTTCGGCGTCGAGGTGCTGCACGCCTGGGGCATGACCGAGCTGTCGCCGCTGGGCACGCTGTCCCGGCTCAAGGCCAAGCACCGCGACCTGCCGCCCGAGCAGCGCCACCGCCTGCTGGAAAAGCAGGGCCGGGCGATCTACGGCATCGACATGGAGATCATCGGCGCCAGCGGCCAGCGCCAGCCCTGGGACGGCCACAGCACCGGCGACCTGGTGGTGCGCGGCCACTGGGTGGTCAGCGGCTACCTGAACCGCGAGGAGTCGCCGCTGCAGCAGATCGACGGCCAGGCCTGGTTCCCGACCGGCGACGTGGCCTCGATCGACGCCGACGGCTTCATGCAGATCACCGACCGCAGCAAGGACGTGATCAAGTCCGGCGGCGAGTGGATCAGCTCGATCGAGCTGGAGAACGTCGCGATGGCGCATCCCGACGTGCTGGAGGCCGCCGCGATCGCCTGCCACCACCCGAAATGGGACGAGCGCCCGCTGCTGGTGGTGGTGCGCAAGCCCGGCCGGGCGCTCTCGCGCGAGCAGATGCTGGCCTTCTATGAAGGGCGCATCGCCAAGTGGCAGATCCCCGACGATGTGGTCTTCGTCGACGAGATTCCGCACACCGCCACCGGCAAGATGCTCAAGGCCCGGCTGCGCGAGATGTTCCGCGAGCACCGCCTGCCCGGGGTCTGAGGCGTGTCGCAAGCGGGTCGGGGCAGGGCTTGTCCCGGCGGCGACAGCCGCTAATGGACATCCCTGACGCGGTGATGACGACGCGGGGCCACCATCCTTTCCACATCCAGACCGGCCTGCCCGGCGACATGAAAAGGAGACGACGAGATGGTTCGCAGCCCCGCTTCCGCTTCTGCCCATTCCTCTGTTCCCCAGGTTTCCCAGGCCGGATCCGGCGCCCTGGCGCGCGCGATCACGCTGCTTGCGCTGCTGGCCGGCGCCAGCTCGGGCGCGCTGGCCCAGAAGGGCGAGACGGTGAAGATCGCCTGGATCGATCCGCTGTCGGGCCTGATGGCGCCGGTCGGCCAGAACCAGGTCAACAGCTTCCGCTTCTTCGCCGAGAAGTTCAGCGGCGCGGGCAATGCGGCCGGCGTGAAGTTCGAGGTCGTGCCCTTCGACAACAAGCTCAGCCCGGCCGAGTCGCTGACCGCGCTGAAGGCCGCGATCGACCAGGGCATCCGCTATGTCACCCAGGGCAACGGCTCGGGCGCGGCGGCCGCGCTGATCGACGCGATCAACAAGCACAACGAGCGCAACCCCGGCAAGGAAGTCGTCTACCTCAACCACTCGGCGGTCGACCCCGACCTGACCAACAGCAAGTGCAGCTACTGGCACTTCCGCATGGACGCCGACACCTCCATGAAGATGGAGGCGCTGACCACCTTCATGAAAGACCAGAAGGACATCCAGAAGGTCTACCTGCTGAACCAGAACTACGCGCATGGCCACCAGGTGGCCAAGTACGCCAAGGAGATCCTGGGCCGCAAGCGCCCGGACGTGCAGTTCGTCGGCGAGGACCTGCATCCGCTGGCGCAGGTGCGCGACTTTGCGCCCTATGTGGCCAAGATCCGCGCCAGCGGCGCCGACACGGTCATCACCGGCAACTGGGGCTCCGACCTGTCGCTGCTGCTGAAGGCTGCCAACGAGGCCGGCCTCACCGCCAAGTTCTACACCTACTACACCGGCGTGACCGGCACGCCCACCGCGCTGGGCGGCCAGGGTGACGGTCGCGTCTTCCAGGTCTCCTACAACCATTACCACCTGCCCGGCCAGATGGCAGCCTGGCGCGACGAGTTCCAGAAGAAGTTCAACGCCGACTTCTACACCGGCAGCGTGATCCACATCTACACGCTGCTCGGCGAGGCGATGGCCAAGGCCAGGTCGACCGACCCGGTGAAGGTGGCCGCAGCGCTGGAGGGCCTGAAGACGAAGAGCTTCAACGGCGAGGTCGAGATGCGAAAGACCGATCACCAGCTGCAGCAGACGGTCTTCGTCACCCGCTGGCAGAAGGCCGATGCGAAGTTTCCTTACTCGCCGGAGAACACCGGCTACACGCTGGCCCCGGTGGCGACCTACGAGCCCTATGTCGCCAGCACGCCGACCTCGTGCCAGATGAAGCGGCCGGGGTGAATGTCAGCGGTGCCCTGAGTCGTCACCCTCGCGCAGGCGAGGGCCCACGCCGCGCCTGCGCGATGATTCCAGGCACCCAACCCCCTCGCACCGTGGATCCACCGTGGACCAGATCCTCATCAACCTCCTGAACGGCCTGAGCTCCGGCCTGCTGCTGTTCATGCTCAGCTCGGGCCTGACGCTGATCTTCAGCATGATGGGCGTGCTGAACTTCGCCCATGCCAGCTTCTACATGCTCGGCGCCTACATCGCCTTCATGATCTCCAGCGCGGTCGGCTTCTGGCCGGCGCTGGTGCTCGCGCCGCTGGCGGTGGGCGTGCTGGGCGCGCTGTTCGAGCGCGGCGTGCTGCGCCGGGTGCATCACCACGGCCATGTGCCGGAGCTGCTGATCACCTTCGGGCTGTCCTATGTGGTCCTGGAGCTGGTGCAGCTGGTGTGGGGCCGCAGCTCGGTGCCGTTCACGCCGCCGCCGGCGCTGCAGGGGCCGGCCTTCACGCTGGTGCAATCTTCGCGCGACGGGCTCGCGCTGGTCTGGGGCGCGGCGCCCGAGGCGATGTGCCGCGCCGCCGAGGGCGTGCAGATCGCCTGCTCGCGCTTCCCGATGACCCGCGCCTTCATGATGCTGGTGGCGCTGCTGATGCTGCTGGCCCTGTGGCTGCTGCTGACGCGCACCCGCATCGGCCTGATCATCCAGGCCGCGCTGACGCACCCCGAGATGGCCGAGGCGCTCGGCCATGACGTGCCGCGCGTCTTCATGCTGGTCTTCGGCAGCGGCTGCGCGCTGGCCGGCCTGGCTGGGGTGATCGGCGGCGTGACCTTCGTGACCGAGCCGTCGATGGCGGCGGTCGTCGGCTCGATCATCTTCGTGGTGGTGGTGGTCGGGGGCATCGGCTCGCTGGCGGGGGCCTTTGCCGGGTCGATCCTGGTCGGGCTGCTGCAGACCCTGCCGCTGACGGTCGACGCCTCGCTGGCGACGCTGCTCAACCGGCTGCTGGGCGCCGGCATCGGGCCGGACTCGCCGGGCTGGCCGCTGCTGCGCATCACGCTGGCGCAGGCCGCACCGATCCTGCCCTATCTGCTGCTGGTGCTGATGCTGATCCTGCGCCCGCGCGGTCTGCTGGGCACCCGGGAGGGCTGAAGACATGGCCGCGACCTCCCTGACCTCCGCCCGCTCCGAGGCCATGCCGATGACAACGACGACGCAGAAGAAGACGCCCGCCACGCGCCGGCGCAGCTACCGCTTCCAGCCCTGGAACGTCGGGCGCTGGCTGGTCTGGGGGGGATTCGCGCTGCTGCTGGTGCTGGCGCCGCTGCTGTGGCGCAGCAGCTTCGCGCTGACGATGCTGTCGCAGATGGGCATCGCCATCATCGTCTGCCTGTCCTACAACCTGCTGCTCGGCCAGGGCGGCATGCTCAGCTTCGGCCATGCGGTCTACAGCGGCCTGGGCGCCTATCTGGCGATCCACACCCTCAACCAGGTCGGCGCCGGCGCCCTGGCGCTGCCGGTCAGCCTGGTGCCGCTGGTGGGCGGCCTGGGCGGCGGGCTGTTCGCGCTGCTGCTCGGGCATGTGAGCACCCGCAAGTCGGGCACCACCTTCGCGATGATCACGCTGGGCGTGGGCGAGCTGGTCTGGTCGATGTCGCTGATGCTGCCGGAGTTCTTCGGCGGCGAGGGCGGCATCTCGTCGAACCGCGTCGTCGGCCCGCCGGTGCTGGGCATCACCTTCGGGCCGCAGATCCAGGTCTATTACCTGATCGCGCTGTACTGCTTCGTCTGCACCGCGCTGATGTTCGCCTTCACCCGCACGCCGCTGGGGCGCATGCTCAACGCGGTGCGCGACAACGCCGAGCGGGTCGAGTTCATCGGCTACAACGCCAGCCGCATCCGCTGGATCGCCTTCACCATCGCGGGCTTCTTCGCCGGCATCGGCGGCGGTCTGGCGGCGCTGAACTTCGAGATCGTCACCGCCGAGGTGGTCAGCGCGCACCGCTCGGGCGCCTATCTGCTGTTCGTCTTCCTGGGCGGCGCGATCTTCTTCTTCGGGCCGATCCTGGGCGCCATCCTGATGGTGATCGCGCTGGTGCTGCTGTCGGAGCTGACGATGGCCTGGCTGCTCTACCTGGGCCTGATCTTCCTGTTCATGGTGGTCTACGCGCCCGGCGGGCTGGCCAGCCTGATCATGATGAACCTGCGGGTGGCGGCCTTCGGGCGGCTGCGCACGCTGTGGTGCGCCTGGCTGGGCCTGGCCGGCACCGCGCTGGCGGCGCTGGCTGGTCTGGGCGTGATGGTGGAAATGGTCTACCACCGCCAGCTCGACGCCGCGCTGGGCGACCAGATGCGCTTCCTGGGCGCCTCGATCAATGTCCGCAGCCCCGATGCCTGGATCGGCGCGCTGCTGCTGCTGCTGACCGGTGCGGGCCTGTTCGAGCTGGCGCGGCGCCAGTTCAGCCGCGAATGGGACGAGACGCAGGAAGCGATCGAGAAGGAAATCAAGCGTCGGGAGAGCCTGTGATGAAGCCCGTGACCGTGAACCTGGCCGTCGAGCTCGATGCAGTGCGCAAGTCCTTCGGCCGCACCGAGATCATCCGGGGCGCCAGCCTGCAGGTGCGCGCCGGCGAGCGGGTGGCCATCATCGGCCCCAACGGCGCCGGCAAGTCGACGCTGTTCAACCTGATCAGCGGGCGGCTGGCGCCCTCGGCCGGGCAGATCCGCCTGTTCGGCGAGCGCATCGACGGCCGCGCGCCGCACGAGATCAACCGCCGCGGCCTGGCGCGCAGCTTCCAGGTCAGCAACCTGTTCCCGAAGCTGAGCGTGTTCGAGAACCTGCGCTGCGCGATGCTCTGGAGCGAGGGCCACCGCTACGCCTTCTGGAAGTTCCTCGCCGATCTGGACGAGACCAACGCCCGCGCCGAGGCGCTGCTCGAGCGCCTGCATCTGGACCGCCGCCGTGACGTGCTGGCGATGAACCTGACCTACGCCGAGCAGCGCGCGCTCGAGATCGGCCTGACCATCGCCGGCGGCGCGCGCGTGATCCTGCTCGACGAGCCCACCGCCGGCATGAGCCGCAGCGAGACCACCCGCTTCATCGGCCTGATCCGCGAGGTCACCGAAGGCCGCACGCTGCTGACCGTCGAGCACGACATGGGCGTGGTCTTCGGCCTGGCCGACCGCATCGCGGTGCTGGTCTACGGCGAGGTCATCGCCTTCGACACGCCCGAGCGCGTGCGCGCCGACCCGCGGGTGCAGGAAGCCTACCTCGGCTCCGTCCTCGCCCAGGGCCACTGAGTGGCTTCACCATGCTGGAAATCGACAACCTCCACGCCTACTACGGCAAGAGCCACGTCCTGCACGGCGTGACGATGCGCATCGCGCCCGGCGAGATCGTCGCGCTGCTCGGGCGCAACGGCTCGGGGCGCTCCACCACCGTCAAGACCGTCATGGGCCTGGTCGAGGGCAGCGGCTCGGTGCGCTGGGGCGGCCGCGAGCTGCTCGGGCTGAAGGCGCACCAGATCGCGCACCACGGCCTGGGCTACGTGCCCGAGAGCCGCGACATCTTCCCCCGGCTCACCGTGCATCAGAACCTGCTGCTCGGCCAGAAGAAGGCCGGCGGCACGCCCGGCGCGCGCTGGCAGCTCGACGACATGTACGCGATGTTCCCGCGGCTGAAGGAGCGCCAGCACACCGAGGCCGGCGTGCTCTCCGGCGGCGAGCAGCAGATGCTGACGCTGTGCCGCACGCTGATGGGCGACCCCGACCTGATCATGATCGACGAGCCCACCGAGGGGCTGGCGCCCAAGATCGTCGAACTGGTGGCCGACTACCTGCGCGAGCTGCAGCGCCGCGGCATCGCAGTGCTGCTGGTCGAGCAGAAGCTCACCATCGCGCTGGAAGTCTCGCAGCGCTGCCTGCTGATGGGCCACGGCTGCATCGTCTTCGAGGGCACGCCGGCGGAGCTGCGCGCCAATGCGGGGGTGAGGCGGGAGTGGCTGGAGGTGTGAGGCCGCCTGTGCCGACAAGAATTCAGCCCGCGCCCGGGCATTCCCTCGGATTGTCCCGAATCGGACACGAAGTGCGGGATCGGGGCTCCTAGACTGGCCCTCAGCCCTTGCGCTCAGCCTCGCCTCTGGACTGGAGACTTCTTCCATGACCGCCACCCTCGCACGCCACGGCCGCGTCGCCGTCATCACGCTCGACAACCCGCCGGTCAACGGCCTGGGCCTGGAGACCCGCCGCGCGCTGGCCGCGCAGGTGCACGCCGCCGAGGCCGATCCGCAGATCGCCGCGATGGTCATCACCGGCGCCGGCCGGGTGTTCTCGGGCGGCGCCGACATCAAGGAGTTCGGCTCGCCCAAGGCGGTGGCCGAGCCCAATCTGCTCAGCCTGATCCTGCTGGTCGAGCGCGCGACCAAGCCGGTGGTGGCCGCCATCCACGGCACCTGCATGGGCGGCGGCCTGGAGCTGTCGCTGGGCTGCCACTACCGCGTGGCCGCGCCGGGCGCCAGCATCGCGCTGCCGGAGGTCAAGATCGGCCTGGTGCCGGGCGCCGGCGGCACGCAGCGGCTGCCGCGGGCGCTCGGCGTCGAGACGGCGCTGAACATGATCGTCTCGGGCGAGCCGGTCCGCAGCGAGCAGCTCGCGCAGGTGCCGGGCCAGCGCCTGATCGACCGCCTGATCGAGGGCGAGCTGATCGCCGGCGCGGTGGCCTTCGCCGAAGAAGTGGCCGACGTGCGCCCGCTGCCCCGGGTGCGCGACCTGAAGGCAGAGCACCCGCAGGCCGACGCCTATTTCCAGTTCGCGCGCAACACCGCGCGGGCGATGGCCAAGAATTTTCCGGCGCCGGTCCGGTGCGTCGACTGCGTCGAGCAGGCGGTCAAGGCGAAGTTCGACGAGGGCATGCGCTTCGAGCGCGAGGCCTTCCTGGGCCTGATGTGGACGCCCGAGTGCAAGGCGCTGCGCCACGCCTTCTTCGCCGAGCGCGCCGCCAGCAAGATCGCCGACGTGCCCGAGGACACGCCGCTGCGCCCGGTCCGGCGGGTCGCGGTCATCGGCGCCGGCACGATGGGCGGCGGCATCGCGATGAACTTCCTGAACGCCGGCATTCCCGTCGTGATGCTGGAGATGAAGCAGGAGGCGCTCGAGCGTGGCGTGGCCACCATCCGCAGGAACTACGAGGCCCAGGTCAGGAAGGGCAAGCTCAAGGCCGACAAGTACGAGCAGCGCATGGCGCTGCTGTCGACCACGCTGAGCTATGCCGACATCGGCGACACCGACCTGGTGATCGAGGCGGTCTTCGAGGACATGGCCGTCAAGCAGGCGGTCTTCGAGCAGCTTGACGCGGTGATGAAGCCCGGCGCGATCCTGGCGACCAACACCTCGACGCTGGACGTGAACCGCATCGCCTCCTTCACCCGGCGCTCGCAGGACGTGATCGGCACGCACTTCTTCAGTCCCGCCAACGTGATGAAGCTGCTGGAGGTCGTGCGCGGCGCCGAGACGGCCCGGGACGTGCTGGCCACCGTGATGGCGCTGGGCAAGAAGATCAGGAAGACCTGCGTGGTCTCCGGCGTGTGCGACGGTTTCATCGGCAACCGCATGATCGAGCAGTACAGCCGCCAGGCCGGCTTCCTGCTCGAGGAGGGCTGCACGCCCACCCAGGTCGACCGCGCGATCGAGAAGTTCGGCTTCGCGATGGGCCCGTTCCGCATGGGCGACCTGGCCGGCAACGACATCGGCTGGTACATCCGCAAGCGCCGCTACCTCGAGAAACCCGACCTGCGCTACAGCCGCACCGCCGACCTGCTGTGCGAGATGGGCCGCTTCGGCCAGAAGACCGGCGCGGGCTGGCATGACTATCAGGCCGGCAGGCGCGATGCGATCCCGAGCCCGGTGGTCGAGCAGATGATCGCCGACCACCGCGCCGCGCTGGGCATCACGCCGCGCAAGATCAGCGACGAGGAGATCGTCCACCGGCTGGTGTATGCGCTGGTCAACGAGGCGGCGCGACTGCTCGAGGAAGGCGTCGCGGCCAAGGCCAGCGACATCGACATGGTCTACCTGACCGGCTACGGCTTCCCGCTGCACCGCGGCGGCCCGATGTGCTACGCCGACACGCAGGGGCTGTTCAATGTGGTCGAGGACATGAAGCGCTTCGCCCGCAATCCGCACGACGACGCGGCGTTCTGGCAGCCGGCGCCGCTGCTGGCGCGCCTGGTCGCCGAGGGCAAGACCTTCAACCCGGCCTGAACCAGAACACGACGGAGTTCGCCCCATGACCACCGCTGTCATCGTTTCCACCGCGCGCACCCCGCTGGCCAAGAGCTGGAAGGGATCGTTCAACATGACCCACGGCGCCACGCTCGGCGGCCATGTCGTGGCCGAGGCCGTGCGCCGCGCCGGCATCGAGCCCGGCGCGGTCGAGGACGTGCTGATGGGCTGCGCCAACCCCGAGGGCGCCACCGGCTGGAACATCGCCCGCCAGATCGTGCTGCGCGCCGGCCTGCCGGTGAGCGTCTCGGGCCTGACGGTCAACCGCTTCTGCTCCAGCGGCCTGCAGACGATCGCGCTGGCCGCGCAGCGCATCATCGCCGGCGAGGGCGAGGTACAGGTCGCCGGCGGCGTCGAGAGCATTTCCTGCGTGCAGCAGGAGATGAACAAGCACATGTTCGTCGACGCCTGGCTGAAGCAGCACAAGCCCGAGATCTACTGGCCGATGCTGCAGACTGCCGAGAACGTCGCCCGGCGCTACGGCATCCCGAAGGAGCGCATGGACCGGTTCGGCGCCGAAAGCCAGCAGAAGGCCTGCGCGGCGCAGGCGGCCGGGCGCTTCACGGAGGAGATCGCGCCGATCACCGTGACCGCGGGCGTGGCCGACAAGGTGCTGGGCCTGCGCACGCAGCCGCTCGCCGTCAGCCTCGACGAGGGCCTGCGCGAGGGCACGACGGTCGAGGCGGTGGCCTCGATCCGCACCGCGCAGCCCGGCGGCGTGGTCTCGGCCGGCAACGCCAGCCAGTTCAGCGACGGCGCCGGCGCCTGCGTGGTGGTGGACGAGCGCTATGCCGAGCGCCACGGGCTCAAGCCCCTGGGCCGCTTCCTGGGCTTCGCGGTCGCCGGCTGCGAGCCCGACGAGATGGGCATCGGCCCGGTGTTCGCGGTGCCGAAGCTGCTCGCGCGCCTGGGGCTCACGGTCGACGACATCGACCTGTGGGAGCTGAACGAGGCCTTCGCGGTGCAGGTGCTGTACTGCGCCGACCGGCTCGGCATTCCGATGGAGCGGCTCAACGTCAACGGCGGTGCCATCGCGCTCGGCCACCCCTACGGCATGAGCGGCCAGCGTCTGGTCGGCCACGCGCTGATCGAGGGGCGACGCCGTGCGGCCAAGTACGTCTGCGTGACGATGTGCATCGGCGGCGGCATGGGCGCAGCGGGCGTGTTCGAGGTGCTTTGAGGCCCGCCCCATGCGCGCCACCCTCGACTTCCTGCTCCACGACTGGCTGCGCGTCGAGTCCCTGACCGCACGCGCCCGCTTCGCCGACCACAGCCGCGAGACCTTCGCCGCGGTGCTCGACACCTGCGAGCGCATCGCCCGCGAGAAGTTCGCGCCGGCCAACCGCACCGCCGACCTGCAGGAGCCGCATTTCGACGGCGAGAAGGTCATCCTGCCGGCCTCGACGCACGAGGCCAGCCGCGCCTACGTCGAGTCCGGCATGCTGGCCGCGGCGCAGGACCACGCGCTGGGCGGCATGCAGCTGCCCTGCGTCGTCGAGATGGCCGCCAACAGCTTCTTCGCCAAGGCGGGCGTCGGCCTGGGCGGACACATGCTGACCTCCGGCAACGCCAATCTGCTGATGGCGCACGGCACGCCGGCGCAGCAGCGCGTCTTCGCGCACCAGGAGTTCGCCGGCCGCTTCTTCGGCACGATGTGCCTGAGCGAGCCGCAGGCCGGCTCCAGCCTCTCGGACATCGCCACCCGCGCCGAGCTGGACGGCGAGGACGCCGACCGTGATCCGCTCGGCCCGCGCTACCGCCTGCGCGGCCACAAGATGTGGATCAGCAACGGCGACCACGAGCTGGCCGAGAACATCGTCCATCTGGTGCTGGCGAAGATTCCCGGTCCGGACGGCCGGCTGGTGCCGGGCGTGCGCGGCATCTCGCTGTTCATCGTGCCGAAGTGGCTGGTGGACGAGCAGGGCGCGCTGACCGGCGAGCGCAACGACGTGGCGCTCGCCGGCCTGAACCACAAGCTCGGCTACCGCGGCATTCCGAACACGCTGCTGAACTTCGGCGAGGGCAGATACCCGGTGCGCGGCGCAGCAGGTGCGATCGGCTACCGCGTCGGCGCGCCCGGCGAGGGCCTGAAGGGCATGTTCCACATGATGAACGAGGCGCGCATCGCCGTCGGCCTCGGTGCGGTGATGCTGGGCGCGGCCGGCTACGAGGCCAGCCTCGACTACGCGCGCGGCCGCCCGCAGGGCCGCCCGATCGGCCCGGCCGGCAAGGATGCCCGCCAGCCGCAGGTGCCGATCATCCGCCACGCCGACGTGCGGCGCATGCTGCTGGCGCAGAAGAGCTACGTCGAGGGCGGCCTGGCCCTGGCGCTGTACTGCGCCCGGCGGGTCGACGAGCAGCACACCGGCGAGCCGGCCGCGGCCCGGGACGCCGCGTTGCTGCTGGACATGCTCACGCCCGTCGCCAAGAGCTGGCCGAGCGAGTGGTGCCTGGAGGCCAACAGCCTGGCGATCCAGGTCCACGGCGGCTACGGCTACACCCGCGACTACCCCGTCGAACAATACTGGCGCGACAACCGCCTGAACATGATCCACGAGGGCACGCACGGCATCCAGGCGCTGGACCTGCTCGGCCGCAAGGTGACGATGGACGGCGGCGCCGGGCTGATGGCGCTGGCGCGGGCAGTCAACGCGACGATCGAGCGCGCGCTGCCCGACGCGCGGCTGCAGCCCTTCGCGTCGCGGCTGGCGCAGGCGCTGCAGCAGCTCGGCGCGGCGACCCAGGCGGCCTGGGCCACCGGCGTGCCCGAGGAGGCGCTGGCCAACGCGGTGCCCTACCTGCAGGCCTTCGGCCACGTCGTGATCGCCTGGATGTGGTTGGACGTGGCGCTGGCCAGCGATCGCGAGACGGCGGCCGACCAGGGGCGCCACGCCGCCTGCCGCTTCTTCTTCCACCATGAGCTGCCGCGCATCGACGCCTGGCTCGCGGTGGTCCGCGACCGTGACGACACCTGCCGGACGATGCAGGAGGAGTGGTTCTGATGGGAACGCCGATCAATCAGCTCTTCGATCTGACGGGCCGCATCGCGCTGGTCACCGGCGGCTCGCGCGGCCTGGGCCTGCAGATCGCCGAGGCGCTCGGCGACGCCGGCGCCAAGGTCATGCTGACCGCGCGCAAGGCCGACGAGCTGGAGGCCGCCTGCGCGCAGCTGCAGGCGCGCGGCATCGACGCGCGCTGGGTCGCCGCCGACGCCAGCACGCCCGAGGGCGTGGCCCGCATCGTCGACGACGCCTGCGAGCGCCTGGGCGACATCGACATCCTGGTCAACAACGCTGGCGCCACCTGGGGGGCACCGGCCGAGGAGCATCCGCTCGAGGCCTGGGACAAGGTGATGGACCTGAACGTGCGTGCGGTCTTCCTGATCAGCCAGGCGGTGGGCCGGCGCTGCATGATCCCGCGCGGCGCGGGGCGCATCGTCAACGTCGCGTCGATCGCCGGCCTGTCGGGCAACGGCCCGGCGATGACCACGCTGGCCTACAACACCAGCAAGGGCGCGGTGATCAACTTCACCCGCGCGCTGGCGGGCGAGTGGGGCCGCCACGGCATCACCGTCAACGCGCTGGCGCCGGGCTTCTTTCCGAGCCGGATGACACGCGGCACGCTGGCGCGCCTGGGCGAGGACGCGCTGGCCGCGAAGGCACCACTGCGCCGCCTCGGCGATGATGACGACCTCAAGGGCGCCGCCGTCCTGTTCGCCAGCGCGGCCGGCAAGCACATCACCGGCCAGATCCTGGCGGTCGACGGCGGCGTCAGTGCCGTCCACGGCGGCTGATTCCCGTCCGCTGCGTGACGGGCACCGCCCGTGCCCCATCCGTCATTCCCGCGAAAGCGGGAACCCACTCCCGCCCCGATGCAATTTCCCGTCCCCATCCCCTTCGTCGACCACCTCGGCTTCGAGCTGGTGCGCTTCGCCGACGGCCAGGCCGAGATCCACCTCGACCTGCGCCCGGAGCTGCTGAACTCCTTCATGGTCGCGCACGGCGGCGTCTCGATGACGCTGCTCGACGTGGTCATGGCGCATGCCGCGCGCAGCAGCGTGCCCGACAGCGGCGCGGTGACGATCGAGATGAAGACCAGCTTCTTCCGCCCCGGCGAGGGCCGGCTGCGTGCGGTCGGCCGGCTGCTGCACCGCACCGCGACGATGGCCTTCACCGAGGGCCACGTCTACGGCGGCCACGGCGAGCTGTGTGCGCACGCCACCGGCACCTTCAAGTACGTCAAGCGCCTGCCCGCGGGCGGGCGGGCGATCAAGGCGCTGAACCGGCGGGACGAGCCTGAACCCTCCCAGCCCCACGAACCCTGAACCGAAGGACCGCTCCATGCCCCTGACGAACCGCCAGATCGTGCTCGCTTCGCGCCCGCAGGGCGAGGCCGGCGTCGACAACTTCCGCCTGGTCGAGACGGCGCTGCCCGGCCCCGACGCGCTGGCCGAGGGCCAGGTGCTGGTGCGCCACCACGTCCTGAGCCTCGACCCCTACATGCGCGGCCGCATGAACGACAGCCGCAGCTATGCGCAGCCGCAGCCGCTGGGCGAGGTGATGATCGGCGGCACCGCCGGCGAGGTGATCGCGTCGCGCAACCCGCATTTCGCCGCGGGCGACCACGTCGTCGGCATGGGCGGCTGGCAGGAGCATGCGCTGGTCGACGCCACGCAGCGCGGCGTGCTGCAGAAGGTCGACACCCGCCAGGTGCCGCTGTCGGCCTACCTGGGCGCGGTCGGCATGCCGGGGGTCACGGCCTGGTACGGGCTGGTCAAGATCATCGACCCGCAGCCCGGGCAGACCGTCACCGTGTCGGCCGCCAGCGGTGCGGTGGGCTCGGCAGTGGGGCAGCTCGCCAAGGCGCGCGGCTGCCGCGTCGTCGGCATCGCCGGCGGGGCGGAGAAGTGCGCCTATGTCGTGGATGAGCTTGGCTTCGACGCCTGCATCGACTACCGCCGGCATCCGGACCTGAAGTCGATGTCGGCGGCGCTGAAGGTGGACTGCCCGGCAGGCATCGACGGCCATTTCGAGAATGTCGGCGGCCTGATCCTGGACGCGGTGATGCTGCGCGCCAACGCCTTCAGCCGGGTGGCGATGTGCGGAATGATCGCCGGCTACGACGGCCAGCCGCTGCCGATGGCCAATCCGGCGCTGATCCTGGTCAACCGCATGAAGATCGAGGGCTTCATCGTCAGCGAGCACATGGCGGTCTGGCCGGAAGCGCTGCGCGAGCTGGCCACCGGCGTGGCCACCGGCACGCTGAAATACCGCGAGAGCATCGCCCAGGGGCTGGAGAGCGCGCCCGAGGCCTTCATCGGGCTGCTCAAGGGGCGCAACTTCGGCAAGCAGCTGGTGAAGCTGGTCTGAGCGGGAGGTCGGTGATGAAGACCTTGCAGGGCAGGACCGCGGTGCTGACCGGCGCCGCCTCCGGTTTCGGGCTGGAGCTGGCGCGGCGGTGCGCCGGCCTGGGCATGAGGATCGTCATGGCCGACGTGCAGGCGCCGGCGCTGGAGGCCGCGGCCACCGAGGTGCGCGCGCTGGGCGCGGCCGAGGTGCTGGCGTGGCGGCTCGACGTCTCGAAGGCCGAGGAGGTCGAGGCGCTGGGCGCGGCGGTGCTGGCGCGCTTCGGCGCACCGCATCTGGTGTTCAACAACGCCGGCATCGGCATCGGCGGCCTGATCTGGGAGCACAGCCGCGCCGACTGGGAATGGACGATCGGCGTCAACCTGATGGGCGTGGCGCACGGCGTGCGGGTGTTCGTGCCGATGATGCTGGCCGCCGCCGCGGCCGACCCGGACTGGGAAGGCCACATCGTCAACACCGCCTCGATGGCCGGGCTGGTCAACATGCCCAACATGGGCGCCTACAACGTCAGCAAGCACGCGGTGGTGAGCCTGTCGGAGACGCTGTACCAGGACCTGGCGCTGGTCACGCAGCAGGTCGGGGCCAGCGTGCTGTGCCCGTACTTCGTGCCGACCGGCATCCACCAGAGCGAGCGGGTGCGTCCGGACGCGCTGCCCGCGGCCGCGCCCACCCGCAGCCAGCTCGTCGGCCAGGCGATGGCCGCCAAGGCGGTCACCGCCGGCAAGGTCAGCGCGGCCGAGGTGGCCCGCCAGATCATCGACGCGGTGCGGGCCGGGCAGTTCTACATCTACAGCCACCCGCAGGCGGTCGGCATCGTCGGCACGCGTGCCGAGGACATCGTCCTGGGCCGCAACCCGAGCGACCCCTTCGCCGAACGCCCGGAGGTCGGCGAGCGGCTGCGGCAGGCGCTGAAAGGCTGAGCGCCGCCACCCGGTTGGGCCTCGCCACCCGGGTGGAGCACCGTCACCCTCGGGAAGGCGAGGGCCCACGCTGAACGCAGGCTCACCGATCCCGCTGTGGCAAACTCCGCCGCCTCCCGCAACTGCCACGCCCTTGCGGCGCCCCCGGTTTGGAACACGCCCAGAAGATCCTCCAGCAGATCGCCGCGGAACTGAAGGTCCGCCCGGCCCAGGTGCAGACAACCATCGAGCTGCTTGACGGCGGCGCCACCGTGCCCTTCATCGCCCGCTACCGCAAGGAAGCCACCGGCGGCCTGGATGATGTCCAGCTGCGCGAGCTGGAAAGCCGCCTGGCCTACCTGCGCGAGCTGGAAACGCGCCGCGACGCGATCCTGAAAAGCATCGACGAGCAGGGCAAGCTCACGCCCGAGCTGCGCGCCGCGGTGCTGGCCGCGCCGACCAAGCAGGAGCTCGAAGACCTCTACCTGCCCTACAAGCCCAGGCGCCGCACCAAGGGCATGATCGCCCGCGAGGCCGGCCTGGAGCCGCTGGCCGACAAGCTCTTTGCCGACCCCACGCTGGATCCGAAGCAGGAGGCCGCCGCCTTCGTCAACGCCGAGGCCGGATTTGCTGACGCGCTGGCGGTGCTCGACGGCGTGCGCGACCTCCTGAGCGAGCGCTGGGCCGAGGACGCCGCGCTGGTCGGCCTGTTGCGCGAGTGGCTCTGGGGCGAGGGCCTGCTGCGCTCCAGGCTGCTCGACGGCAAGGACGCCAACCACCCCGATACCGCCAAGTTCCGCGACTACTTCGACTACGACGAGCCGATCGGCCGCGTGCCCTCGCACCGCGCGCTGGCGGTGTTCCGTGGCCGCACGCTGGACCTGCTCGACGTCAAGCTGGTCGTCGACGAGGCGGTCGTGCCGGGCACGCCCACGATCGCCGAAGGGCGCATCGCGGTGCACCTGGGCTGGAGCCACGCCCGGCGCCCCGGCGACGACCTGATCCGCAAGACGATCGCCTGGACCTGGAAGGTCAAGCTGTCCTTGAGCCTGGAGCGCGACCTGTTCACCCGGCTGCGCGAGGCGGCCGAGGCGACCGCGATCAAGGTCTTCGGCGAGAACCTGCGCGACCTGCTGCTGGCCGCGCCGGCGGGCAAGCGGGTGGTGATGGGGCTGGACCCCGGCATCCGCACCGGCGTGAAGGTCGCGGTGGTCAGCGACACCGGCCGGGTGCTCGACACCTCGACCGTCTACCCGCACGAGCCGCGTCGCGACTGGGACGGCGCGCTGCACACGCTGGCCAAGCTGTGCGCCGCGCATGGCGTGAACCTGATCGCCATCGGCAACGGCACCGCCAGCCGCGAGACCGACAAGCTCGCCGGCGACCTGATCCAGCGGCTGCAGCAGCTCGCACCGGATCGCGCCATCGAGAAGGTGGTGGTGTCGGAGGCCGGCGCCTCGGTCTATTCGGCGTCGGAATTTGCGTCGAAGGAGCTGCCCGATCTGGATGTCAGCCTGCGCGGCGCGGTGTCGATCGCGCGGCGGCTGCAGGACCCGCTGGCCGAGCTGGTCAAGATCGACCCCAAGAGCATCGGCGTGGGCCAGTACCAGCACGATGTCAACCAGGGCGAGCTGGCGCGCACGCTGGGCGCGGTGGTCGAGGACTGCGTGAACTCGGTCGGCGTGGATCTCAACACCGCCTCGGCGCCGCTCTTGTCGCGGGTGTCGGGGCTGAGCGCCTCGGTGGCGGCCAGCGTGGTGCGCTGGCGCGACGCCAACGGCGCCTTCCGCAACCGCCGCCAGCTGCTCGACGTGGCCGGCCTGGGGCCGAAGACCTTCGAGCAGGCCGCCGGCTTCCTGCGCATCCGCGACGGCGACAACCCGCTCGACATCACCGGCGTGCACCCCGAGACCTATCCGGTGGTCGAGAAGATGCTGAAGGCCGTCAACCGCCCGATCGGCGAGCTGATGGGCCGCAGCGACGTGCTGAAAAGCCTCAAGCCCGAGGCCTTCGCCGACGAGCGGTTCGGCGCCATCACGGTGCGCGACATCCTGGCCGAGCTCGACAAGCCCGGGCGCGATCCGCGGCCGGACTTCAAGGTCGCGCGCTTCAACGACGGCGTCGAGGACATCCAGGACCTGAAGGAAGGCATGGTGCTGGAGGGTACGGTCAGCAACGTCGCGCAGTTCGGCGCCTTCGTCGACCTGGGCGTGCACCAGGACGGGCTGGTGCATGTCAGCCAGCTCTCGAACAAGTTCGTCAGCGACGCGCGCGAGGTGGTGCGCACCGGCGACATCGTCAAGGTGCGGGTGCTGGAGGTCGACGTGGCGCGCAAGCGCATCTCGCTGACGATGAAGCTCGACGCGCCAGCTCAGAAGGCGGGCGGCGCCGATCGGGGCGCCGACAACCGCTTCCGCCCGGCCGGCCGAGGCGAGCAGCCGCAGCGCAGCAGCGGGCAGGGCGGCCGGGGCGCGCCGACGCCGGCCTCGCAGAACGCGATGGCCGCGGCCTTCGCCAAGCTCAAGCCGGGACGTTGATCGCGCGGGGATGCGCCGCCTCCGGACAGGGCTTAGGATGAAAGATCCTCAAACCTGCCTGGAGACCTCGAATGACATCTTCCCCTTTTCCGAAGCTGATGGCCGTGGCGATCGCCACCCTGGCGCTGGGCGGCTGTGCCGGCCTGATGGGGCACGGCGGCCATGGCGGTCACCACGGCGGAGGCCCGATGGCCCTGGCCAAACTCGAAGCCACCCGAGGCAACGCCGCCAGCGGCACGGTGATGTTCCATGAGCACGGCGACCATGTGATGGTGCACGCCCGGCTCAGCGGCCTGAAGCCGAACGGCGAGCACGGCTTCCATGTGCACGAGAAGGGTGACTGCTCCAGCGGCGACGGCCTGAGCACCGGCGGCCATTTCAATCCGACGGGCAAGCCCCACGGCCCGCAAGCCGCCGACCACCATGCCGGCGACCTGCCCGCACTGAAGGCCGACGCCAATGGCAATGCAGACGTCACCTTTCACCTGAGCGGCGTCACGCTGAAGGACGGCCCGACCAGCCTGATGGGCAAGGGCCTGATCGTCCACGCCGGCCCGGACGACTACACGACGCAGCCGACCGGCAACTCCGGCGCGCGCATCGCCTGTGGCGTGATCGCGCAGGGCGACCCCAGCCACCACGGCGCAAAGCACTGATCCCCTGCCTTCGATCCTCCGATGCCCTTTCACCGCCTGACCCCGGCGATGCGCGACCTGCTGCAGCGCATCCGCCGCGCCAACCGCACGCCGATGCATCTGATGGACGCCGCCGACGCGCGGCGTCACTACGACGCCTCGGCCGAGATCCTGGACCTGCCGCGCGTGCCGCTGGTGCGGGTCGAGAACCTGCATGTTCCTGTGGCGCCGGGCGTGGAACGTGCGGCGCGGCTCTATGCCGCATCGACCGACAGCGGCCTGCCGGCGCTGCTCTACCTGCACGGCGGCGGCTTCACCGTGGGCAGCCTGGAGACGCACGACAGCCTGTGCCGCCAGATCGCGCGGCACAGCGGCGCGGCGGTGGTGGCGCTGGACTACCGGCTCGCCCCAGAGCACCGCTTCCCGACCGCGGTGGAGGACGCCTGGGCCGGGCTGCAGTGGCTGGCTGGACCGGGTGCGGCGGCGCTGGGCCTGGACGGCTCGCGGCTGGCGGTCGGCGGCGACAGCGCCGGCGGCACGCTGGCGGCGGTGGTGGCCCTCCTGGCGCGCGACGCCGGCCTGAAGCTCGCGCTGCAGGCGCTGATCACGCCGGGCACCACCGCCCACGCCGACACCGACTCGCACGCGGTCTACGCCGAGGGCTTCCTGCTGGAGAAGGCCGGCATCGACTGGTTCTTCGACCAGTACATCGAGCGCGCCCAGCGCAGCGACTGGCGCTTCGCGCCGCTGCGGGCCGACGATCTGGACGGCGTGGCCCCGGCCTGGATCGGCCTGGCCGAGTGCGATCCGCTGGTCGACGAGGGCGTGGCCTACGGCGACCGGCTGCGGCTGGCGGGCGTGCCAGTTGATCTGGAGATCTGGCGCGGCGTCACGCACGACTTCATCAAGATGGGCCGCGCGATTCCCGAGGCGAAACAGGCGCAGCAGGCCCTGAGCGCGGCGCTGCGGACCGCGCTGGCACCCGGCTGAGCCCACGCCACGCCGATGAGCCTATCGCCCCGATTCCTCCGGCTCGACGCGCTGCGCGGGCTGGCGATGGTCTGGATGACCGTCTTCCATTTCTGCTTCGATCTGAACCAGGCCGGCTGGCTGCAGCCACGCCAGAGCTTCACCGACGATCCCTTCTGGACCGGGCAGCGGCTGGTGATCGTCAGCACCTTTGTGCTGTGCGTCGGGCTGTCGCAGGCGGTGGCGCGTCAGGCGCAGGTGCCGACGCGGCGCTTCCTGCGCCGCTGGCTGCAGATCGCCGGCTGCGCGGTGCTGGTCAGCCTGGGGTCGATGTGGATGTTCCCGCACAGCTGGATCAGCTTCGGCGTGCTGCATGCGGTGGCGGTGATGCTGCCGCTGCTGCGCTGGCTGCCGCTGGGTGCGGTCGGCTGGGCGCTGCTGGGCACGGTGGCGCTGCTGCTGCCGGCCTTTGTCGCGCATCCCGGGTTCGACGGACGCTGGACGAACTGGATCGGACTGGTGACTCGGCTGCCGGTGACGCAGGACTATGTGCCGCTGCTGCCCTGGCTGGGCGTGGCGGCCTGGGGGCAGGCGATCGGGTCGGGGCTGCTGGCGCGCTGGCCTGCGCTGCTGCAGGGGCCGCTGCCGGCCGGGCGCCCGGCTGGTGCGCTGGCCTGGATGGGCCGGCACGCGCTGTCCTGGTACATGCTGCACCAGCCGGTGATGATCGGCGCGATCACCGCGGCGGGCTGGCTGCTGCGCTGAGCCCGACTTCGGCGCTACCGCCCCCCGGCGCGAAGAAGCGGCCCGGTGCCATGCCGACGGTGCGGGTGACCATCGCGCTGAAGGCGCTCGGACTGGCATAGCCCAGCTCGGCAGCGATCAGGCCCATCGGCCGGCCTTCGGTGGCCAGCACCAGCGCGCGCGCCAGCAGCACCTGCTGGCGCCACTGCTGGAAGCTGGTGCCCAGCTCGTCGCGAAACAGCCGCGCCACCGTGCGCGCGCTGGCGCCCGAGCCGGCGGCCCAGTCCGCCAGCCGGGCGTGGCGGGTCGGCTCCTCGATCAGCGCCTCGCACAGCGTGCGCAGCCGCTTGTCCTGCGGCAGCGCGATGCCCAGCGGCAGCGAGCGTGCACGCAGCAGCTCGTCGCCGATCAGCTCGGCCATCGCGCGAGCGCGTGCCGGCATGGCAGCGGGCAACGGGGCAGGGCCCGCCTGGGCCGGATCATCCCGGGCGAGCTGGCGCACCAGCTCGGCCAGCAGCGGCGAGACCTCGACGACCCGGCAGCGCTGCCAGTGCGGCGCCGCATCCGGCGGCTGATGCAGATAGAGCGTGAGCATGTCGGCATCGCGCAGCACCGCCACCGCGTGCTCGACCTGCGGAGGAATCCAGACCGCGCGGGTCGGCGGCACGATGCAGGTCATCTGGCTGGTCAGGATGCGCGACACCCCGGTCAGCGAGAAGGACATCTGCGCCCAGCCATGGCGGTGCGGCTCGACCCGCGAGCTGGCGCGCAGCGGACGCAGCTTGGCGCGCACCGGCCAGTGCGCACACGGCGCGAAGCGCTGCGGGTCGAGCGGGGGAATGGTCGGGAAGATCGGGCTCATGGAGCGATTCGGGGTGATTCAGCGCGGCCTGCGCTTTGGCGTGATCTCGACAGAACTTGGCTGGCTGGCGAAAGTATGCCGTGCTCAGCCTCCGTACAGTGTGGCGATGAACTCGACGACCACGATTCCCACGCCGGCAGCCACGCAGCCCGACCCGGAGCGCGAGCGGCTGCGCCGCGACGCGACCACGATCGGCCTGATCGGGCTGGCGCATGGCACCTCGCATTTCCATCATCTGCTGCTGCCGCCGCTGTTCCCGGCCTTCATCCGCGACTTCGGGCTGAGCTATTCGGAGCTCGGCCTGCTGGTGACGGTCTTCTTCGTGATCTCCGGCGTGGGTCAGGCGCTCTCCGGCTTCCTGGTCGACCGGGTGGGTGCGCGCCCGGTGCTGTTCGGGGCGCTGGTCAGCTTCTTGCTGGCCTCGCTGGCCGGCTCGCTGGCGCAGGGCTACGGTGGGCTGATGCTGGCGGCCGCGCTGGCCGGCCTGGGCAACGCGCCGTTTCATCCGGCCGACTTCACCATCCTGAACCGGCGCGTCTCGCCGCAGCGGCTCGGCCATGCCTTTTCGGTGCACGGCATCAGCGGCAATCTGGGCTGGGCGCTGGCCCCGGTCTTCCTGATTGGCCTGAGTGGCGCCTTCGACAGCTGGCGCGCGGCCTATCTGGGCTCGGCGCTGGTGGCCGTCGTCGTGCTGGCGGTGCTGTGGCTGCGGCGCGCCGATCTGGACGACCGCGCCAGCGCGGCGGCCACCTCGTCCGCACCGCGGCCGGCCAGCATGCCTGCCGACGAGCACCCGATGGCCTTCCTGAAGCTGCCCTCGGTCTGGCTGTGCTTCTCGTTCTTCTTCTGGACGACCGCCGCACTCAGCGCAGTGCAGAGCTTTGCCAGCCCGGCGCTGAACCGGATGTACGGCCTGCCCGAATCGCTGACCGCCTTCGTGGTGACTGGCTACATGCTGTGTGGCGCGGTCGGCATGGTGATCGGCGGCTTCCTGGTGGCGCGCGTCGAGCGGCTCGAGCGCACCATCGCCGCGGCGATGGCACTGGCCGGACTGCTGCTGATGCTGGCGGGCACAGGCTGGCTGCCAGGGCTGGCGGCAGCGGCAGCGGTTGCGCTGGCGGGCTTTGGCACTGGACTGGCCGGGCCGTCACGCGACATGCTGATCAAGCGCGCTGCGCCACCTGGGGCCACCGGCCGTGTCTACGGCACGGTCTACTCGGGTCTGGATACCGGCTTCGCGCTGGCAGCACCGGTCTTCGGCCTGCTGCTCGACCACCATCTGGACGGTGCGATCTTCTTCGGCGCCGCCACGGCGATGGTGCTGGGCATCGTGTCGGCCTCGGTCGTTGGCCGAGGTCTGGTTCGGCGCTGAAACGCAAGATCCCAAGAAAAGACCCGGCTTCTCTGGCGAGAGCCGGGTCAATGGCAAGGTACCCCGCAAGGTACCGAGGAGACAATCAGGAGGCTCAGGCGGCCTTGGCCGTCTTGGTGATCGACTGGATGTTGGCTTCGGCGCTGCTGACGGCTTGCTTGGCGGCCTTCTGGGCGCTTTCGACGGCGGCGCTGGTGGCGCTCATCGCCTGCTTCATCATCGCGACGGCGTTTTCGCTGCCAGCCGGCGCGTTCTTCAGCGCGGCTTCGACGAAGCCCTGGAGCTTCTCCTGGGCGCCAGCGGCCTGGGCTTCCAGCAGCTTGCTGATGTCGGCCTGGGTGCTGGAGGCGATCTCGTAGACCTGACGGCTGTAGGCCGTGGCTTTCTCGGCGGCCGGTTGCAGCGCGCCCGATTGCAGGGCCAGCAGCTCCTGCGGGTCCTTGACGGCCAGCAGCGCCTTGGCGTGAGCAGCCGACTCGTCGAGGGCGGCGCGGGTGACTTGCAGGTTCAGCTCGACCAGCTTCTCGATGCCACCGAAGGCCTTCTGGCCGATCTCGACAGCAGCGTCCAGGTTGGCCTTGCCAGCAGCGGTGAATTGTTCGGTGTTGAACATGATGAGCGTTTCCTTGGTCGTGATGGTGAAGCGAGCGGTGACCGGGTGGGGGCCAGGGCAGAACCGGATCAGACCGTTCCTGATCGACACCCATGATTTTTGCTGCAGTGCAGCATGGACCACAGTATAGAAGCCGCTTCAGCGAATTCAAGACCGGATGCTGCGCCGCAGCATGATTAGGTTGCAAACCCTAATTGAAATTTCATGAGCCCAGTCCGGTTTCCGGGCTCCGGCTCTGCCCCTGACCACGCAGTGCCGAGGTGAGCTCCAGCAGCCGCCCGACCCGCGAGCCCATGCGCATCAGCTGCGACAGCGTGCGCGGGTCCAGGTGCTGCACATCGTCGAACCAGGTGCTGAGCATGTCGATCAGCTCATGCATGCCACGCATGCGTTCCTGGGCATGGCGGTCGGCCTCGCAGGTCGGCACTTCCAGCAGGGCGTTGCGCAGCATGGTCAGCGTGGGCTCGACCTCGCGGCGGCGGCGCTCCTCGGCCAGGCGCCGGAAGATTTCCCAGGTGTCAGCCGGCGCTTCGAAATAGTCGCGCCGATCGCCGGGCTGATGACGCATCTGCACCAGACGCCAGGACTGCAGCTCCTTCAGACTCATGCTGACATTGGAGCGGCTGATCTGCAGGGCCTCGGTGATCTCGTCGGCGTTGAGCGGCCGCGGCGAGACGTAGATCAGCGCATAGATCTGGCCGACCGTGCGGTTGATGCCCCAGCGACTGCCCATCTCGCCGAAGTGGGCGACGAAGCTGCGCACCAGCGGGCTCATCAGTTCGGAGGGCTCAGAAGGTGCGGAAAGGGCGGGCATGGCACAAACTGCCTTTGAAGGAGGTGATGTCCGTCAATTGTGTACTTCAATTTCAGAAATTTCTGAACATCAAGAAGATAGAATGCCTCACCTAGGGTATTCCGCTAGTCTACGATGAACCTGATCGACGCTCTGGATCTGGCCCCCGCCTCTTCGGCGGTCGAGGGCGTGCTGCGCGAGACGAACTCGCCCGCGCATGAACGCCATGCCCGTGGCGCGCTGATCTTTCGGCCGGGCCGCTTTGTCACCCCGTTCCTGATCGTCGACGGCGCGATCCGGCTTGACCATCCGACCGCGGACGACAGCACCGTGCTGCTCGCGCTGCCCGGCGATCTGCTCGGTCTGGAGCAGCTGCATGGCCGGCCACAGTCGACCTTCGGTCGCGCGATCATCGACACCATCATCGCGCCGCTGGGGCCGATGCCGGACGCCGCGTGGCGCGAGCTGCTGGTCAACCGGTTGATCGTGCGCCAGGAGCATGCTGCGCAGCTCGGCCGGCTGCGCTTCGGCCCGGCACCAGAGCGCATCCGTGCGCTGCTGCTGCTGCTGGCCGGGCGCGCGACCTATGGCCTGCTGCGCTCGACCCAGCAACCGACCTGCGTCGAGGACGACCGCATGAGCTGCGAGCTGCCACGTCTGTCCGACATGGCCGCGCTCACCGACATCGCGCCGGAGACTGTTTCCAGGGTGATCTCGAGCATGCGCCGCACCGGCCTGATCACCCGCGAGGCGGGCCGTCGCGTGCGCCTGAGCACCCAGCTGGTCTATGTGGCGGGCGAAATGCCACGTGGCATGACCCGCAGCCGCACCCGCGACGAGGCCTGAGCAGACAAAAAAAACCGGTGGAAGCGAACCTCCACCGGTGATCAAGGTACCGGTCAGCGGACCTGAAAACAGGAAGCCGGGGTACCGAGGAGACAACCAGTCGCATGCCCCCGGAGAGGAGCATGCCCATGACAGATGCGCCCGAGCGGAAAAAGTTCAAGGTCCCATCGACGTGATCGGTGAATCGACCGTCACGATCCTGACCGCGGGCTTCGGCGGGGCAGGGGTCTGGACAATCGCCTCGACCTGGGCGCCCGTGCGGTCGACCGCCTGGCGCGCGGCCTGCTGCACCCGCGCCATCGCCGCGTTGGCGGCGCTGACCGCCGTGCGCACCATCTCGGTCGAATCGCTGGCCTCGGGGGCATTCTTCACTGCCGTGTCGACCATGACCAGAATGGTCTGCTGCGCCGCGGCCAGCTGCGCATGCACCAGCCGCTGGACCTCCTTCTGGGTGCCGAGCGCGATCTCGCAGAGCTCGCGGCTGTAGGCTCCGGCCGTCTCAGCCATCGCGGGGATCCGGCCGGCCGCGTTCGGGGTCAGGCTGTCGCCGATCGTGCCACGCATGGTGCGCAGATTGAGTTCGACCAGCTTCTCGATGCCTTCGAAGCTCTTGCGGGTCAGCTCGACCAGGGCGTCGAGTCCCGCCTTGTTGGCGGCGACCAGCTGCTCGGGGGTCAACATGGCGACGTACTCCGGCTAGGGATGGGCGTGCAAGACCGCACGGTACGGCGCCGTGCTGCTGTGCAGCAAATCGCCGGAATGCGGCGGACTGTAGATCGCAGCCTGCCGGCTGACAAGTCGGGGATGAGCCGTCCCGGGCCGACATGCGCTTTCAGGACGCCATCATTCGTGACAGAGCTGACAATTCCTGCATGCAAGCCTTCTATGCCGACCATTTCGTGCTGCCCCTGCCGGCCGGACATCGCTTCCCGATGGAGAAGTACCGGATGCTGCGCGACCGCATCGCCGCCGAGCTGCCGCAGGTGCGGCTGGCCGAGGCGCTGCCCGCCAGCCGCGGCGAGCTGGCCTTGGCGCATGCACCGATCTACATCGACGCTGTCTTTCACGGCACGCTGTCGGCGGCCGCACAACGCGAGATCGGATTCCCCTGGACGCCGATGATGGCCGAGCGCGCCCGGCGCTCGGTCGGCGCGACGATCCAGGCTGCCCGCGCCGCCTTCGCCGAGGGTGTCGCCGCCAACCTCGCCGGCGGCACGCACCACGCCAGCGGCGACGCCGGCGGCGGCTACTGCGTCTTCAACGACCTGGCGGTGAGCGCACGGCTGATGCAGGCCGAGTGGCTGCGCCGGCACCCGCGCCAGCCGCTGCGGGTGGCGATCGTCGATCTGGACGTGCACCAGGGCAACGGCACCGCGGCGATCTTCCAGGGCGACGCCAGCGTCTGGACGCTGTCGATGCACGGCGAGAAGAACTATCCCTTCCGCAAGGTGCCCTCCGATCTCGACATCGACCTGCCCGACGGCTGCACCGACGCGCCCTACCTGGAGGCGCTCGACCGCGCACTGGAGGCGATGTGGCAGGCGCACGGCGACACGCCGCCGGGCCTGGTGCTTTTCCAGGCGGGCGCTGACCCGTTCGAGGGCGACCGGCTCGGGCGGCTGAAGATCAGCGCCGCCGGCCTGGCCGAGCGCGACCGCCGCGTCTTTGCCGCCTGCCGTGACCGCGCCATCCCGGTGGTGCTGACGATGGGCGGCGGCTACGGCCATGTGATCGCCGAGACGGTCGAGGTGCAGATGGGAACTTTCCGCGAGGCGATCTTGGCCTGGGCCGCCTGGCCGGTCCGGCCAGATCGAACCCTTGAGTCGGCCTCGGTACTCGAGTGAAACCCCAGTTGCAGATGATGCTGCAGTGCGGCAATGATCGAGGCAGATATTCCTGAGCCCAGCTCAACGCTCTTGCGCGAAGAAAGGACTGCCCTGATGCTCACTGACGACGAACGCCGCGCCACGGTCGACGAGGCGATGGCCTCCCGCCGCTCGATCCGCGCCTTCCTGCCCGAGCCGGTGCCGCGCGAGACGATCGAGACCATCCTGCAGGTGGCCGCGCGGGCCCCGTCGGGGACCAACACCCAGCCTTGGAAGGTGCATGTGCTGACCGGCGCGGCCCGCCAGCGTCTGTGCGATCGGCTGCTGGCTGCGCATGACAACCCGCAGGCCAGCGGGCCGCACACCGAGGAATACGCCTACTACCCCTCGCAGTGGGTCTCGCCCTACATCGAGCGTCGCCGCAAGGTCGGCTGGGATCTCTACGGCCTGCTGGACATCGCCAAGACCGACAAGGCCCGCATGCACGCGCAGCACGGCCGCAACTACGCCTTCTTCGACGCGCCGGTCGGCCTGATCTTCACCATCGACCGGGTGATGGCACAGGGCTCGTGGCTCGATTACGGCATGTTCCTCGAGAACATCATGATCGCTGCGCGCGGACGCGGCCTTGACACCTGCGCGCAGGCCGCCTTCACGCCCTATCACCGCCTGATCGCCGAGGAACTCGGCCTGGACGCGGGCGAGATGGTGGTCTGCGGGATGGCGCTGGGCCGCGCCGATCCGGCTGCGATCGAGAACACCCTGGTGACCGAGCGCGCGCCCGTGGCCGAGTTCGCCCGCTTCCACGATTGAGCGGCCTCCCGGCTCGTCAACAACACGTAGGGGACGGAGCCGATCGGGGCCAAGCCCTGGAGCCGTTACGATCGCGCGCCATTGCCGATCGGAATCCTCCCCATGCGCTCCCTGTCCCTGTCGCGCGGCATGCCGCGCTCGATCCCCCTGGCCCTGGCGGGCTGGCTCTTGCCCACGCTCTGCCATGCCGCCGAGATGGACGGCGCCGCGCTGTCAGCGGCCTGGGCCGTGCCCTTTGCCGGGCTGCTGCTGTCGATCGCGCTGTGTCCGCTGATCATGCCCTCGGTCTGGCACCACCATTACGGCAAGATCGCCGCGGGCTGGGCGCTGGCCTTCCTGCTGCCGTTCGCGGCGGTCTTCGGTGCCGGCATGGCGGGCGTCACGCTGGTGCATGCGCTGGTGGCCGAGTACATCCCCTTCATCATCCTGCTGACCGCGCTCTACACCGTGGCCGGCGGCATCCACATTCGGGGCAACTTCCATGGCAGCCCGGGCTTCAACGCGCTGCTGATGCTGATCGGCGCGGTGCTGGCGAGCGTCATGGGCACCACGGGTGCATCGATGCTGATGATCCGCCCGCTGATCCGCGCCAACGACAACCGTCGCCACAACGCCCATGTCTTCGTCTTCTTCATCTTCATCGTCAGCAACGCGGGCGGCTCACTGACGCCGCTGGGCGATCCGCCGCTGTTCCTGGGCTTCCTCAAGGGCGTGGACTTCTTCTGGACCGTGCAGCACATCTTCCCGGAGACACTGTTCCTGATCGGCGCGCTGCTGGCGATCTTCCTGACCCTCGACACGGTGATCTACCGCCGCGAGGGCGTGACCCGCGCCGATCCGACGCCCGATGACCACCGCTTCGGCATCGAGGGCGGCATCAACCTGGCGCTGCTGGGCGCAGTGGTGGCGCTGGTGCTGATGAGTGGCCTGTGGAAGCCGGGCACGGATCTGGCGGTGGCCGGTGCCCATCTGGGTCTGGAGCAGATCGTGCGCGACGTCGGGCTGCTGGTCGTGACGGTGCTGTCGGTGCTGCTGACGCCGCAAGCCGCCCGCCACGCCAACCAGTTCAACTGGGCACCGATGCAGGAGGTGGCCAAGCTCTTTGCCAGCATCTTCCTGACGATCGCGCCGGTGCTGGCGATGCTCAAGGCGGGCGAGCAGGGCGCCTTTGCCGCCGTGGTGCGCACGGTCACCGGGCCGGACGGCCAGCCGCTGCCGGTGATGTACTTCTGGGCCTCGGGCCTGCTGTCGTCCTTCCTGGACAACGCGCCGACCTATCTGGTGTTCTTCAACCTCGCCGGCGGTGACCCGCAAGCGATGATGACGACGCTGGCGCCGGTGCTGGCCGCCATCTCGGCCGGCTCGGTCTTCATGGGCGCCAACAGCTACATCGGCAACGCGCCCAACCTGATGGTCAAGGCGATCGCGGAAGATCGCGGCGTGAAGATGCCCAGCTTCTTCGGCTACATGGCCTGGAGCGTGGGCATTCTGGTGCCCCTGTTCGTGATGATGTCCTTCATCTGGTTCCGCTGAGCGCGCCTCGCGGGGCCTGTCGTCCACGCCACACCGTCCACGCCATGAAGCAACGCCCAGCCCTGCTGATCACCCGCCGCATCTTTCCCGAGGTCGTCGCACGCCTGCGCGCGCATTTCGAGGTGCAGACGAACGAGGCCGACGCCGTCTGGAGCCGCGCCGAGCTGATCGCGCGCCTGCAGGGCAAGGCGGGCGTCTTCGTCACCACCGCCGAGCCGATCGACGCCGAGCTGCTGGCCGCCTGCCCGGACCTGCGCGCGGTCTGCTCGATGGCGGTGGGCTACAACAACATCGATGTCGCCGCCTGCCAGGCGCGCGGCGTGAGGGTCACCCACGCGCCCGACGTGCTGACCGAGACCACCGCCGACTTCGGCTTCGCGCTGCTGCTGGCGGCCGCCCGCCGCGTCGGCGAGGCCGAGCGGCTGCTGCGTCGCGGCGAGTGGACGAAATGGTCAGTCGACTTCATGGCTGGCGCCGACGTGCATGGCGCCACACTGGGCATCCTGGGCATGGGCCGCATCGGCCAGGCGATCGCCCGGCGCGGCGCGCTGGGCTTCGGCATGAAGGTGATCTACCACAACCGCTCGCGCCTGCCGCAGGATACCGAGACCGCGCTGGGCGGCGCCGAGCGGGTCGAGCTGGAGGCGCTGCTCCAGCGCAGCGACCACCTGATGATCGTCGTGCCCTACAGCCCGGCGACCCACCATGTGATCGGCGCGGCCCAGCTTGCACGCATGAAACGCGGCGCGGTGCTGGTCAACATCGCGCGCGGCGGCGTGGTGGATGACGCGGCGCTGGCGATGGCGCTGCGCTCGGGCCACATCGGCGCGGCGGGGCTGGATGTGTTCGAGGGCGAGCCGGCAGTGCACCCGGCGCTGCTGGATCTGGCCAACACCGTGCTCACGCCCCACATCGCCAGCGCCAGCGAGCCCACCCGGCGGGCGATGGCCAACCTGGCCGCCGACAACCTGATCGGCCTGCTGGCGACCGGGCAGGGCGCGAAGACGCCCGTGCCCGAAATGCGCGACTGACGCGGCGGACTCAGGCCCGGCTGCGGCCTGAACGGATCGAACGGTTCTTGCGCGTCTTGCCCTTCGCCGTCTCGGTTGCCGCCTGTCGTGCCAGGCGGACATCGATCTGCCGCACCGCGGTGGCCGCGCCGACCGCGATCGGCCGGAGCTCGACCGGCGCGGCCATCGGTGTGGCCCGCACGGGTGCCGAGGACAGATCGCTGGTGGCCGGCGTGCCCAGTGCCAGCGCCAGCATCGGCAGACCCAAGGCCAGGGCTGGCAGCCGATTCAGGCGATAGCTGGCGCGTTGCGGCTGAGGCGCAGCCAGAGCGCGCAGCGCCGACCCGATCGGCGCGAGCCGCAGCCCTTGCAGACCGGCCGAGCGGCGCAGCACCCGCGGTGGCCGCCGCTCCTGCGGCACCTGCCACAGACCGAGGCGACCGAGCCAGCGCCCCGGCGCGGCCTGGCTGGTGACCACCACCAGCGGCACCGCCAGCATCAGCGGCACCGTCAGCAGCGCCAGCCGCAGCGCCATCGCCGGCGCGATCAGCACCAGCACGGCGGTCAGCGCCGTGGCGCCCAGGGTCCACGGACCCAGGCGCTGCCAGGCCTCGCGCCAGCCGATGGCGTGGCAGCGGCGCAGCGGCGACTTCCACTCCAGCTTCCAGCCGACCAGCGCCACCAGCACGAACAGCGAGTGCGCCACCATGCGCACCGGCGCCTGCAGCGTGGCCAGCAGCGCCTCGAGCAACGCGCCGCCCAGCAGTGCGCGCCGACCGCCAAAGGCGGCCGTCTCGCCGCGCAGCCAGACCGCCAGCACGCCCAGCAGGCGTGGCAGCAGCAGCATGACGCCCGTCATCAGCCACAGGCCGAGGGTGGCCGGATCCGCTCCGGCACCGGGCTGCAGAGCCCCATCACGGCCAGCGACCAGGCCGAGCGCCACATACGCCAGCCACAGCGGCGCGCTCAGGTAGGACAGCGCACCGGTGGCGAAGAGCGCGCGGTGCACCGGGCGCAGCCCCGGCTCGGCGATCAGGCGGGCGTTCTGCAGATTGCCCTGGCACCAGCGGCGGTCGCGCTGCAATTCGTCGAGCAAGTCGCCGGGGAGCTGCTCGTAGCTGCCGTCGAGCTCGGGCACCAGCCAGACCTCGAAGCCGGCACGGCGCATCAGCGCGGCCTCGACGAAATCGTGCGACAGGATCTCGCCCGAGAGGCCGCCGCGCCCGGGCAGGCGGGCCAGCGCGCAGTGCTTCATGAAGGGCTCGACGCGCAGGATGGCGTTGTGACCCCAGTAGTGCGAGTCGCCCAGCTGCCAGAACTGCAGGCCGTGCACATAGAGCCGGCCGAGCACCCGGCTGGCGTACTGCTGCGCGCGGGCATGCAGGCTCTGCGCGCCGCAGCCCACCGGCGCGGTCTGGGCGATGCCGACCTGCGGGTTCGCCTCCATCAGGTCGACCAGCTGCGTCAGACAACGTCCGCTCATGACGCTGTCGGCATCGAGCACCACCATGTAGCGGAAGGCGCGGCCCCAGCGCCGGCAGAAGTCGGCGACGTTGCCCGCCTTGCGGCCGCTGCGGCGCCGGCGCCAGCGGTAGTGCACCGGCGGCAGGCCGTGCTCGCGCGCCAGCGCAGCCAGTCGCTGCCAGGCCCGCTGCTCGTCGGCCAGCAGGCCCGCGTCTCGGGTGTCCGACAGCACGAAGAACGCGAAGCCCGCGCCGCGCCCGGTCCGCGCCAGCGATTCGGCGGTGGCGCGCAGGCCGGCGAAGACGGCCTCCACATCCTCGTTGCAGATCGGCATGATGACGGCGGTGCGTGCGGCCGGGTCCGGCACGCCGTCGGTGCGGACCGACAGCGCCTGCGCATCGCCCGCCAGCAGCCGGCGCCAGCCCATCAGCGCCGTCACGAAGCCGGCCGAGACCCAGGCGAACAGCAGCGCCAGCAGCGCCGAGCGCGCCAGCTCGGCCAGACCCATCTCGACGGGCGAGCGCTGCGACCACTGCAGGCCCAGCGCCAGCAGCGTGACCGCCAGCATGGCCAGGCCGAGCGCACCGCGCCGACGCCGCGCCGCGACCTGCCAGGCCGGCGGCGGGCCGATGTCGCGGGCCGCGCTGGCCAGACCCTTGCGCCCGCGGCGCCAGCCCTGCCACGGCTGCGGCGTCATGTGGCCGCGCACCAGCGCCGGCATGGCAGCGAGCATGGTCGGATCCCTGAAGTGCTTTTTCATCGTTTCTGCTCCCCCTCTGGTTCTGGTGGCAGCGCCAGGCTCCAGGTCTCGGTCAGCACGTCGCGGCCCTGCATCAGGTAGCCGCGCAGCTCGACCGTGCGATCCGCCTGCAGGCGCTCGACCCGCAGCGTCATGCGCCAGCCCGGCGTTGGTCCGCCCGGCCGTCCGACGGTCTGCGGATGCGGCTGGACCCGGACCTCCCGGATGCGCGCGTTGGCCACGGCCTCGACCTGCGGGCGCACCGGCTCGGCACCGGCACCGGTGCGCACCGCGTCCAGCGCCGGGCCGGCGAAGTCGACGTGGAACTGCAGCTCGTCGCCCTCGGCCCGGTCGTAGCCGTGGCCGCGGCGGGTCTGCACCGTCCAGCCGCCCGGGCGCGCCGGCGGCTGATCGCCGAACCAGTGCAGCGTGTAGGCCAGGTCGATCGGCTGCAGCGGCGCGCCCGGTGCGGGCAGCGTCTCGGGCACCCAGTAGGCGGCGATGTTGTCGTGCGTCTCGTCAGGCGTCTGGAACTGCAGCAGCTCGACGCGGCCCGGCCCCCAGTCGCCGCGGGGCTCGACCCAGGCGCTCGGGCGGCGCTCGTAGTGGGCTTCCAGGTCCTCGTAGCTGGCGAACTGGCGGTCGCGCTGCAGCAGGCCGAAGCCGCGCAGCGCCTGCGGCCCGTCGAGCCGGAATGCGGTGACGAAGGCGCCGGCGCGCGGGTTGTTCAGCGGCCGCCAGATCCACTCGCCGCGGCCGGTCAGGATCTGCAGGCCGTCGGAGTCATGCACCTCGGGGCGGAAGTCGCCGGGGCGCGGCTGGTTCTCGCCGGACAGGAACATGCTGGTCAGCGGCGCCAGCCCCAGCGTGGCGACCCGGCCGCGCAGGAAGAGCCGCGCCTGCACCTCCACCCGGGTCGTGCCTTCAGGACGGCGGCCTGGCGCGATGTCGAAGCGGTAGGCGCCGGTCACCCGCGGCCCGACCAGGCGGGCATAGAGCGTCATGCGCGTCGCGTCGGGGGCGGGCTTCTCGAGCCAGAAGCGGTCGAAGCGCGGGAATTCCTCGCCATGGCCGCCGGTGGTGTCCACCGCCAGGCCGCGCGCCGACAGGCCGTACTGCTGGCCGGCGCCAAGCGCGCGGAAATAGCTCGCACCCAGGAAGACGATCAGCTCGTCGCGGTAGTCCGGGCGGTTCAGCGCGGTGTGCAGCCGAAAGCCGGCGACCTCGGCTGCCGCGCCCGGGCGGACCAGCGCCGGCAGCGTCGCGGCGTTGCGGCCGTAGTCGAAGGCCGCGGCCGGCACCTGCAGCGGCTGCACCCGGCCCTGCGCATCGATCTCCTCGATCTGCAGCGGTTGCGAGAAGCCCCGTCCGGCATGAAAGAACATCAACTCGAAGGGCCGGTCGCGCCACAGCGCCCGGTCCGGGCGGAAGCGGATGTCGCGGTAGTCGTCGTAGCTCAGGTCGAGCAGCGCGCGGTGGCGACTGGGCGGCGCGGCGCGCCAGGGCTGCAGCGCCAGCGCGCGGGCCTCGGCGGCGACCTCGTCGAAGCCGAAGGCCTGGGCCGCGCTGACCGCGCCCAAGGCCTGGGCGATGACCCACAGGCCGGTCAGGATGGGTCGGGCCGACATGCGCCGCCGTGAAGGCGATGCCGCTCGGCGATACTCCCGGGTGCTTGGCGAATCTTTCAGAGCCGGCCTCCCTGCGTGTCGGTTTCACGGCAGTCTGGAGACCAAAAATTAAGGTTTTCCCGGATCGTCGGCGATCGCCTTTCATGCAGAGAACTGGCTTAAGCGCGAACAAATCTGATACAACTGGACAAGCAGAAGACAGGATGACCCGCGATGACCTTGCGACGACACCACCGCTTCACCCACCGCCTGCGCGTGCGCTGGGCCGAGGTCGATGCCCAGCGCATCGTCTTCAACGGCCACTACCTGATGTACTTCGACACCGCGATGGGCGAGTACTGGCGCGCGCTGGGTCTGCCCTACGAATCGGCGATGGCGCGACTCGGTGGTGATCTGTACGTGCGCAAGACCACGCTCGACTACCACGCCAGCGCCCGCTACGACGATCTGCTCGACATCCATGTGCGCTGCGAGCACATCGGCAACACCTCGATGCGCATGCACTGCGAGGCCTACCGGGCCGATACGCTGCTGGTCAGCGGCGAGCTGGTCTATGTCTTCGCCGATCCGCAGACCCAGCAGAGCCGGCCGATCCCGACCAGCCTGCGCGATCTGGTGCTCGACTTCCAGGCCGGCGCCGAGATGCTCGACATCCAGGTCGGCCCCTGGCCGCAGCTCGGGCTCTCGGCTCGCGAGGTCCGCGAGGAGGTCTTCGTGCGCGAGCAGGGCATCCCGAAGGACCTGGAACTTGACGAGGCCGATCAGACCGCGGTGCATGCGCTGGTCATCAACCGGCTGGGCATGCCGCTGGCCACCGGCCGGCTGACTCGGCTGGAGCCGGGCGTCTCGCGCATGGGGCGCATGGCGGTGGTGGGGTCGATGCGGGGCAGCTCGGTCGGCAGCCGGGTGGTGCGCGCGCTGCTGCAGGCCGCGCACGAGCAGGGTGATCACTCCGTGCTCCTGCATGCCCAACAGTCGGCGGTGCCGTTCTATCGCCGTTTCGGCTTTGCCGAGACCGGCCCGCACCACGAGGAGGCCGGCATCGTGCATGTGACGATGGTGCGCCGCCTGGACGACCTCAGCGCCGCGAGGAATCCGTCGGTGCCTTCGGGCGTGCAGGCTTGAGCAGGCCACGCACCCGGGGCATGACCACCCGGGCAGCCGGTGCGGCGGCGGTCTCGGCGCTGTCGCGCTCGTCGAGCGCCTCGTCGCGCACTGGCGAGTCGAGGCTGCCGCGATGCGCGCGCGGGCGCGTCTCGACCAGCACCGGCTCGGTCTGGTAGCGCGGTGGCCAGTCCTTCAGCGTGGCGCGGCGCATCAGCGCCAGGCCGGGGCCGGCCGGATGGCTGCGCTCGTAGACTTGGGTCAGCAGGTGCCGACCAACCCGCTCGGTGATCAGCACTGTCGAGCAGCGCGTGCCGTATCGCCCGTCGGCGGTGCGCACGAAGATCGACGACAGCTCGCGCTCGAGCGCCAGCGGCACGCCGGTCGAGGGCAGCTGCGCGTCGGGCGCCGCCTGGCGATCGGCCAGCAGCGCCAGCAGCTGCTGGGCCAGTGCGTCGGCGGCCGGGCGGGCCGTCGCGACGCTGCCGACGGCCTCGGCGGTCGCTGTGGCCACGGCCGCATCGACCTGGGCGCGCAGCCGCGACACTTTCGGCCACGGCTCGTCGAGCCCGCCGTTGGACAGCCCGAACAGGCCGCGCTCCAGCCGCACCGGCGAGCGGGCGTGGTTGCTCATCCACCAGCAGTCGCCGCGTGCGAAATCGGCAGCGATCAGGTTGAAGCCGTTGTGACCGCGCAGCGCGCTGCGCACCCAGAATCGGTCGGGCGGACCGTCGGTCGTCAACCATTCCGGCACCAGGCGGCCGCGCGATGGCGCCCTGTCCTCATGGCGCGACGGGTCGCGCACATTGGTCAGCAGCGCCAGCCGGCCGGCCGAACTCAGGCCCAGCCAGGTGCCGCCCGAGGACTGGTCGCGCCCCGACAGCACCTCGATCTCGCTGGCCGGCGGCATCCACCAGCCCATGCGCGTCGCGGGCCGATCGAAGAACTCGTCGCGGTTCGAGACAAGCACCAGCGGGAAGCGCCGGCTGTGGTCAATCGCAAGAACGGCGATGCACATCGGGGGGGGAGGGGTGGAGAAGTTCGGTGAAGACTTCGACATGCCGCGGACCGACCCGCGAGGCGGGCCACGACGACAGCAGATCCTCAATATCCGTCACCATCGATGCCTGCAAGCCGGCTGGATGACGGTGGATCTCCATGATGGTGAGCATTCCATCACGGGAATCTGGCCTTCTCAACCACCGGCTGCACAGACCCGGGCAGCGGGCCGCCAGCCGCGGCACCAGGTCGTTCAGCTCGCTGGCAAAGGCCTGGGCGTCGCTCTCGGCGATGCGGTAGTAGATATAGAGCTCCACGCGCGGTGATCAGGCTGATGCCACGGCCTCGTGCGGCAGCGCGTAGGGCAGGGGCAGCAGCGTCAGCAGCGGGCCGTCGGCGGCGCCCAGATGCAAGGCGCCCGACTGCGTGACCGCGATCTTCAGCTCGGCCAGTGCCGCGTGGCCACTGCCGGACAGCTCCGGCGCGGTGGCCGCAATCACCCCGGCGGGCTGACCGACATCCTCGCTCCAGAAGATCTCCTGGCCGGGCTGCATGGGCACAGCAGCCCCGAGCAGGAAGCCGCGCCGCTTGAGCTTGCCCAGGTACTGGCTGCGCGCCACCACTTCCTGGCCGGGATAGCAGCCCTTGCGGAAGTCGACGCCACCGACCAGCTCGTAGTTCAGCATCTGCGGCACGAACTGCCCGGAGGTCGCGGCCGTCACCTGTGCCACGCCGGTGGCCAGCTCCAGGCGCGCCCACTGCGACGGCTGCAGTGCCGGCAGCGTGGCCAGCAGCGCCTCGGCCTGCGCTATCGGGCCGATCCACAGCCAGACCGGCACTTCGGCGCCGTCCAGCCGGGCCGGCTGCAGCCGGATGACCATCGCGCCGTCGCGATCGGCCTTGTCCCAGGGCGTGGCCGGTGCGCGCTCGCCCAGCCAGGCTGCAGCACTGGCGCCGGCCAGGCCGACCACCGCCAGCTCGGCGCTGGCATCCGACAGCCTGGCCTTGGCGCGCAGCACGAACATCGACAGGCGCTTGAGCGTGGGCGCCAGCACATCGGCGCTCAGGCTCAGCCACAACTCCTCGGGGCCGCTGCGGGCAAAGACCAGGCTGGCCAGCATGCGGCCCTGCGGGCTGCAGTAGGCGCCCAGACGCGCCTGGGCGCTGCCGAGCCGGCTGACATCGTTGCTGAGCTGGCCGTGCAGGAAGCTGGCGGCATCGGCGCCGACGGCGCGAATGACGCCACGGTCGCTCAGGCGGCAGGCACCGCCGGACGGCAGGGGAGAGTTCGGGGTCGAGGTGTCCATGCGCGTCATTATGATGAGCGGCTATGCATCGTGCTGTCACTCTGTCATGAAACGGTTTCGTCGCTGGGTGATCGGCGGGGCCGCGCTGGCCATCGCTCTGGTTCTGGCGCTGGCTGCTGCCGCCAGCTGGGTGCTGTCGCCGATGCCTCAGGTGTCGCTGCCGGGCCAGTCGGGCGGTGCGGTCGAGCTGGATGTGCAGCCCGGGCGCACGCCGCGCCAGATCGCCGCCGATGCGGTCGAGGCGGGCCTGCAGGTCTCGCCCTGGCTGCTGTACCAGTGGTTCCGCTGGTCGGGTGAGGCACGGCTGATCCGCGCCGGCAGCTACGAGATCGAGCCCGGCACCAGCCCGCGCGCGCTGCTGCGCAAGCTGGTCGACGGCGACCAGACGCTGGCGCGGGTGCGGCTGATCGAGGGCTGGACGCTGCGTCAGCTGCGCGCCGAGCTGGCACGCGCGCCGGCGCTGCGGCCCGACAGCAGCGCGATGAGCGACGAGCAGCTGATGGGCGCGATCGGCGCTGCGGCCGGCACCGCCGCCGAAGGCCGCTTCTTTCCCGACACCTACGCCTATGCGCCGGGCAGCAGCGATCTGGCGGTGCTGCGCCGCGCGCATGCGGCGATGGAGCGCCGGCTGCAGGCGGTCTGGGCCCGGCGCCCGGGCGAATCGCCACTGCGCGATCCGGCCGAGCTGCTGACGCTGGCCTCGATCATCGAGAAGGAGACCGGCCGCCACGAGGACCGGCCGCGGGTCGCGGCCGTCTTCATCAACCGGCTGAGGATCGGCATGCCGCTGCAGACCGATCCGACGGTGATCTACGGTCTGGGGCCGTCCTTCGACGGCAATCTGCGCAAGCGCGACCTGCAGGCCGACACGCCGTTCAACACCTACACCCGCAAGGGCCTGCCGCCGACGCCGATCGCCATGCCGGGCCAGCAGTCGCTGGAGGCAGCGATCCAGCCCGCCGCCAGCCGCGCGCTCTACTTCGTCGCGCGTGGTGACGGCAGCAGCCAGTTCAGCGAGACGCTGGCCGACCATAATCGCGCCGTCGACCGCTACCAGCGCGGCGCGGCCGCCCGCTGACGCGCCGACGCCCGGCTTTTCTGTCTTTCCGCCGACTTCACCGCTTCATGCTCCCGTCTTCCTCTGCTCCCGCTCCTGATCCCGTCCGGCTGGCCGGCCGCTTCATCACCATCGAGGGCATCGATGGTGCCGGCAAGTCCACCCAGGTCGAGCGCGTGGCCGCGCGCTGGCGTGCGGCCGGCCTGGAGGTGGTGCGCACCCGCGAGCCCGGCGGCACGCCGCTGGCCGAATCGCTGCGCGAGCTGGTGCTGCACCGCACGATGGACACGCTGACCGAAACGCTGCTGGTCTTCGCCGCGCGGCGCGATCATCTGCGCGAGGTGGTGGAGCCAGCGCTGGCGCGTGGCGCGGTGGTGCTGTGCGACCGCTTCACCGATGCGACCTTCGCCTACCAGGGTGGCGGGCGGGGCCTCGACCTGACGGTGCTGGCGCAGCTCGAGCACTGGGTCCAGCAGGGCCGCCAGCCCGATCTGACCTTCTGGTTCGATCTGGCGCCCGAGATTGCTGCGCGCCGCCGCGCCGCCGCCCGCGCCCCCGACCGCTTCGAGAGCGAGGACATCGCCTTCTTCACCGCAGTACGCCAGGGTTATGCGCTGCGCTTCGACGCCACGCCTCGGCGTGTCGCCCGCATCGACGCGGAATGCACGCCTGAGGCAGTCGCTGCGCAGATCGATGCCGCGCTGGAGGCACGCGGGTGGTGAGTGCGGCGCTTCATCCCTGGCTGGATGCACCGCTGCGCGAGGCCCTGGCACGCCAGCAGGCCCATGCGCTGCTGGTGCAGGGCGCGCAGGACCGCGGCCCGCTGGACTTCTCGATCGGGCTGGCCCGAGCCTGGCTGTGCGAGACCCCGGCCAGCCAGCGGCCGGGCGGCCTGGCCTGTGGCCGCTGCAGCGGCTGCCATCTGGTGGACGAGCGCAGCCACCCCGACCTGCGCCTGCTGGTGCCGGAGTCGCTGCGGGCCGCCGCCGGCCTGCCGGCCGACGAGGCCGGCGAGAACAGCAGCGCCAAGACCCGCAAGCCCAGCCGCGAGATCAAGGTCGATGCGGTGCGCGCGGCGCTCGAGTTCATCGGGCTGACCCCGTCGCGGGCGCGCATCAAGGTGCTGCTCATCCACCCGGCCGAGGAGCTCAACCTGGTCGCGGCCAACGCGCTGCTGAAGACCCTGGAAGAGCCCCCGGGCCCGATGCGCTTCGTGCTGGGCTGCGGCGCCCCGCAGGCGCTGCTGCCGACCCTGCGCAGCCGCTGCCAAGCGGTGGCATTGCCGCGACCCGAGCGCGAGGCCGCGCTGGCCTGGCTGCAGGCGCAAGGGCTGCAGGACGCGGCCATCGTGCTCGATGCCTGTGGCGGCGAGCCGCTGCGTGCGCTCGAGCAGGCCCGCGAGGGCCGCGATGCCGAGGCCTGGCGGCGCTTCCCCTCGCAGGTGCTGCAGGGCGACGGCGCGGGCCTGGCCGGCTGGCCACTGCCGGTGCTGATCGAGGCGCTTCAGCGTCTGTGCGAAGACCGGCTGCGTCAGGCTTTGGGCCTGCCAGCGCGCGCCTTTGCGCAGCTCGAGCCCCTGCAGGGCGCGGTGGCGCTCGATCGCATGATCGCCGCGCTGACCGAGACCGCCGCCTGGCTGCGCACCCGCGCCGCCCAGGCCGATCACCCGTGGAGCGCGCCGCTGGCGATCGAGGCGCTGCTGCAGCGCACCCGCAGCGCGCTGGACGCACGGTCGCGGCCGCTCTGAGCTTCAGGCGGCCCGCCATTGCGCCGAACGATGCATTACCCTCCTGTGCACTCCCCCGATCAAGCATCCCCATGAGCAGCGAATTCAATTCTCGGTCCGGCTCGATGCCGCTCCAGTCTGCCGCGGGCGCCACCCCGCCACCCGCGCCGCGGCCCAGCGTCATTCAGCTGGTCTTCAAGGAGAAAGGCGCCCTCTATGCCGCCTATATCCCGCTGTTCTCCGAGGGCGGCCTGTTCGTGCCGACCACGCGCGACTACCGGCTGGGCGACGATGTCTACCTGCTGCTGACGCTGCCCGAGGATCCGCAGCGCTATCCAGTGGCCGGCAAGGTCGCCTGGGTCACGCCGCCGAATGCCTCGGGCGGACGCACCCAGGGCGTGGGTGTGCGCTTTCCGGTCGACGAGAAGACGCGCGTGCTGCGCGTGCGCATCGAGGAGATCCTCGGCACCGCGATCCACTCGGCCAAGCCGACGCAGACCATCTGATCCGAAT
Source organism: Pseudomonadota bacterium (assembly GCA_046050625.1). GTDB lineage: Bacteria > Pseudomonadota > Gammaproteobacteria > Burkholderiales > Burkholderiaceae_C > Sphaerotilus. Next base: position 46,965 of record JBJOPV010000002.1, read on the forward strand.
CCGACTTCGTTCCCATGTTCATCGATACCCATTGCCACCTGACCTTCCCCGAGCTGCGCGAGCGCTGGGACGACATCCGCGCGGCGATGCGCGCGGCACAGGTCGAGCGCGCGATCGTCATCTGCACCACGATCGAGGAATTCGAGACGGTGCATGCGCTGGCCGCGCAGCATGACTTTCTCTGGTGCACCGTCGGCGTCCACCCGGACAACGAGGACGTGCACGAGCCCGACGTCGCCGAGCTGGTGCGCCTGGGCCGGCGCGAGCGGGTGGTGGCCGTGGGCGAGTGCGGGCTGGACTACTACCGTCTGGGCGAGCGCACGCTGGCCGACATGGAATGGCAGCGCGAGCGCCTGCGCACCCATGTGCGCGCCGCGCGCGAGCTGGGCCGCCCGCTGGTGATCCACACCCGCAGCGCCGCCGAGGACACGCTGCGCATCCTGCGCGAGGAGAACGCGGCTGAGGTCGGCGGCGTCTTCCACTGCTTCACAGAGACCGTGGAGGTCGCCCGCGCCGCGCTGGACCTGAACTTCTCGATCTCCTTCTCAGGCATCCTGACCTTCAAGAATGCTGCCTTTCTGCGCGACATCGCCGCGCTGGTGCCGCTGGAGCGCTGCCTGATCGAGACCGACAGCCCCTACCTGGCACCGGCCCCGCACCGCGGCAAGCTCAACACACCGGCACTGGTGCCCTTCGTGGCCAGGCAGCTCGCCGAGGTCAAGGGGCTGGAGCTGGAGGCGGTGGCACGCGCGACCTGGGACAACGCCTCGCGGATGTTCGCCCTGCCGGACTGAGCTTCGAGGAGGGGCCCGGGGCAGGGCCCGCGCACGCAGGCCCCTAGCGACTCAGCAGCCGGTTGACCAGCTCCGCCGTGGTGGCCGCCGCGTACTTGCGCATCAGCCGGGCACGGTAGACATCGACCGTGCGGGGGCTGATGCCCAGACGCCGGCCGATCAGCTTGCTGGTCAGCCCCTCGACCAGCAGCGCGGCGATCTCGCGCTCGCGCGGGGTCAGGTCAGACTGGATGCGACGTTTCTGCGACAGGTCCTCGAAAGTCCAGATGCCGGCCGCATGCGGATCCGCCGGATCGAGCGCGCGGCCGCTGACATGGCACCAGAACAGCTCCTGCTGGCCCGGTGAAGGACGCAGGCGCTTCATCACCCGATCGTCGGCGTAGCGCCCCTCGGTGTCGAGGCTGGCGACGATGCGCTGGCCGGTGCGCTCGAACTCGTCGCTGCTCGGATAGAGCACCTCGAAGCTGCAGCCGAGCAGCTCGTCGCGGCGCGCACCGAACATGTCCAGCACCAGCCGGTTGCAGTCCACCATCAGCCGGTGGCGTGACAGCACCAGACCGACGGGGGCGAGATCGAAGGCAATCCGGTAATCCAGCTCAACCATTACTCAATTCTACGTAGCCCCTACGTAAGGCATTACGCATTACAGTCTGCCCGTCCGAATTTTCCGGAGACAGAGCGCATGAACAAGGTTTACCCGAGCGCCGCAGCGGCGCTGGAAGGCATCGTCCGCGATGGCCAGCTGATCGCCGTCGGCGGCTTCGGCCTGTGCGGCATTCCCGAGGCCCTGATCGACGCGCTGCGCGACAGCGGCGTCAAGGACCTGTCGGTCATCTCGAACAACGCCGGCGTCGACGGCTTCGGCCTGGGCAAGCTGCTCGAGACGCGCCAGATCAGGAAGATGATCTCGAGCTATGTCGGCGAGAACAAGGAGTTCGAGCGCCAGTACCTGGCCGGCGAGCTGGAGCTGGAGTTCACGCCGCAGGGCACGCTGGCCGAGAAGCTGCGCGCCGGCGGCGCCGGCATCCCGGCCTTCTTCACGAAGACCGGCGTGGGCACGCTGGTGGCCGAGGGCAAGGAGCTGCGCCAGTTCGACGGCGAGACCTACGTGATGGAGCGCGCGCTGACCCCTGAGGTCGCGCTGGTCAAGGCCGATGTCGCCGACATGTCGGGCAATCTGCGCTTCAACAAGACCGCGCGCAATTTCAATCCGGCCGCGGCGATGGCGGGCCGGATCTGCATCGTCGAGGTCGAGCGCATCGTGCCGACCGGCGCGATCGAGCCGGACGACGTGCACCTGCCGGGCATCTACGTGCACCGCATCGTGCACAACCCGACGCCCGAGAAGCGCATCGAGAAGCGCACCATCCGCGACCGCAAGTAATTCGAAGCCCCCTAGGAGAGCATTCATCATGGCCTGGACCCAAGACCAGATGGCCGCCCGCGCGGCGCAGGAACTGCAGGACGGCTTCTACGTCAACCTCGGCATCGGCATCCCGACGCTGGTGGCCAACCACGTGCCCGACCACATCGAGGTGTGGCTGCAGAGCGAGAACGGCATGCTGGGCATCGGCCCCTTCCCGTACGACGACGAGGTCGACCCCGACCTGATCAACGCCGGCAAGCAGACGGTCACCACGCTCAAGGGCTCGTCGATCTTCGGCAGCCACGAGAGCTTCGCGATGATCCGCGGCGGCAAGATCAACCTGTCCATCCTGGGCGCGATGCAGGTCACCGCCACGGGT
>JBJOPV010000003.1:0-43415 GCA_046050625.1 Pseudomonadota bacterium
CTTGAAGGTGTTGTTGATGCGGCGCACCATCGTCGGCACCGAGTCGTAGGCGTACAGCGACTGGTCCGGGTACATGGTTTCCGAGGTGTTGCCGTCGGCGGCGACCTGCCAGCCCGACAGGTACACCGCTTCCAGGCCGGCCTTGGCCTGCTGCATCGCCTGGCCGGCGGTGATCGCGCCGAAGGCGTTCACGTAGCCCTTCTTGGCGCCGCCGTTGACCTTGTCCCACAGGACCTTGGCACCGCGCTGGGCCAGGGTGTACTCGGGCTGCAGCGAGCCACGCAGACGCACGACGTCGGCGGCACTGTAGCCGCGCTTCACCAGCTTCCAGCGGGGGTTCTCGGCCCAGTCCTTCTCGAGGGCGGCGATCTGTTGTTCGCGGGTCAGGTTCGTCATGAGTCTCTCCGTTCGGCAGGGTGTTTCAAGGCGGCTGAACACGTCGTGTTCGATGGCTCAAGCTTAATCCTGCACCTTCCAGTCGCCAACACTTATGTCTTATATAAGACATATTTTTGATCCCAATGAAATCAACAACTTACTGAGTTAATTTCACATCATGAAGACTTCTTTCTCACGATGGAAAATTTTGATGCACTGCAGCAGAGAAATTTTTCACATCATGGAATGTTGTTCGGCAGCATGAAAATTCCGGATCTGGGTGCGTGCAGCGGATCTTGCACACTGCGGGCCTGATCGACCCTCGATTCAAGCCATGAGCGACCACGCCTTCGCCTTCCTGTCCGCCCACACCTTCATGAAAGTGCCCGCAGGCCCGCAGCCCCGCCCCTTCGGCCTGGCCGGCATCGCCTGGGACGGCGCCGTCACCAACCGCCCCGGCGCACGCTTCGGCCCGCGCGCCATCCGCCAGGCCAGCCACATGCTGTGCGACGGCATCCATCCGCTGTTCGAGGTCTCGCCGGACGCGCTGCTGTGCGACCACGGCGACCTGGCGCTGCCCAACACCAGCCTGGAGCGCATGCGCGCGGCGCTGGAGCCGCAGGCCGCGGCGCTGCTGGCGCGCCAGCACATGGTCTGGCTGGGCGGCGACCACTCGATCACGCTGTCGCTGCTGCGCGCCCAGCGCCAGCACCACGGCCGCCCGCTCGGCGTGCTGCACTTCGACGCCCACTGCGACACCTGGGAAGACCATTTCGGCGAGCCCAGCGGCCACGGCACCTGGGTGTACGAGGCCATCCAGGAGGGCCTGGTCGACCCGCAGGCCTTCGCGCAGATCGGCATCCGCAGCGCCGGCCACCGCGCCGCGCGCGAGTACGTGCGCGACCAGGGCGGCCTGATCTGGACCGCGCGCGACCTGCGCGGGCGCGAGAGCGCCGCCCAGCTCGCCGAGCTCATCGGCACGCTGAAGGCACGCTGGGCAGCCTGCGGTCAGCCGCCGCTCTACCTCAGCTTCGACATCGACGCGCTCGATCCGGCCTTCGCGCCGGGCACCGGCACGCCCGAGCCCGGCGGCCTGACGACCGCGCAGGCGCTGACGCTGCTCGAGGAACTCGCCGGCGAGAACTGGGTGGGCATGGACTGCGTCGAGGTGGCGCCCCCCTACGATCACGCCGAGCTCAGCAGCAACGCCGCCGCGATGCTGGTCTGGACCTATCTGTGCGGCCAGGCGGCGAAGATTCATGCCGATAAGGCACCAGAATGATGCAATATCAGCGCAGATGCACCTGAAATGTGAATTTATTCCGGACTGATGCCGGGTTGACCTCGCTCAACCCGCGTGCCGTCGGCAGGCCAAGAATGGACCCATCGCGCTGCTGCAGCGCACCAACCCAGGAGTCGATCATGAGCCTGTCCGCATCCCTTGCCGCTGAAGCCGTCCTGCCGGTGCCGATCCCGGTCGAGCAGGAATTCGAGGCGCTGGACACCTGCCACCGCGAGGTGCTGGCGACGCTGCGCGACATGGCCGCCCTGGTCGATCATCTGGACGACCAGGGCGTCAATGCGGTGGCACGCCGCATGGCCTCCGACATCGTGCGCTTCTTCAGCCAGACCGCGCGCGCCCACCATGCCGACGAGGAGCGGCTGGTCTTTCCCGGCCTGCTCGCCAGCGGCGACGCCGAGCTGGTGCAGCACATCCTGCGCCTGCAGCAGGATCACGGCTGGCTCGAGGAGGACTGGCTGGCGCTGTCGGCGCAGCTCGATGCGGTCGCGCAGGGCTACAGCTGGTACGACATCGATGCGCTGCGCCAGGGCACGGCCGTCTTCACCGCGCTCTACAAGGATCACATCGATCTGGAGGAGTCGCTGATCTATCCGGAGGCGCGCCAGCTGCTGATGCCGCGCCTGCAGGCCGGCGAGGCGCGCGCCCGCCGCGCCCGGAGCTGAGACACTCGGGGGCATGTCCGCACTCGATCTGTCCCTGAACCTCTCTCATCTTCTGCTGCTGAGCGCCTCGGCGCTGGGTGCCGGCGCGCTCAACGCGATCGCCGGCGGCGGCAGCTTTCTCACCTTTCCCGCGCTGGTCTGGACCGGCCTGCCGCCGATCGTCGCCAATGCGACCAGCGCGGTGGCGGTCAGTCCCGGCTACCTCGGCAGCACGCTGGGCTTCCGGCGCGAGCTCGCCGAGCTGCCGGCCGCACGGCGCCGCGTCGAGGCGCTGATCTGCGCCGTCGGCGGTCTGGCCGGTGCCGGCCTGCTGCTGGTCACGCCCGCGAAGCTGTTCTCGGCGGCGGTGCCGTGGCTGCTGCTGTTCGCCACCGCGCTGTTCGCGCTGGGTCCGCGGCTGCTGGCTGCCCGACGCGCCCGGGCCGAGGCGGCCGGTCTGCCGTCCGCCCCAGCGGCCGGCTCGCCGCTGGCGCAGCGGTTCGGCCTGTTCGCGGTGGCCATCTACGGCGGCTATTTCAACGGCGGCCTGGGCATCCTGCTGATGGCGCTCTACACGCTGACGGGCGAATCCAGCCTCAACACCGCCAACGCGCTGAAGAACCTGAACTCGCTGGTGCTGTCGCTGCTGTCGGTGGCCGCCTTCGCCTGGGCCGGCGCGGTGGCCTGGCCGCAGGCGCTGGTGATGATGGTGGCCGCCACGCTGGGCGGCTTCATCGGCGCGCGGCTGGCGCGACGGCTGCCCGCGGCCTGGGTGCGCACCGGCGTGGTGCTGACCGGGCTGTCGATGACGGTGGCCTTCCTGATGCGCGGCTGAGATCGGTGCCGATCCAGACGCCAGGCGCCGGACTGGCATGATGCGAGGCTTGCCCATCCCAGCCGGCCCGTCATCCGGGGCCAGCCATCACTCCAAGGACTCCATGAAAGTCGACATGCACATCGTCGAGGCGGTCACCGGCCGCTGTACCGTCGAGCGGATCCGCGGCCCGCGCCGCGAACTGCGCGCCCAGGTCCGGGCCTGCGTCCGCCGAGAGGGAGTCGCCTCGGCCTGGGCCTGGGCCACCAAGCCCTTGGCGCAGCAGAGCCAGAGAATGCTGGAGTCGGCAGACGCCGACCTCTGAGCCGGAGCAAACGGCACACGCTTGCCTTCGTGAAGCACGAAGCCCCTCGGGAGACTCTCCGCGAGGGGCTTTTTTCGTGGCGAGGGGCGTGGGCCGAACTGGCCTGCCCGGAGGGACTCGAACCCCCGACCTGCCGCTTAGAAGGCGGCAGTGAAATACAAACAAATCAACGCTTTAAGAGCAGTTCATCTACCCATGGCGCGTGACGAATTTCACATGCGCGCCCAGGGGAAAAAATAGCTGGGTAGGTGCGCTATGCGGATCGACGGCTCAATCTGAACGCCGGCGGCGATGTCATGGAAGAGGGCTGCTTTCGTACCCCCATCTGACATCAAGCCACGGTTGCACCCACCGCGCTGCCGTTGAAATATTCACCCGCAGCCGCAGGCTTTTGGGGGTGAAGCAACTGCCCCATCATGAGGTCGAAGCACCCGTTCGCACCACGCAAGCAGGCCTCATGAAAGGTGATCCAGTTCTCGATCGCAAGATGCGTCCAATCCAGATAGTCATTGAGCGACATCAGGCCGATCTCTGAGATATTGGAGTGCGGCACCATGTTGTCGCGCAGCATCTCCATCATCTGAACAGACTGAGCAGCCAAGGTAAACAGGGCGGCATTGGCATCGGCCAGCTCAATGGCGGGATCGTTGGCCTGCGAATGAGAAGTAGACATAGCGTTCTCCTGGCCATTTACTGAATTTTTACGAACACGCCGCGAAGGCGAGATCCCGCCATGCGTGATGGATCGACCACGTTCTAGCATGTCGACACCCCCCAAAGCACTTCGACAGTCTCGTTCCGTGCCGTGACAAGCAGTGCCAAAAGCGACGCGAATCCATCCGGATCAGCGATATCCGGCTCAGGCCGCAGCGGAACGCTCTGCTCCATGACCCGGATCGCCTCAGGAAGCTGCCCATGATCGAAAAGACCGGGGCGACCAGGAACCAGCCCGACCATGCGCATCAGGCGGTCTCCCTCGACATCACCCAGCAACAAATTTCCCGAGACACGGGACTTAAAGATATAGCTCATGCGAGACCTCCTGATTTCGGGCCCGCACAAGCGCAGTCCCGTCATGAGCAGACCATAGAAATGGCCCCTATCCGTGTCTGTGCGTCCGCGCACGCACCCATGCACCGGCGATGTCATGCGCAGCAAAAGATTGTAGCGAGCGCACAACATTAAACAGCCGCAAGCACACCCGACATTGTAAAGAATGCCCATGTATCCCCCATGAATACAGGAACAACGGAGGCAACTAGCAGCAAAGACATGAATGTTCAAAATTCGATTGTCGACACCGATGTTTAATTTTGGGCACAAATAAACAAAAATAATCCAAGAAAAGCCCCAAAAAGCTCATTAAACATCATCTATGACTAGAGACGGATGCACGCCACAGTCTGCCCAGTCTGTTCGGCAGCGAACACTTCCAGAAAGATTCTTTGTTTATAGTGAAAAATCATCGGTAACAGTTTGTTTGCGGCAGAAAAGAGGAACACAAATGCCGAACGAAAAGATGCCCCTCGCAGCGAACCAATTGCTTGCTGCTCTTCCGGCTGACGCAATGGCACGCTGGCAGGGCCAGCTTGAATGGGTAGAGCTTCCGCTGGGAGAGGTCCTGCACGAATCAGGGCAGACACCACGCCATGCCTACTTCCCCGCGACCGCGATCGTCTCGCTGCTGTACGTGATGGAGAACGGCGCATCAGCAGAAATTGCCGTGGTAGGCCACGAAGGCTTGGTGGGCGTGCCCCTGTTCATGGGCGGTCAATCCACGCTCAGCCGAGCTGTGGTGCAGAGCGCGGGGCAGGGCTTTCGGCTGTCATCTCGCGCGCTCAAGGAGGAGTTCGATCGGGCAGGCCCAGTGATGCACCTGCTTCTGCGCTACACGCAAGCCCTCATCACACAGATGGCACAGACAGCGGTGTGCAATCGGCACCATTCGCTTGACCAGCAGCTATGTCGCTGGCTGCTGCTGAGCCTGGATCGCCTGAGCGGCAGCGATCTGATGATGACCCAGGAACTGATCGCCAACATGCTGGGCGTGCGCCGCGAAGGTGTGACTGAAGCCGCCCTCAGTCTGCAACGGGCAGGCCTGATACGTTACGCCAGAGGCCACATCCATGTACTGGATCGACAAGGGCTAGAACACAGAACCTGCGAGTGCTATGCGGTCGTGCGTGCCGAGTACGACCGCCTGTTACCGAAAAATATCGCAACCTGATTTCCAATCAGATGTGGGATGGCGCACATACGCCGAAGACGGAAAAGCGCACCATCAAGGCCCTCGTCCGGCTTCCGGATTTGTCACCCACTCACTTGGTGTCATGATCATGAGTAATTTTCTCGGGCGTTTTTTCGGTCAGTATTCATCCGATCATTTACCGATTCACGGACCACTGCTGGCGTCCCCTCACCTGCCAGACGAAGTCAATGACCTGACCAAAAACGCTCCGGACTTTGTTTCAACCGTACCTATGAGCCCAGAGGGCACCCACTATCCTGATACCGTTCAAAGCGACTTCTTCCGCCCCGGCACCAAACTGAGAATGCTGGACAAGGTCTTGGCGACACAGTGCATCTTCATGCTGAGGTATCGGCGCCATCACTGCTCTGCCACTGTGCTTGGCTCTCCATGGATCGCCGAAAATTTTATCCGCAATTCAAACCAAGCCCTACGTCACAGCGACAAGATCACAAGGAGGATCGTCCAACTTGGCGGGCTCCCGGATTACTCTCCACAATCCTTGGACAGGCGAAGCCACGTCAACTATGACGAATCATCAAATCTGCAGTCGATCATCAATTCAAATTTACTCGCAGAACGGTCGGCAATGCAATTTTACAATCAGATGGCTTTACTGATTGGAGATCAAGACTGGATGACTCGACATCTTATTGAGCAAATAACCGTTGATGCGGACAGCCACATCAACGAGTTAAAGTCTTGGCTCAATCAAAATTAATTGCCAAGCCAGCCGGCAACACGGAGGCTGCTCACGCATCCTCCGCCGCGTAATCGAGGTTCGCCGCCACGCGATTGACCCAGCCCCGACCGTAGGTCGCGAAGGTCGACAGCGCGGCGACGTAGCGCAGGCGCTGGGCCGCGTAGCGCATCAGCACATCGGTCTCGGACATCGTCGCCAGCCGGGCGGCAGACACCGGCCCCCAGTGCCCATCGTCCGCCACGCCGATGGCGGCCTGCAGCTTGCGGATGGCCGTCGAGATGCCGCTGTTGACCGCGAAGTCGAACGCCTGGAACTTGATCGCGGCCGGCGCCGACCCGAGCGGCCCCCAGAAGTCGCGCCGGTAGATCTCGGCGGCGCCCTGCCGGGTCAGCGACTTGATGTCGACGCTCGGGTAGCTGCGCTTGCTGATGCCCCACTTCGTCTCGCCGCCGGAGTCGCGCGGGTCATTGACGTAGCCGCCTTCGTGCCCCATCAGGCGCTCGAAGGCCTCCTCGAATGTCAGCGCGGCGGCCGGCATCATTGCGCGCCTCCGCGCTCGCGCAGCAGCATGGCCAGGCCACCGGCCAGCGCAGACACGCCGCGCAGCATCATCGACGGCGCCGCCGGTGCGATCTCGGCCAGGCCCGTGGCGATGACGGCAATGCCTGCCCAGGTGCTGGGCTCTTTCAGTCGGTTCAGGATCGGGTTCATGTTTGTTCCTCGTCGTGTGGTTGGTGAATCAATGGCCGCCCGGCGGGCGGCCTCCATGCGTCATTGCGTAGATGGCGCCCCATATCGCCACGCCAGCCGCGGCAATCCGGCCAAGCCAGCCGAAGGCGATGCCCAGGCCGTTGAGCGCGCGAAAGGCGCCCTTGGCCGCGTCGAGCAGATCGCGCACCTCCTCGGTCGCCTCCGTGTTCGCAGCCAGGCTGACTTGCAGCTGATTGAGCTGTTCGGTCTGCCGGGCGAGCTCGGCCTCGATGCGCGCCATGCGCTCGGACCCGCGATCGAGCCGCTGCTCGATCTCATCGCCCCATCGGGTATCAGGCGTAGGCATTGATGGTCTCCTCCGGCCAGGTCACGGCCTCGATCTGTGCAGCCGTGGTGGCCTCGGCGATGCGCTCGCGCAGGGCGCGGCCGGTGGCGTGCAGCTTCTCGCCGCGCGTGGCCAGGGCCAGCAGCACGCGCATCAGCACCGGGGCGGTGATCGGGGCGGTGGTGTTGTCGGCCAGGGTCCAGGCCTTTGCCCAGCCGGGCGTCAGCTCGGCTTGCTTGAGCGCCAGGCCGATGCGGGCCACTGCGCGCTCGTCGCAGTCGAACAGCATCCCGTCGACCAGCAGCGGCGCGACCTCGAGGGCGTTGCGCCGCTCGCGCAGTGCCGCCCAGCGGCTGGCCCGCAGGCCGTCCAGCGTGGGCACCAGCACCCAGTCGGCCGCGTCGTCATCCCAGTCCCATTCAGCACCGGCGACCTCGCGATCCGGTCGGGGCGGCAGGCGGTCGACGATCACCGGCACCGCCTCGCCGCCCATGCCGTCGTCGACGAGCTGCACGCGATGACGCTGCGGGTCGAGGTCCCCTTCGATGGCGATGCAGCCGGCTGGTGTGTTGAGCATCAGCAGCGCAGGCGGGCCGCAATATCGGTCGGGCAGGACGCTACCGTCCTCGCTGTAGAAACTCCATGTTTTCATCGTTTGATTACCTCGACATTCAGCACCGGGTCATACAGGTAGATGGTGATACCTGTGATGGCGGTGCAGTAGCAAAATATTCTGAATTCCCCCGCTGCCGGAATGTTGACCGTGTGCGTATATGACACGACACCCTCCAGCCCCACATGCTCGATGTAAAACGCGGTATCAGGCCAGCCAGTAATGCCACCACCCGAATACGTCAAGTTGAACGACATGACGGAACCGGGGCTGGCCGGGTCCGAACCGTTCGGCACCGTGGCCACGTTTTTCTCGTACGTGTACGACAGTCGAATCTGGAGCTTGCACGGCGCGTCAGCGGTGTAGTAGAGCTGACGGATGACGGTGCCGGTGTCAGGCCCGACCAGCGTCATCGCACCGGCATAGCGCGACACCAGCACGGATGTGGCGGCATCCTCGGCGATGTCGCTGGTCTGCGCCTGCCCATAGACGCTGTCCCCGAAACGCACAGCCGCGGGACCGGGTGTCCACGGGCCGGGGCCACTGGCATTGGCGCCGACCTCTTCGACCTGCGCACGGCACGCGAACAGGAACGAGCTGGTCTGCCCGGCGTGAGTGTCATACTTTCGGAGCACCAGCCGGCATGTCCTGGTTCCGGCAGGCGCCACGCCGATCGAGTAACAGCGCTTGTATCCGCTGAGGGCCTGCCCGCCATTGGTCTCGGCAGAGTTGCGCATGGTCCCGGCGCCCCACGTCGATCCGGTGACGCCATTTTCGCCGTAGAAGTAGGCGAATACATCGACGTTGCATCGATGTGCCCCGGTATATGCAGATGCGCAAATCCTGTCGCCGGGCAGCACCGCGATCGGCTCGCTAGTGATTTCCGAATATGTGCCGCCAGAGGGACCATCTTGCGACATGAAGATGGTCCCCGTCGAGGGCCCCACTCCAGCGTTGAGAATCCAGTTCGCGTGATAGTTGCGGCCGAATGCCACGATCGGCAGCGCACCGGAAAGCGCCCACGACTCCGGCCCCGCCGTGAAATCCGAGTCGAACAGCATGTTGGCCGAGCTGGCGAGCTGATCGTTGCGGATCTGCTCGGCGCCGGTCAGCCCGGCCAGGTTGCCGGGGACACCCGACAGCTCAGACCAGCCGATGGCCTGCTGCGTCAGCGTCGCGGTCACGTAGATCGGCACCGACAGATTGCCGCTGGTGTCGACCGCCCGGACCGCGAAGCGCCACTGCCCGTCGCCGGGCGAGCCCGAGCGGTGCTGCGTGGTCGCGCCGGTCCAGGCCGCGACCTGGGCCATCTGGTCCCAAGTGGCCGTGAGCACGCCGCTGGCGCGCACGATGTAGCCGGCGTGGTCAAGGTCTTGGACGTGCGTGACCGAGTAGATGCGCTCGCCGCTGGCGCCTTCGGTGACCGCCAGCGCGGTGGGCGCGGTGGGCAACGCCGACTTGCCGGCGACGATGTGGCTGACGATGCGCCAGGCGCTGGACCGGCCGGCCGCGTTGACGGCGCGCACGCGGATGAGCACCGCCGCCCGATCGTCGAGCGGGCCGATGACCGTGCCGGTGGCGTCACCCCCAACCGGCGGCACGCCAATCCATGAGGTGTCGCCAGACGCTCGGCGCCACTCCACTTCGATGCGCCCGCCGCTGGCCACGAAGGCATCCGGGTGCTGCGTCCAGCTCAGCGCCACGCGCGAGATCACGGTGCCGTCCGCCAGCCTCAGCAGCGTGCTGTTACCGCTGATGGCCGTCACGCCGGCCGGCATGGCGACCGGCGCGAAGGGGCTGGGCAGTGTGGTGTTGGGCGTGAGGTCTTGCCCGATTGCGCCCGACCACTCCCAGATACCGGACGCCGTCTCGCGCAGCGTCAGATCGATCTCGAGCGACTGCAGATCGAGCTTGCGCTCGACGACCGCGAAGGCCTTGGGCAGCGCCCCGAAGTAGCGGTCGATCTGCACGTAGCAGGTGTCGCCCGGCACCAGGTCATACGCATTGGCCGACCAGCGCGCGCCGAAGATGGCCCCGTTGCGCGACTTCTCCAGCTCGATCCGGGCGAGGCGTTGGGCGCGGATCTCGTCCGTGGCGCCTTCGATGCTGATCTGCATCGGCAGCTCATAGCCGCCGTCCTGGTCGAGATAGACGCTGCTGCGCACCGCTGGCGCCGGCACCAGCACCCAGTTCGCCGCCGGGCTGGTGTAGGTGGCCACCACGGTGTTGCACAGCGACTGCCGCTGCGCCCGGGGCGTGATCGTGCGCGCGCCGTCGGCCAGGTCGGCCGCGGTCAGCGTGATGTCCGGCTCGTGCCACGCGCCGGCCCGCACGCGCCAGCGGCCCTGCGTCCAGACGACCGAGCCGTCCATGGTCTCGCGCACCAGGTCGAGCGAGTCCTTTGGCGACAGGTCGGTGCTCAGGGCGATGTCGCAGGTGTAGCGCTTCTGGCCGACGGTGATCTGGTCGCAGATGTCGGCCTCGGCGGCGATCTCGGCGTCCGGTACCTGCGCGGCGGTGGCGCCCATGCGGGTGCGCAGCAGGTCAGCGGTGATCAGCGCGGTGTTGTTGCTGTAGACGGTGAGGCCGGTGCGCGGGTCGCGCAGCTTCTTGCCGCGCACGCGGGCGCGGACCGAGATGTCGCGCATGGCCCCGAACACGTCCTGGTCGTACTCGAGCCGCACGCCCACGGCGGCCCGGCCACGCAGGCGGTGAGCCGACGTCCACTTGTCGCCGATCTCGGCCTGCCAGGCCGCGAACGCGGTCTGATCGGCGCCGCCCAGCGCCGGGTAGATGCGCACCAGCGGCTTGCCCAGCGACCACGCCCAGTTGACGTAGACGGACTGCCCGGCAGCCACGGCGGCGCTCGGCACGGTGACGGTCGAGCCCGACAGGGTGACGGATGCGGTGATGTCCACGTCGCCGGTGTCGGTCGACTTGTGCGCGCTGACGATGGTCGCGGTCGAGCCCGCCGGCGGGGCGATGGTGATCGTGCCCGGGCCGGTGCGCTGCGCCAGGCTCACGCCCGATTGGCCCTTGACGAATGCGCCGCTCGTGACATCGCCATTGGTCGCCCAGCCGGTGACCTCGACGTCGCCGATGTAGACGGCTTCGATGGCGTCGATCTCGTGCCGCGCCAGCTCGACAGCCAGGTACAGGCACTCCTTCTTCGCGCCGGCACTGTGCTTGAACAGCACGGTGCCGGACACGACTTGCCGGCCGTACACGTCTTGCCGCGGGTTGGTCGCGCTGGCGACCATCTGCTGTCGGTCACGCTGGGCGGCGTTGTAGGCGGCGCGTGCCTTCTTGCCGGCACGCACCTTCTGGTGATCGCTGACGCCGCTCTGCAGCAGGCTGGCCGCAATGGCGTACTGGCCGTAGACGGCCGCGACCACCGCCGCGGCCACTTTCAGCACTGGGCGCAGGGTCTTGGTCCAGAAGCTCATGGGGATCGATCAGACTTTGAAGAAGTCGGCCGACGGCCAGACGACATTGGCCGTCTCCATCTGCGCCACGTACTGACACCCCAGGTCACCGGGGTACTCGGCCTGCTGCTCGGCATCGCTGCAGAGCACCGGCTTGGCGCGCTCCCACAGCGTCATCATGTGCTCGGCGGTGATGACGAGCTGGGGCTCGTCGCCGTCCTCGGCGTACATCACGTCCATCTCGCCGATCCAGACACCCTCGTCGAGCTGCACCTGGCCAGCGGCGTCGATCACGGCCAGGTGCAGCTCGCAGCGCCGGCCCTGCACATGCTCGGTCTGTGCTGCGGCAATGGCCGCCGCGGTCACGCCGCTGAAGACCAGCCGCAAGCCCTGGGCGCTGTCGCCGGTCTCGGCGATGTTGTCGATGCTCAGCAGGCCGAAGGTGGGGTCGTAGGTGCGCCCGCTGTAGGTCACCGGGTAGGGCAGGCTGCACCAGTAGGCCGGGCCGGACTCGAAGTCCAGCAGGCCCATCAAGAAGCGCTTGACGTGCGGCTGGCGCAGCGCCGCGGTGAAGGCGGTGGTGGCGCGCGTCATGACGACACCTCAACGAGCTGCACGGTGACGCCCGGGCAGCGCCGGGCTGACGCGGCCGGCCACTGCACCGGATCGACCGCGACGAACAGCGCCGTGGGGCGGTCCAGCACCACGGCCGTGCCGGCGGCGCGGGCTTGGCGCAGGTCGCTGGTGAGCTGCACGACCATCTGCCCGCTGGCGTTGGCCGTGGCCGCGAAAGCGACGCGGCAGAGCTGGCCGCCGATGCCGAGCATGTCGCCCGCGGCCAGCGTGCGGCCCGCGCCGCAGCCGTAGAGGGTGACCTGCTGGGCGAACTGGGCCGCCGCCACGCCGACGGTGACGCCGCTCAGGTTGCAGTTGCCGCGCGGCTGCGGGCGCGACAGGTTCCAGATCTGCAGCCGGTGCTCCGACCGGGTGATGGTGTCGATCAGGCCCTCCAGAATGCCGCGCTCGTCCTGGTGCTGGTCCGGGTAGGTCAGCTCGGCCGACCACCAGCCTCCGGGCGAGCTGACGGTCTTGGTGTCACCGGTCAGCGGGCTGCGCGTGACGCCGCCCAGCGGGGTCTGGTAGAGCGACAGGGACGCGGGTCGGCATGCCCGCGTGTTGGGCAGTGCGTAGGTCGTCATGGGGTCAGGGGGTGAGGGTCAGGTGTAGCCGCGCACGCCGCGCTGGCGGAAGTTGGCGAACTCGGCCAGGGCGGCGGACTTCGCTTCAGCGGCTGTGCGGCGCAGGTCTTCGCGGGTGACCGGGTCGGCGCCGCCGAAGTTGAAGGTCTGATTGATGACGACGCTGGCCCCGCCGGTGCCGCCACCCGCTGCACCCGCAGTCGCCTGCAGGGGCGTGACGATGCCGGAGTCGTTGCCCATCATCAGCATGGTGCGGTTGCCCACGGTCAGCAGCTCGGGGCCGCGCTCGTTGACTTGGTACATCTCACCCGGCTGCACCGGGCCGCCGTTGGCGCGGCCGAACAGTTTGCCCAGCACGCTGGCCGCCGACGAGAACCACGAGCCGCCGCCGCCGGACGACAGGCCGGCGTCGACCTCCCACGAGTTGAACGAGTCGACACCGCCGCCGCTCTTGGCGCCGGCCAGGTTGCCCAGCAGGCCGATGACGCCGCCGGCTGCACCGCCGCCGCCGCTGCCGCCGCCGAGCAGGCGGGACATCATGGGCCGGATGACCTGCATGCGCATGGCCTCGGCGATCATGCTGTTCACCAGCCCCTTCCAGTCGGCCTTGCCGGTGGTGGCGAGGTCGGTCAGGGCGTCTTCGATGCCGCGCAGGGACTCGCCCGCGAAGTGCTCGGCCGCCTCGCCTGCGCGCTTGATCTCGTCCATGTAGCCCTGCACGCCGCGCCGGGCGCCCTCGAGCGGGTCTTCGGCGGCCTTGCGCTGCATCTCGGCCTGCTGCCGCTGCAGCTCGACCAGCTCGCGGATGGCGTCGGCCTGCTCGGTCCACTGCTGCACCAGCTCGGCGTGAGACTCAAGCCCGGCCATGGCCGCCGCGCGCGACTCCAGCGCCGCCGCCGTCTCGAGCTGCCGCGCCCGCTGCAGCCCGGCCAGCGCCTCAGCCGACAGGCCCCACTGCGCGTTCTGCTCGACCTGGGCCTTGATCTGCTCCCGCAGGTTCTCGATCTTGGCAACGCCCTGTTCGATGACCTCGACGTTGAGCCCGCGCGCCTCTTCCAGCCAGGCCGCGGTGCGCTTCTGAATGGCCACCATCTCTTCCGTGGCCAGCGCCTCTTGCCACTGCTGAGCGATGCTGATGCGCTGCTCTTCGCTCAAGCGGATGCGCCCGTCACGCAGCCGCTCCATCCACTGCGCGGCGGTCTGCTGCGCTGCCGTCAGCGCCTTGACGCCATCGATCTCTGCCAGGCCCAGCCGGCTGGCGTCCTCGACTTTGGCAATCTCCCGCTTCGCTTCGGTCAACGCCTCGGTCGCCACCAGCTCATTCAGTGCGGCCTGCACCCCCGCTTTCTGGGCGGCATTGAGCTTGGTCCGTCCGTCAGCAATCTGGCGCATGGTCGCCAGTCGCTCCTGCTCGGCGGATGTCAGCTGCGCCCCGACGGACTGCTCCTGCTGCATCGCGACGATCTTGTCGCGGATGCCCTGGATCAGCTTCTTGTATTCGTCGTCGTTCTGCTTGACGAGCGTGAGGTCCTGACCAGACTTCTTGGCGGTATCGACTGCCTTGCCAACGTCAATCGCAGAGTCCTTGATCTGCTCCATGCGGTTGCGAATCTGGCTGCCGAACAGGCCGTCATTCCAGGTGTCTGCCAGCTTGGCATTCAGGTCGGCATCAATGCCTTGGACCGTCACGCTGTAGTTCTGGAATGACTCGATGGCCCCCGAAAAATCGCCTTCCGCCGCACGACTGGCGGCCTGCTTGACGGCGAAGATGCCGGCGCTGACGTTGTCCACCATCGCGCTGGAGACCTGCGCAATGCTGCGGATTGACCGCGCTGTGACCTGCCCGATGTCCATCAGGTACGTCAGCGCGGTGATGCTTTCTCTCGCCCATTCGGCCAGCTTGGCATCGCCCGCCAGCCGCCGCGCCTCTTTGGTCATCCCCTCCGACCCGGAGATGACATCGGTCAGCGCACGGCCAGCCTCGTCAAGGGCCGGCGTGATACCCGCGACGACCGCCTGACTCCAGGCATCCCCCGCCGCAGACAGATTCGCAAGCGTGTCCCTGAGCCGACTGGCCTGCTCAGCCTGCTGGGTGGTCACCGAGGCATCAAGCTCTGCGGCCGCCCCGATGGCGTTGAGCGTGGTCAGGTACTTTTGACCCTCATCCCCCATGATCGCCATGACCATGGCGGTTTTCTTGCCGCTGTCCTCCACCCCCGCCAGCGACTGCGCAACCGTCTTGAACGCCGTCTCGGCGTCCATCTGCGCGAGGTCTTTGTAGCTGAGCCCCAGTTGCTTCAGGGCCAGCCCAGTGCCCTCCGTGCTGTTGTCGGTCTCCGTCAGCCGCAGCGACAGCTCCTGGATCAGCTCGCTCAAGTCATTGACGTCTTGTCCGTTTCGCTTCGCGATGTTGCCCCAGGACGAGAGGGCTTCGACGCTGACTCCGGTCTGGTGCGAAAGCCGGTTGAGCTCATCGGCGGCAGCCGTCGTGTGGGTGATCCACCCCGCCAAGGCGTTGACCGAGAACGCCGCAGCCATGCCGCCAGCCATCCCGAGGGCGAACTTTCCGGCGCTGGATTTCAGAGCCTCCAGCTCCGAGTTGATCTTGTCGCGGAACCCTTTGGTCTCGTCCGCCGCCTTGCGCATGTCCTCCTCGAACTTCGCGAGCTGCGCGACGATGTCGATGCTGAGCTTTGCGAGAGCCATGTCCACTCCTCATTGCTGAGCGCGGACCTCAGCCAGGTAGGTGGTCATGCGCTCGATCTGGATCAGCGCGTACTCGACGTCATCGACGCCGAGGTACACGCACATGTCAGCCAGGGCCTGCGTGTCGATGCGACCGCTGGTGCAGTCGCAGCAGGTCCGCCAGAGCCGGTAGCTCAGGTAGTCGGCAGGTCCGGGCTCGGGTCGGTCGTCGTCGGACCACTCTCGGTCGAGAGCGCCGTCGACGACGCGCTCGGCTTTCCCAGAGCGCTCGCGCGGCGCTCCATGTGCAGAGTGATCAGTCGAGACAGCTCGGCAGTGACAGCACGGACCCAGTCGATCTTGTCCGCGAAGATCGCCTTGGCCACCGCGTCCGACCACGGCACCGGCGACGACGAGCCGTCGCCCAGCAGCATGCCCTCGGTGACGCCCTCCCAGCCGACGACCCAGCGCATCACGGCGGAGATGTCTCCACCGCCCTCCAGCGCCGCGAAGTAGCTCGGCATCTCGCCCTCGGCCGGCCGCTGCACGACCGCGAATACGCCGGGCTGCAGCTCGACGCGCGAGCGGCGGTTGTTGAGGATGCGCTGCATCAGACCGTGGTTGCTGTTCATGGTGTTCATGGTGTTCACGCCTTGCCGTTGAGGATCTGGCCGATCGGGACGATCGAGAACCCGGCGCTGGCCAGGCCGCCGGTCTGCAGGCCCCAGGTCGGGACCGAGGGATAGCCGTTGACCACGCGCACCGAGCCGTCGAGCTGCGTGAGCCGGAACACCAGCGGCTGCTGCGTGACCGCCGCGCCCTTGATGACCGCGGCCACGTCCGAGTCATACGACTGGCCGCGCATCGAGATCTGCAGCGTGACCGGGCTGATGCCGACCACCTCCTGCCGCTGGATGATGTCCAGCAGGCGGGTGCTGTCCTGGGTCGACGGATCGCCGCCGCCCTCCTCCCAGCCGATCGCCTCAGCCAGGGTGCCCCAGGTCAGCACCGGCTTGTAGGTGCCGCTGACCCAGGTGCCGTAGTTGACGTTGTTCAGGCCCTGGAGCTGGAAGGTGTCGGCGGCCTGCGCGTAGACGCGGCTGGCCTGCCCGTCCAGCTCGATCATGCCGTCGTTGACCGTCCAGACCACGACCGACGACGGCGTCAGGCCGTGCGCGGTCTTGGTGGCGGCGGGGATGGTGGCGCTCTTGGTCAGCGCCGTGGCGGCCACGGCCGCGCCCATCGTCAGGGCGACTTCGAGTCGCGCCCCCAGACCTCGTGCATTGGGCATCTCTGCTCCTGTGCTGGTGGAAAAAGAGGAAGTCAGTCGGTGAAGAAGACGACGGTCACGGTGTCGTGGTCATACGCCGCGTCGTCGTCGGTGCCGGTGCTGCGGCTGGTGACCACGGCCGGCAGGTCCGCCAGGGCGCGGGCCACCTCGTCGGCCACGGCCGATGCGGTGAGCGCGCTGGTCGCCCAGCACTCGGCCTGCACCGTGACCGTGGCGCCCAGGCGCTCGCCCGTCAGGCCGAGGTCGGGCTGCTCGGTCAGGCTCCAGATCACGTAAGGCATGGGCCAGCCCTCGCCGGCCGCATGCGCCGCCGCGCGCTGCCCGATCAGCACGACCAGCGGCGGGTGCGCCAGCAGCGCGGTGCGGATGCGGGCGTGCAGACTGGTGGTGCTCATCGGGCGGACCTCTGGTTGAGCTTGGCGACGCCGCGGGCGACCGCCGGGGTGATGACCTGCAGCGCCGCCGGCAGTTGCCGGGCGCCGGCCTGGAGGAAGCCGACCGCCTCCATCGGCCCGACCCGCACCACGCGCACCCGGCGCAGCAGCTGCTTGCGGGTGCGCACTTTGCGGCGCGTCTGGCCGGCTTTGCGGCCGAACTCCACCCACTGCCAGTAGTACGGGTCGAGCGGCGATGCCGCGCCGCGCTGGCCCTTGCCGGCCGGCTTGACGTTGACGAAGACGCCGACGTCGCCCGCGGCCTTGTCGCGCTTGCTGGTGCGGACCTTGATCGACTTGCGCAACAGCCCGGGCGTGCGCCGCTTAGTGGCCTTGGCCAGCACCGGCGCAGCCGCCTGCGCGGCGTTACGCACCACGCGCGCCCCGGCGGCCAGGGCGTTGCGCAGCACGCGGCTGCGCTGCAGCTGGTCGGGCACGCTGCGCAGCGCCTGGGCGGCTTCGTCGGCGCCGGTCACATGCTGACTGCGGCTCATGCAGGGCTCCTGCTCTCGGCGGTGTTGGTGATGCCGGTCAGCTCGGTCCAGCGCCGGCGGCCGTCGGGGTCGACCGGATCGCCGACGATGTCGAGCACGACAGGCCGGCCCGACTCGCGGATCACCATCCGCCAGCCCGGGCCGACGCTGGCGCGGTGGTTGATGCGCACCCGGTAGCGGGTCTGCGCGATCTGCTGGTCAGCGATGACGACCTGGTCCGTCGTCGGTGCACCGGCCAGCATGTAGTGCACGGGGATGCCCACACCCCACGCAGGCGACTGCTGCCCCGCCGCATCCAGCGCCGACATGGGCGCGTAGAGCAGGCCGCCAGGCCGGAGACGAGCGAACGTAGCCATGCGCTCACCAGCAGGCGATCAGGCCGGCTGCCGTCGTGCCGGTGGCCAGGATGCGCACCGGGCGCATCGCATGCCAGCCCTGCACCAGGTTGAAGACGGCCGACGAGCCGTCGACGGCCACACAGGCCACAGCACCGGCCGTGCCGACGTAGAGCATGCGGGGCCGCACCGGCAGGTCGACCGCATCGCTGGGCACCACGGCAGCCCAGGACTCGGCCGGAGAGGTCAGCCCCGGCTGGACGGAGAGAAACGGATCAGCCATCAGGAAAATCTCCAGATCACGAAGGGATCGATCAGCGAGTCGATGTAGGGCAGCGGCGTGAGGCCATCCGACGACGCGGCCTCGGCGTTGCGCATCCAGTGGCCCAGCATCAGCAACATCCACTGCTTCAGCTCGGCCGGCACCGCATCAGCGGTCGCGCCGTAGCCGCAGACCAGACGGATGCGCACCGAGCCGGGCATGCCGCGCGTCTCCGGCCAGGTCAGGCCGTAGCCCGGCACCAGCACCGCCGGCACCGCATCGAGATCCGCGGCATAGGCGTCCTCGGCGAGGATCTGCACCTGCCCGTCCGGGTCGGTGTACTGGACGCTCACCACCGACTGGACCGGGCCGCGCGGCAGCTCGATGTCGCGGCGACAGCCGAAGGCCTCGCCGACCAGCTCCCAGGTCTGGGTGATGAGCGCGCGGCCGGTCCGGCGTTCGCAGGCCTGGCGCACGGCGCTCATGCCCAGCAGCAGCTGCGCATCGAGCTCATCGCCGTCTGCCCGCACCTGCATGCGCGCCTGCTCGATGCTGATCGGCTCGACGGTCGGGGCCACGATCAGGCGCGCGTGCATCACGGACCCTCGTCGCCGCCAGGTGCTGCCGCAGCACGCCGCGCCGGCTTCTTGCCTGCCGGTGTCGGCTCGTCGACGGCCGAGGCGTAGCCGCCCTCGATCAGGGCTGCGGCTTCGTCATCGGGCACATCGACCACGTCCCCGGGTCCGGCTGAGCCACCCGGGCCGGCCATGATGGTCTTGAGACGGATCTTCATGGTCACACCGGGGCCTTGCGGCAATCGCCGCCGACGACGATGGCGCTGGAGACAGCGCCAGTGGTGGCGCCCGCGATGGTCAGCACCGGACGCACATAGCGCTTCGTGCCGATGTAGCCCACCTTCTGTACGGTGTTGGCCGCCAGATTCGACAGCGCGCCGATCAGGCCCGATGCAGACACAGTCGTGAAGTTGGTGTTGTCGTCACTGTCCTGGACCGAGGGCGTGTGCGTGCCGTCCGTGAGCGCACCCATCTCGAAGATGACGGCCGCCGAGCCGTAATTGGTGGTGTCGACGCTCGTGCCGTTGACCGTCGCGGTGCGAGCAGCGGGCGGCAGCGACTGGACGTAGTCGAGCGTATTGCGGATGTCCTGCATGGACGTCTCCTTTCGTGGGGTGTGGGGTTCTCGTCAGGCCAGCTTCACGCGGGCAAAGGCCTCGGGCAGCACCGGCGCACCGTCGATCTCCTGGCGGCCGATGAATCCGGTCTGGTTGGTCTCGGCGTACAGCTCCTTCAGCACCTGGACCTGGAAGTCGAGCGACTCGGCGATCCAGTAGTGCTGCCAGTTGGCGAGCACGCCAACGTACTTGCCGGTGGTGAAGGTGTTGGGCACGTACTCGGACTGGTCGACCGGCAAACCGAGCAGCATGTCGGGCTCGCCTTCCTTGCGGCTCGGGTTCCAGAGGTACTGGTTGGTGGTGTCCTTGAGCTTGGCGATCGCGCCGATGCCGTCGCGGTGGAACAGCCAGCGAGCCAGTTTCTGGTGCTGCGACTTGAGCGCGTACTTGGCGGAGATCAGGCCGTCGAACGTGATGGCCGTCGAGGTGTTGCCGTTCGAGATGTCGCGCGCAGTCGGGATACCCGCGTTGTGGGCGGTGAACACGCCCAGCGGCTGATTGGACCCCGAGCCCAGCAGGAAGGCCTTTTCCTGCGCGATACCGAACTTGTAGGCCAGGCGCTGCTGCACCAGTTGCTCGATGGGCAGGGCCGCGTTGTTGATCAGCTTGTTGCTGACCTTGATGCGCTTGGCCAGCGGCGAGGGACTCATCTCGCGCTTGCCGAAGCTCATCGCGCTGTCTTCGCCGCCGGTCGCGATCTCGCTGGTCCAGTCCGCATCGGCCGGATCGGCTTCGAGCGTCGGAGCACCCAGGGTGGCCGCACGCTGCAGCGGGATCACGGTGGCATAGCGCCGCACGAAGACCTCGTCGTCGACACCCTTGATGAGGTTGGCGACGAACTGCTCGGAGGCGACCAGGAAGCCGCCGGCCGGCGAGCTGTCGGCCGCCAGCGCGCGGATGTGGTCGGGCGACAGGCCGCGCAGGCCGTGGGTCAGGTACTGGGCGAAGGCGGTGCGGTATTCGTCGGTGCCGCGCGGCGTCTTCGCGCGCTGACCACCGCCTTCGCCACCCGCCGGGGCCGCCTGGCCGGCGACCTGGCGCTCCATCTCGATCTGCCGCTCCTCGCGCTCGATGTCGGAGCGCAGCTGCTCGGCGTCGGCGAACAGCTTGTTGTACTGCTGGTCCTCGTCGCTCGTCAGACCGCGCTTCTCGGTGTCGGCGCGGTCGAGCAGGCTGCGAGCTTGGGTGACGAGCTGATTGCGCTTGAAGCGCAGCTCGGCGAGGCGTTTGGACATGGATGCTCCTGTGGGATGCCGGCCAATGGGGTGCAGGCCCCGCCGGCCGGCGAGCGGCGGGTGCCGGAAAAAGAAAGGGCCGCGCGGCTCAGCCGGCGGCCCTGGTCAGCGAAGAAGGTGGGTGTCAGGTCAGATCGAGCATCCGGCGGCGGTGCTCCACCAGCCGGCGCTGCTCATGCAGCAGCGCGGTGCCGGCCTGGCTGTCGCGCAGTGCCCTCAGCTCGTCGACGGCCACGTCGGTCTGCGGGTAGGCCGGATAGGTGACCGGCGACACGTCGAACAACCGCACGCTGGTGAGCGTGCGCACGTAGTTGCCGGCGTCGTCCTGGCCCCAGTTCTGGCCGTTCGGCCGCACCGAGAAGCCGAACGACATCTGGTTGACATCGCCGCGCTGGATGCTGACCACCAGGTCACGCGCCTGCTGGGTGTCCGGCGGGGTGATCTCGACGAGCAGCCCTCTCACGTCCTCCTGCAGAGTCAGCGTGCCGGCGCGGTTGCGCCCGAGCACGATGTCGGCGTTGTGATTCCACAGCGCCCGCACGTCGTCCGTCTTGATCGCGTCAGCGAAGGCACCGGGCGCGATCTGCTCGCGCCAGCCCCCCAGGTCCTCGGAGAGCTGGTTGAAGACGGCTGCATGGCCCCGGATCACCGGCACCGCCGTGCCGCCGTCGGCCGCGCGCTGCTCGATGACCAGGTCGGCACAGGTGAAGTAGCGTCGTTCGGTCTTGGTCGTCATGGTGTCGTGTCAGTGGAGGGCTGCAGCTTGGACTTGATCTGCTCAGCCAACAGGTCGGCCGGACTCATGTTCAACGGCGCCAGGAACTCTTCCAGCCCGCCGATGCGATTCATGTTCTCGATCTCGCGCACCTCGTTGCGATTCATCCAGCCGGTCAGCACGGCGGTGCGGAAGTAGTTCGCCCGCGCAGCCGAGTCGCCGCGCAGCAGCCCGTCGAAGAGGAACTCGAAGAAGTAGGTCTGCTGCTCATCCTCGGTGAGCAGCGACTGCGTCAAGGACTGTTCCCAGCGCTTCGCCCAGGGCCCCATGCAGTGCACGATGAAGTCGAGCGCCTGTTGCTCAATATTCGAGAAGGTGGCCCGCTCCAGGTCGCCGATCATGTGCGGCGGCACCCGGTACATGCCCGCGATCTGGCTGCGACTGAGCTTCTGGCTCTCGATGTACTGCAGGTCAGCCTGGTTGATCTGGAAGGTCTTGTAGGACATGCCGGGCTTCAGGAAAGCGACCCGGCCGCGGTTCTTGCCGCCGACGTACTCCTCCCACTGCGCCCGGAATTTCTTGCGCGCCTCCTCGTCCTTGAATTCGCCGGTCATCTCGATCCAGCCTCCGGTCGGCCGCGCGTCGTTGCCCCAGAAGCGCGCATGGCTCTCCTGCGCCGCCAGCGCGGTGCCGACCGTCTCGCGCTGCAGACCGATCGGCGACAGCGGCTTGATGCCGTCGAGCGTCGCGTAGACGATCCGCAGCACCTCGTCCTGCAGCAGGATCTGCGGGCCGGAGCTCGACTGCCAGCGATAGGCCAGCGCGCCGGAGTCGAGCAGGTAGGGCTGGACGCTGCGGGTGTCGAGCGGGATGAGCCGCACCCGGCCAGCAGCGTCGATCTGGATGCGCGAGTAGGCGGCTCCGCCCAGGCACATGCTCGCGACCCCCATTTCCCGCCAGAGCTGCGAGGTCAGCCAGCCATTGGGCGCCGAGCCGACCAGCCGGTAGTAGCGGTGATCGGTCGCGCGCTCTTTGCCGCCACCGGCCTTGCGCCGGTACATGATCAGCGGCAGGCTGCCCAGCGACTCGGCCAGCACCCGCACGCACGAGTAGACCGCCGCGACCCGCATCGCCGTGTCCGGTGTGACCGCCACGCCGGCCGAGGTCATCGTGCCCCCGCCGAGCAGCTCGATCAGCGCAGGATCGCGCGGGTGCTGGCCACGCAGCAGCCACTGCGCCGCACGGTGGCGCCAGGTTGGTGAGGTCATGAGTAGTCCAGATTCCCGTCGTATCCATCAGGTCGCTCGGCCACCGCACGTCCCAGCGCGATGACCGTCGCCACGATCCCATCGATGCGCCCGTTGGGCGTGCTCTTGCGTTTGTCCGGCCGGAAGTTGCCGTTGCTGTCGTGCAGCATCGTGGTGTTGGCCGCGCAGTAGCGCAGCACCGGATTGCCGCCGTGGTCGAGCAGCCGGGCATAGACCAGCCGCTCCAGGAGCTTGCTGCCCGGGTACATGCCGGCCGTGTTCTGCGGCACCTCCACCACCGGCACGCCATGCCCCTGCAGCTTCGTGCAGAGCTGCAGGCTGTTCCAGCGGTCGAAGCCCAGCTCCACCAGGTCATAACTGCGATGCGCCTCCAGCACCGCCTGCTCGACCGGGTCATAGTCGGTGACGTCGCCCGGCGTCAGCTCGATCCAGCCTTCATCCGCCCAGCGCCGGTAAGGCGCGGCATCCTCCCGCTCGACGTCCTGCGAGGCCTTCGCCTCCGGGCACCAGAACCGCGCCAGCACCACCCAGGGCTCATCTCCGACCGGCGGGAAGACCAGCACCAGCGCGACCAGGTCGCGCACCGATGCCAGGTCCAGCCCACCGAAGCAGCGCCGCCCCCGCAGCGAGGCCGGGTCGATCGGCTGCCGCCCGCACCAGTCCCAGACCGTCATGTCCAGCCAGCCCTCGGGTGCCCCACACCAGACGTTGCAGTCCTTCGTGAGGAAGTTGGCCATGGCCGAGGGCAGCCGTGCGGCCTGCCTGGCCTGCGTCTGCATGTAGCTCAGCTGCTTGACCGTGCCCAGGCCCGGATTCGCCTTGCGCCAGCCCTTCTCCGTCAGGGCCTCCTTCGGGTCGTCCAGCGTGTAGACGTAGCCGAACAGGGTGTCATCCTGGACCCGGCCTTCGAGGACCGAGACCAGGTAAGCCCGCACCTCGGTGCAGATGCCGTCGAGCACATAGCCGGCGGTCGTGATCGCCGACAGCAGCGGCTGCACCCGCGCCCCCAGCGCCGAGATGATCACGTCCCAGACGTCGCGGGTCTTCTGAGCGTGGAGCTCGTCGAAGAGCACGGTCGACGGGTTCAGACCGTCCAGGTTCTCGGCGTTGGCCGGCAGCGGCCGGAACAGCGAGGTGCCCATCACCAGCTTCTCCTGGTTGAGCCCCTCATAGATCTTGAACGACCGGGCCATGCCGGGCGAGCGCCGTGCCCAGCGCTTGACGTTGTCGAAGGCCGGCTTGAAGACGGTCATCGCCTGCTCGCGCGTCGTCGCGACCGCGTAGATCTCCGCCCCCGGCTCGCCGTCGCACATCATCAGGTAGACGCCCTGAGGCGACTTCCAGGTGCTCTTGCCGTTCTTGCGCGGCACCTCCTCATAGGCGCGCGTGAAGCGCCGGCAGCCGGTGGCCGCCACCCGCCAGCCGTACAGGCAAGCGGTCCAGAACCGTTGCCACGGATCGAGGGCGATCGGCTGCCCCGCCTTCGAGCCCTTGATGTGGACGAAGAAGCGGGTGATGAAGTCCAGGACATGCAGCGCGTGGTCGGCGCTGAAGACCAGGCCGCGCGCCGGGCCGTCGCGCAGATCCTCGTAGTGCCTGAGCACAGCCAAATAGGTCAGCCGGCAGACGTCGATGTCGCCCAGCAGCACCGGGATCCCGTAGTCGCGGTCCCAGTCGTTGCCCGCCTGGTCGGCGACCTGGTCGATCAGGGCGCGGGCCGCGCGCCGGGTGAGCCGCGTGCGTGCTCGAGCAGCTCGGCGAACAGGTCGTCTTGTGCCGCCCCGGCCCCGAGGTCCTTGCGCACCCGCGTCAGCGACGGGATCGTGCCCGCAAGTTTCGCCAGCCACTGGCCGACCTCCATCTTCAGTCTCTTCTCGTCCTCCGCCCAGGGCGTCGGGCCGACCCACCCCTTCGGGCTGGTCTGCGTGCGCCCCTCGCGGTTGCACTGCTCATAGGCCAGCAGCCAGTCGCAGAAGGTGCGAGCAGCGACCATCAGCGCCATGCCCGAAGTCAGGTGCTCGACCTGGGCCTCGCGCAGGTAGCGGCACAGGTAGTCGTAGACCCGGGCCTCGTCGTCGCGCAGCTCGGCGCCCGGCGGTGGCTCAGGTGAGGTGATGACCTTCTGCCCATCCGGTACACCCGGCGGGCTGGCGGTCGGCGTCAGTCCGTCCAGCATGTTGATCCCCTGCCCCACCATGGGGCGAACCCCCCGGGGGGGTGTTTTTTTCTCCGCGAAAAAATCCAGTTGGGGGCCGGTTTCCGCTGGGGAGCAGCCAGAGATTCCCCCCGCCCTCCCCCCTCGGACCGGGCACATCGGCCCGGGTGAGGTCGCCCGGACCACCCACGGCTCGGCCGCCCGGCCCGGCCGGCGACACCCGCCCCGACCTCAGCCCCGGCCGCCCCGCGCGCCGAGGTACCGCGGCACCTCGGGCACCAGCAGCTCGGCCGCGACCCACTCGCGCACCAGCCAGTCGGGCCGCTCGGGTCCGCCCGCCTGGACATGCCAGACCAGTACCCGGCCCGCGCCGTCACGGTCGATCTCGACGCAGGTCACACCCCAGTCGGCGATGCGCCAGACGTCCCCCGTCATCGCCGGTACCCCGCCCAGCGGTCACGCACCAGGCCGCGGGCCGACTCGACCGCCGTCTTGCGGTCGCTGCACTCGCCGCACAGCGGCTGGATGTTCGACGGGTCATCCGTCCCGCCCTCGGCGAGCGACTTGATGTGGTCACGGATGACCGCCAGTTCGACGCGCCCTGCGCGGCTGCACTCGCGGCACAGCGGCTCGGCACGGAACAGATCGGCTCGCGCCTTCTGCAACGCTCGACCGCGCATCCGCTTGTACGGCGCAGTCTGCTGCCATGCGACACGACGGTGATCGGTGCAGCCGGCACGCCCGCAGGTACCGCAGGCTCGCGGCGCAGCACTGGGCATGAGGCCTCCAGAAACGCAAAAGCCCGACGCATTGGTCGGGCTCGTGAAACGCTGCAGACACATCAAAACCGCAGCTTAGCGAAACTTTAGCACTTTTCTAAATCGGATCACAAGCACCTGCACAGACTTTTCGAGCATCGCCATCTTGCAGCTACGGCCGCTCTGATGACCTGTGTGTATTCGGTCGAATACATTTGCGCAACACAGCCCGCCAGCACCATCGAGGAGTGATCACATGACCCGCAGCAAGAAGACCAAGGTGTCCGAGTTGCCGGAGTTCGACGTGGCAGAGCATCTCAAGGACGAGGAAGACATTGCCGCGTACCTGACCGTGGTCCTTGAGGACGGAGATGCAGGGCTGCTCGCTGATGCGCTGGGACACATCGCCAAGGCACGGGGCATGACGCAGATCGCCAAGGACTCAGGTCTGGGCCGTGAGGCGCTCTACAAGGCGCTGCGGCCTGGAGCGCACCCGCGCTTCGACACGATCAGCCGGGTGTGTGCTGCGCTCGGCGTTCAGCTCATGGTGGTGCCGAAGGCCTCAGTCTCGGCCTAAGCACCATCCAAGACTTTTTCTCGCGCCAGCTCCTCGTCGACGAGGCGCTCGGCCTGCTTGAGGCGGTCGTTCACCGTCATCTCCGAGACGCACAGCCGCATGCGCATCTCTGCGGCGGACATCGGCCGACGCCGTGAAGGGCGCGCCTCAGGATCGCCGACATACCGGCACATCAGCACCAGCCACAGCCCGAGGTCCCGGCTGGCGACTGCACGCACGGCCCGGTCGGTCTGCTCGCACGCCAGGGTGCTGATCGGGACGTTGTCGGCGCAGGACACGCCGCCGCCGTCGCCGGCCAGGATGTTGCGCTTGGGCCAGCCCAGACTGCCGGTGCACCGCTGCGTCACCCACCGCCCCCACTCGTCCAGGCGCTGCCGGACCCAGGGAATTCGCTTCGTCATCGTGCGCCCTTCTGGCGATTTGCCGCAGGAGGCGTTCCGCCCACCCTCAACCGCTCCACGACCGGCGAACGCAACTGCGCTCGCAACTGCTGCAGCGCCTGGGCGCACTTGCGCCGGCCGGGGCCGTCTGCGCTGCAGGGTTTCACTGCGGCGCTCCGGCCGCGGGTTGCATCGTCGTCCGCCATTTCGCCACCTCCGCCACATCGCCGGCCGGTGCCGGCCCGTCCCTCACGCCGTTGCCGGTTGACCGCCCTGCATGCGCTGGCTCAGCAGCTCACGGCCACGGCTGGCCGCGCCGGATCGCGCTGCCTCGCGGTGGCGCTGCTGCTCGGCCAGGTAGCGGGCCGTCTCGTCGACACCCGCCACCGCCACGCCACCTGCAACGGTTGCAGGCGCTGCAGGTCGGGCACCACGCTCGGCGGCCGCACGCGGCATGGCCGCGGCCTCGGCGATCTGGTTGGCCAGGGTGGACAGCGCATAGGCCGCGCCCTTGCCGCGCTTGACCGCATACGCCGCAGCAGAGCGGCACTGCTCGACGCTGGCGCCGGCATCGATCACGGCCAGCAGCTTCGGCGCAGCAGGGTCGGCATCGACCAGGCCGGCCTGCGTCATCGCCTCAGCGGCGGCATTTGCGGCCATCTCCCGATCCGAACCTCGTCCGTCTAGACCGACAACCTGGCCAGCACTCGGTGCCGGTTGCGCGTTGCAGGTTGCCGAAGGCCTCTCGACACACACACCCGCGCTGGTGGCAGTACCACCCTTGGTGTTGTGTGTGTGTTGGTGGTTGGTGGTTGGTTGATGGTTAGCCGTTGCATCTGCGTTGCAGGTGCGTTGCAGGTCGGTGCGTGCTGACGACTCCCGCGCGGTCTCGTCGGCACTGCCCTCGGACGGCGCCACGATGCCGAACGACTTGGCCAGGTCACGCAGCTCGACCATGCCGATGTTCCAGCGCACATGCGTGCCACGGCGGCGCAGCTCGGCCGCCAGGTACTTGCGGTCCGAGCGGCAGCGGCGCATGCGGTCCTGCTCGTTGGCCTTCTTCTCGGACGAGTCGGCCATGCGGCGCCGGGTCTCGACGATCTCGGCGTCACAGCGGTCGTGGCGGTAGCACTCACCGCCCTCGCCGTCGGCGTCGACGTAGAAGAACTCGACCATGACCGAATCGACCGCCAGGCGCTCGGCCTTCGAGCGGGCGCGGGTGATGCGGTAGAGCTGGACGTGGTCGACCGGCAGCGGCAGCTCGGTCAGGTAGTAGTGCCGCAGCAGCCGGTGATAGGCCGCATCCTCCAGCCACGAGAGGTGGCCGGTCGCGGCGGAGTAGTCGCCGATGTGGTGGTCGAACTTGCGCATGTCAGGCTCGGGCAAACAAGGTCATGGGCCGGGCACTGCCGGCGACGCGCACCGTGCCGACGCGCTGGGCGCGGCCACGGCTGGCGAGGTTCTTCAAGGTCGACTGCACCAACGCCCACTCGGCAGGCGCGGCAATCTGGAGCAGCCCGCGCTCGACGGCCAGCTCGCCGAGCTGGCGCCAGGTCATGGGCGTGGCGGGCGGCGGCAGCAGTTGCTGCAGTACGCCGGACACGTCGTGATGGACAGGCAGGGTCATGGAATCAGGCACTCCGCCAGAGAACGGCTCCACCAGAGCGTGGCGAGGAGCGAGAAGAGAAAAACCGAGCAACATGTCGCGCGCACCATGCCGGGGCATCGCCCTTGAAGGAACGGGCCCGCAGCACGGGTCAGAATCTGAGGTACGTGTCGAACCCAGCCGCTCAGAAGCCCACCCATGGACGTTGTCATCGGATACAAGCACCCAAGCCGAGTCGGTCCGTTCTTGGTCAAGTTCGACCCCGTGACGCGCATGTAGCATGTCATCTGGAATGGCGAAGACCTCGGCGGCTACGCATCACCCGTCTGCGCGGTCAACGACCTTGCAGACGGGCACACGTTCTCAGCCTCCTGCGGCGACACCTCACAGCTCCGGCTGTCGGGGAACATCGCCGACTGGGAACGAATCGTGATTCAGCGATGAGTCGCCCCACCACTCGAGGATGTTTTCGCACAGCGAAGCCAAGTCCTCGACCGTGACCAGCAGGCGGTGCAGCTCGCCTTGCACCTCAAGGTTCATGCCGAAGTGCGGCTTACCGCCGCAGCGGCAGACCGGCGTGAAGCCGACGATCTTCGCCGGCAGGCGGGCGCTGAAGTTCTTGCAATCCGAACTCACAGCACCGCCCCGGCAGCGTTCACCTGCTTGAAGGCCGCGATGAGGTCGCGCGCCAACGCCTCCAGATCGACGTAACGGCCAGCACAGGCCGCAGCACAGATCGTCCTCTTGATCATCGCGGCATCGCCGACCGTCAAGCCGGCGATGTCGCTGACCCGGGCCGCGGGCGGATCCACCGGGCGAGGCGGGGTTGCGCCGCGCTTCATCATCTCTGCCGGAATTTTCATCAAGGTCTCCAGGGGGCAGGCATGCTCATGGGTTCCCCTGAACTTCCAGCGGCATGGTCATTGCGCCGTTCAGATCGGATGCGGTCGACCGACTCTCATCTAGCGCAGGCTTACCGCTTTCTGCACTGAACCACTCTGGCCGCAGCGCCTGAAGCTGCCAGTCGCGCCCATCAGGAGGGAACTCACCCCACTGGCTGATCGCAGCGGAGCTGATGCCCAGCAAGGCGGCAAGCGCTTCTTGGCTTCCAGCGAGATGGACGAGAGCCTTCTTTGTGAGTCGCATCCACACATCTTAAGCGAACTTAATAACAGATGACAAGCACACTGATGTCGGAAGCGGGCTTAATTCCCGCCATGAGCACGCTTCAAGACAGGATCCGGGAAATCCGTGATAGCGAAGGCTGGCCAAAGAGAGGCTGGAAAACCATTCTGGCCACCACCGCCGGTGTGTCAGGCGCAGCAGTCAGCATGTGGGACAACGGAGATACACAAGAAATATCAGCAGCGGCAGCGGCCGCCATCGAGAGAAAGCTCGGATGGCGCGCGACATGGCTGATCTCAGGAGAACTGCCAAAACACGTAGATTCTTCACGCGAAGCACCCCCGCAATCACGGGGTTACTGGACAGATCTACAGGCAATAGAAACGCGGCCAAGCCATTCGATAAAGTGGGAGGACATTGGCTTGTCGCTGCCTGACGTGTTTGAAACAGTCGTCCCAGACGACTCCATGGCCCCGCGCGCCAAGTTCGGCGACGTCGTGAAGATCTCAACCAAGGTGGAGCCCGCACCAGGGGACGGCATCCTGGTGCGCGACAAAGAGGGCCGTCACTACCTCAGAGTGCTACGCGAACGACGACCAGGTCACTGGGAAGCTCACGCAGAGAACACGAACTACACACCGATGGATTCGAAAGGTGATGGCCTGACGATCGTTGGCGTGCTGGTCGGCGTACCCTCAACGCGATGGTCCAGATGACCCACCACCCCAGAAACTTGAGCTCGACTTGCAGTCAATCAGGCTGAATTCGTCAGAAGTTCACACGCCAGCGATTGGTGAAGCAATGAAAAGAAGTGTTTTCTTTGTGTAATTCTGGTCGTACCGCATTGGTACGAAAACAGAGCTACGGGAGAAACATGAAAACACTGATGACCGCCACACTGGCGGCAATGCTTTTATGCGCATGCGGGGGCGGCGGAGAAGACGATGACGCCCCTAGCGGCTCCGTGAGCAGCTACCGCTGCAGCGACTTCACTCGCCAAAGCGATGCACAAGCAGCCTACAACCGCGGAGCAACACAGCTCGACGGCGACAAGGACGGCATAGCATGCGAGAGCCTGCAATGAACGCTCGCCGCAAGTCGATAGGCATGCTGCTGGCGGCAGCCGCTTGCACCATCCCCGGACTGGCCGCAGCAAGACGAGGCGGCGGCGGAGGGCGCAGCAGCAGTGGAAGCAGTCGCCGCAGCGGCGCACGGGTCGGTCGAAGCATTGCCGCAGCGATAACACACACGCCTGCCCAGCCCAAGGCTAACAAGCACACGCACGAGTCTGCCCGACAAGACGCCAAGGCAGAAACTCGTCCGAGCAGCTGCCCGCCTTCGCCGGACGGAGGCCCGGAAAGAGATGCGCGGGGATTCTGCCTGTGGGACCCACCGACCAAGAAGATGCCATGACCAGATCCAGGATCTTCTCTGCCATCGCGCTAGCTGCGTGCATTCTCACAGGCTGTGCATCACCAGCACCACAGACTGGCTCGCAAGCTCTACAGACCCGCACTGCGGAAGAAGTGACGCAGGGAACAGCCGCGCCACCCACCACAGAGCGATCCGCACCGTGCGTCAGCACATATTGCGGACCTGTGCATGTCAATGGCTACTACCGCAAAGATGGGACATACGTTCGGCCTTACACGCGCCGCCGCTAGTCACCGCCGCACACCATTCACGAAGCCCGCCAAGTGCGGGCTTTTTTGTTGCCAGCACTGCACAGCAGGCGAACAACAACAAGTTCACTGATGTTTTTTGTTCAGCACACTTGATAAATGTAGTTAAGCAGACTTAAGATGATCCCCAGTGCGACACGTAGCCGGGATGTGATCCGAACGCAGTCGCCAGGGGATGACGATGGCAACAAAACAAACGACACGCAGCAATCCGCTTGAGCAGCGCCTGAGCGACTTCGGCGTGCTCGGCCTGGACCACACCGAGCCCGAGACGGCTGAACTGGCCGGCGACATCGCCCGGGTCATGCAGATCAGCCCGATGACGCGCCTCGCCGCAGCCGCCTGGCGTGTCGGCACCCGTGTCGCGCTGGCCGCGGCGCTGATCGGCGCGATCGCTGCGCTGACCGGCTGCGGTGGAGGCAGTGCCGACGACGACGTCGAAGCGCCACGCCAGCCCGCAGCACCGGCCGCCGCGCCGCGCAGCGCGCTGGTCGGCCAGCCCATCGCCGGCCTGGTCGAGATGAGCCCGGTCAGCATGGCCGAGGCCCTGAACGCCGACGTCGTCATCTCGCACCGTCCGGGCCCGCCGGGAACACGGGCCGTCGCCGCCGATCAGGCACGCGCGGACTGCACCGATGCAAAAACCCACCGCCGCCCCTGCGTGATCGTCACGACAGCCGCTGATGGCGATGGCGCACAGATCGGGAAGATGCTCGCGGCCGACTCGCTGCGCATCCCGCTCTGTGATCTGACCCGCAGCACCACGCCGCAGGCCGACATCGCGCGCTGCGCAGCCGTGGCCATCGCCAGCCGGAGGACGCTGTGATGCTCACCCAGCGCACCACCACCAGCGCCCCCGGCGCATCGCGCGGCCGCAGCGCCGAGATCTACCACCTCCCCACCGCGGCGCGTGAGCCCGGCTGCTGGGACCACATCGGCCGCCACATGCAAGCCGACGCCGAGCCCGTGCGCCGCACCCCGCGCCGCCACGCCCCGACGCCACAGCCCGCCAGCACGTTGGCCCGGGTCTGCCTGGCCGTGATGCTGGTGTCGATCGTCGCCGCCGTGGCGCGCGCCTGCGGAGCGGCCTCATGAGCCGGCGCCGTCGCTACACGCGCATCCCCCATCTGCCCCTCGGCATCGAAGGCTTCCGCCCCTACCCCTCTCTGCGCGGACTGCTCCGAGACCTGATTTCCCTGCTTCGTCGCATCGCGAGCCAACCATGAGCCGACACAGCTACGTCACCAAGGTCCTGATCAAGCGCGCCACGCTGCGCCACGCCATGTGCGAGTACATCGCCTCGTGCACCGGCAGCAAGGCCATGGCCAGCGCGATCACGACGCTGCCGCCGTTCGCCGCATCGAACCACAACGGCAAGCCGAACGGCACCGCCCACCAGATCAATCTGGCCATCGACGCCGGCCTGATCTGGGCCAACAGCGCCACCACCGGCGAAGTCATCCGCCGCGTCCGCAACGACGAGGCCCTGAAGACCACCCTGCTGATGCTGACGCCGATGGCCCGCCTCGAGCTTGAGGCGATGCGCAAGCAGGCCAAGGACGCGGCCCGAAAAGCGCAGACGGCCGAAACAACGGCCGTGGCGGCGATGACCCCCAGCCGCACCATCACCCCGCGCATGGCGCCGCTCATCCCGCCCCAACTGGACCCGATGGCGCGGCCGCCCGCGATGCGCCCGGGCTCGATGGACTTCGCCGGCTGCCCGAGCCGCATCGGCGCCGAGCTGATTGCCTACAAGACGCACTGCTGAGCGGCTGCCATGACCCGCCCCATCCTCACCGCCTGCGCGGCCGCCACCAGCAGCATCGGCATCGCGATGTCGGTCGCCAGCGCCATGGACCGCGCCGCCAGGCCGGCCGACCAGCTGCTGTTCGCCGCGATCGGCGCCGCGCTCACGGTCGC
This sequence comes from Pseudomonadota bacterium, assembly GCA_046050625.1. GTDB lineage: Bacteria > Pseudomonadota > Gammaproteobacteria > Burkholderiales > Burkholderiaceae_C > Sphaerotilus. The sequence continues at coordinate 32,800 of JBJOPV010000003.1, forward strand.
CGCTCACACGCTGCCGGCGCTGACGCGCGGCGCGCCGGGCCGCCTGCTGTGGTCCGCCTGCCTGGCGGTGACGATGTACGGCCACGCCGGCTACTTCGCCAGCGCCATCGAGCGCGCCGGCCAGCACCGCGCCGAGAGCGTCCAGCAGGATGGCGCCACCCTGGCGCTGCGCGATCAGCTCCAGTCGATCACCGCCAGGCCGACCGCCACGGTGGCCGGAGATCTGGGCGCCGCACAGCGCGCAGCCGCCACGGCCAGCACGGCGGCCAAGACCTGCGACCGCCCCTGCTCCACGCTCGAGGGCCGGGCCCAGGCCGCCCAGGCACGCGTCAGCGCGCTGCAGACCGAGATCGACGAGGCGCACCGCGCCGACGCGCTGCGCGCGCAGCTCACCGCCCGCGCCGAGCAGCACGACCTGCGCCAGCGCGAGGCCGCCACCGATCCGGCCGCGCGTGTGCTGTCGGCCATCAGCGGCCTGTCGGCCCAGACGCTGCAGGCCGGCATCCAGCTGGTGTCGGCCGCGCTGCTCGAGCTGCTGGCCGCGCTGCTGTGGTCACTGGCCATCGGTCAGCGCCAGGCCACCAGCAGCAGCCACAGCAGCACCGAGCCGACGCCCAAGGCGCGCCCCGCGCAGCCCGCAGCGCGCAGGCGCCCCACCCCGCTGTGGCCCCTGGTGACCGCCGCAGCCCAGGCCCTGAGGTCGCGCGTCCGCGACAGCCCGGCCCGCGCCTGACCCGGCCGCATCACGGCATCAACCCGACCATCACGCAGAGGAATACCCATGCGCACTATCTACCGATTCCCAGTCGATTCCGGCGCCATTCACGTCGCGGGGGACCCCGAGATGGGCGACTACGAATGGGAGCACCGCGACGACGAAGGCCGGCTGCTGGCTTGCTCGCATCGCGGCTACGGCCTGCCCGGTGCCGCCATGCGCGACGGCCTGATACACGCCATCGGCGCGCCGCTGCTGGATGCAGCGCGGGCCGTCGCGGCCCACTACGTGGCGCCGGTCAAGGGCGTCGGCGTCACCCCCTTGACCGGCGCCAAAGAAACCGAAATCAGCGCCGCGTGGGAAGAACTCCATGCGGTCCTCAACGGCACTTACGCGTGAACAGCACGATGACCACCGCAACCACCACCGTCACCCCGCGCCGCGTCTACGTCGTGCGCGACAACACGAACGGCAAGACGCGCCTGGTGCGCGCCATCAACGTCGCCGCCGCCCTGCGGCATGTCGTCCGGATCGCCTACGCCGTCGACGTGGCCACGCAGGACGACCTGATCGAGCTGCTGACCTCGGGCGTGGCCGTCGAAGACGCCAGCGCCGCCGAGGACGAGCAACCCCAGGGCGCCCGCCCGCGTCAGCGCCGAGCCCCTCAGGCCGCCGAAGCGCCGCCGGAGGCAGACCGCGATCCGCGCGTGCCCGACATGTTCGAGGCCAAGGCCGCACCGGCCGAGCCGGCAGCAGCACCCACCGCAGCCGCTGATCAGGCCGCCGCCCCCGCCGCCGTGGAGGAGGTCGCCGCCGAGCAGCCGGGGGAGCCCGTGCCGGCGCTGCAGCCGAGCACACCTGCCGCAGCACCGGCCACGCCTGCCCCTACCCCGCCTACTGCCAAGGCGGTGGCGGCCGATGCGCCCGCGAACACGGCAAGCGCACCGAACCCCGCTGCAGCATCTGCGGCAGCCGAACCTCAGGGCTCGACTGCTGCTGACGACCTGGAAGACCGCGTGCGCGCGCTCGGCGCGCGGCTCGGCACCGAGCAGCCGCGCCTGCCGCCGGATCATCTGCCGCTGGAACTGCTCACGCTGTGCGGTGTCGAGAACCCCCGGCCCGGCGACGTGCTGCCCTGGCAGCTCGACGGTCTGGCGCAGGACTTCTGGGATGCGTACTACGAGGCCCGCGGCCGCACCCCCGGGCGCGTGCCGGTCAAGTACCGCGACAAGGAAACCGGCTCGACCTGGACCGGCCGCGGCCTGAAACCGAAGTGGCTCCAGGCCGCCCTCGAAGCCGGCCGGACGCTGAGTGAATTCGAAGTGAGTGAAGCATGAGCCGCCGCTACCGACAGCGCAGCGAAGCCATCGCCGCCAAGCGTTACCCGACAAGCCGCCAGCAGCAGCACCCCACGGACCACGACGACCGATTCGATCTGGACCTGCTGCTGAACAGCCTGCCCGGCGACGACCAGCAGGCCGACGCCTTCGCCCAGCGCGACCACGAACACGCCCGGCAGATGGGCCGGGGCAGCATTGACTGAAAGGGAGTGCCGCATGACTCACGACGAAATCATTGATGGCCTGCATATGGCGAGCGGCATCGTGCAAAACCGGCGAATGCTGCTGCAGGGGAAAACACATGGAAGAAACCTGTCCCCAACAGAGCTCTGTCTCGCCAGCTCATACACGTCCGCCATTGATGCCTGTGCAGCAGCAACCACGGAGATTCAGCGTCTGGGTGCACAACTGGCGGAGGTCGAGCGGGCTCGGCCCGTCGCCTGGGTCCGCCACCGTGGCGACGGCGGGATTGATGGGCCGCTGCTCGACCACCAGATCGAGCCCGTCAAGCGCATGAGCTGGACACCGCTGATCGCGGCCGAATGGGCCGATCGATCTGCCCCGCAGCCGCCCGCAGCCGAGCCGGCGCTGGAGATCCGGGCCTGCGAATGTGGCGCCGCCAAGAATGGCCGGTGCGTCATGGGCGATTACGGCGCGCTGCCTGTCGGCACGAAGCTCTATGCCGACACCCCCAGGGGAAATGCAGCATGAGAGCCAACCAGTCCAGCAGCCTCACCAAGGGCAAGCGAAAACACGAGCCCTCGAAATGGCAAACTGCGCGCAGAAATGAAACGGCTGAGCAACGGCCGCCTGCAGGGAGCATCCACATGGCACGACATCACACTGCCGCAGTCAGCAACCGCGATGTGCATCAGCGCATCTTCGGCACCCCGCTCTTGAAGCGCTCGATCGTAGAAGAACTCGACATGACGCACGAGCAGATCGTGCACGCGCTCGACAACCCCGGCACCTGCGCCGCAGCGCTGGAGGACTGGTGCGAGGCGGTCATCACGGGCGCCATGATGGCGCGCATCACAGGGACCGGCGTGGCCGAGACCGACCCGATCCTCGACCACCTGCAGCACCTCATCAACACCCGGACGCCCGACGGCCGGCCGGTGCTGACCGACGCCGATCGCGAGCAGCTGCTGCACGCAGCCGACGTGCTGACCGCAGTGGCCAGCATCACGCCGGCCGAGGTCGCCACGCTGTGCGCGCAGGTCTCGACGGAGGCCATGAAGACCGGCCGGCTGCCGGAGATGCTGCGCGAGGGGGGCCGATGACAGCGCTGCTGATGACGACGGCCGAGATCGTCGAGCTGACCGGCCGCCAGCGTGGCACCGAGCAGCTGGCCGAGCTGCGCCGGCAGGGCTACTGGCGTGCGGTCGCCAACGCGGCCGGCCGGATCGTGCTGCCCCGGGCGCACTTCGAGGCGGTCAACCGAGGCGAGGACCGACAGGTCGCCGGCCAGCAGCAGGCACGCCCGCAGGTCAAGATGCCCGAGCGACCTGCCCCGCGGCCGCGCCGAGCCGCCTGATCACCTCACCGCTTTCACCGCGGCTGCCGATCGTGCACGCACGTAAGCGGCCGTTTGCGTCTCTGTCGCGTGCTGCCCGAGCACGCGCGCTTCGCGCATCCCCCGCTCGGCCTCGAGGTCGGTCAGCGCCTTGGCCTTGAGATCGTGGATGTGCGCATCCTGCACGCCGGAGCGCTCGAGCGCCCGCCCCCAGGCCGACTTGATCCCGTCATACGTGTAGCGCCCACCCGCCTGCGTCACGATCAGCGCCGGGCTGGTCTTGCGAGTCGCGGCAAGCACCTCCGCACGAATTTGCAGCAGCCGATCAAGCGCGGCACGAAGACGCGGCGTGACCAGAACCGCCACGGCTGCGCCTGTCGTGCGGGCCACTTTCGCACGCCGGAAGACCAGCCGGTCGCCAAGCACGTCAGCCGCATCAAGGGCCAGCACGTCGCCGATGGCCTGGCCGGTCAGGTAGAGCACCTCGATCAGGGCGCACATCGTCGGACCGGACTTGTTGACAAGGCGCACGGCACCCTGCCGGTGATACATCGCTCCGATCTTGATGCGTCGCAGCTCAGTGTCAGTGATGTAGCGGGTCCGTGACGGGATGCGGGCAGTGCGGATTGCCGCGGTCGGGTTGCTGCCGGCCGGCCGCCAGCCGAGCAGTTCAGCGTAGCGCATCAGCTCGCGCATCGCCGCGCGCCAGGCGTTGTAGAGCCTCGGCCGATCTCGACACACAGTGAGCCACTGGACAACATCCGGTGTAGAGACTTCGGCGGCTCGGAACGCCCCGAAGCTGATGCGGATGATCTCGCAGTGACGTCGTGCGTCTTTTTGGGTCTTCGAGGCAAGTTGCGGCAGCTCTGCCTCGTACCATTTTTCGATCAATGCGCCCATCGAGTCGGTCGGCGGCGGCGGCTGATCCAGCAGTGCTGCCAGGGCGCGGTGCAGCGCAGGCAGCCCTTCGTCGACCCGCGAAAGCGGCAGCCAGCGCTTTTTTTCGCCGACGCGGACCTGCCGGTAGTACCGGCCGGAGCTGATGTACACGCCCGGCAAAGGGCCCTTGATCTGTGCCATGCGTCATGATCGGCAAGGCATCGTCGGGCTGTAGGGGTAGGCGCCAAGGGTAGGCAAAAGCACCGATCTTGGCCACAATCAACGCTAAGTTATTGATTTTTATGGCCTGCCCGGAGGGACTCGAACCCCCGACCTGCCGCTTAGAAGGCGGCTGCTCTATCCAGTTGAGCTACGGGCAGAGCCTTGCATGATACCACCGGGGTTCAGCTCGACACGAATCTGCCGATACCGGGAACCATGTCCAACCAGTGTCGACCCCGGCAGGAACACAAGACATGGCTCTCTGGCCCGCACCTGGCGTGACACGCCGCCAATATCTCTCCTCCGCACTGATGCTGGCGCTGATGGCGGGCACCGCAGGCTTCTCGTACTGGAAGCTCGGCGAAGCCAACGACATTTCCCGCCGGACCGAGGCCGTGCGCACCGCGCAGTTGCGCGAGATGGCCCAGATGGAGCTGTATGTGACGCAGAGCTCGCTGCAGCTGCGCCACGGCATGCTGGCGCGCAACGCCGACGAACGCCAGGCAGCGATCGACGACATCCTGAAACGGCGCCAGCTCATCGAACAGTCGACTGCCAGCTACGAGAGCAAGCTCTTCAGCGAGCAGGGGCGCCAGCGCTTCGCGGTCATCCCCGATCTGATGAAGACCTTCTGGCACCACGGCGACAGCAATCTGGCGCTGGTGCAGCAAGGACGCAGGGAGGAGGCGTTCGCCTATCTGGTCGACCGGACGATTCCCGCACGCAATGCCCTGCTCGCCGCCCTGCGAGACAACGTCAGCTATCAGGACGCCGCGCTGAAGAAGGAGATCGAGCAGATCAACCAGGCCGTCAACCAGACCATGACCGTGCTGCTGACCGTCCTGGCCCTGCTGGCGACCGGCATGATCTGGAACACGGTGCAGCTCGGCCGCACGATGAGCCGGCGGGTCGAAGCCAGCACGCGGATCGCCGAGCGGGTGCGCGATGGCGATCTGGCCACGGCGGTGATCGACCGCGAGCATGACGAGTTCTCGCCGCTGCTGCGCGCGCTGCAGGAGATGCAGGCCTCGCTGACCCAGATCGTGAGCGGCGTGCGCGGCAGCGCCGAGACGGTCGCCCAGGCCAGCACCCAGATCGCCGAAGGCAACAACGACCTGAGCGCGCGCACCGAGCAGCAGGCCAGCGCACTGCAGCAGACCGCCGCGACGATGGATGAGCTGAGCAACACCGTGCGCACCAATGCCGGCCATGCCCAGGAGGCCACCCGGCTGGCCCAGGATGCCGTGCAGATCGCCACCGGTGGCGGCACGCTGATGCGCGATGTGGTGCAGACGATGGACGGCATCAGCGAATCCTCGCGCAAGATCGGCGACATCATCGGCGTGATCGACTCCATCGCCTTCCAGACCAACATCCTGGCACTCAATGCTGCGGTGGAGGCCGCGCGGGCCGGCGAGCAGGGCCGCGGCTTCGCGGTCGTGGCCAGCGAGGTGCGCAACCTGGCGCAGCGCTCGGCCGAGGCCGCGCGCGAGATCAAGAACCTGATCTCGACCAGCGTCGGCCGCGTGGAACAGGGCTCGGCGCTGGTGGGTCGCGCCGGCGCGACGATGGAGGACATCGTGCGCTCGATCGAGCAGGTCAGCAGCATCGTCGCCGACATCAGCGACGCCAGCCAGGATCAGAACGCCGCCATCGAGCAGGTCGGGCAGGCGATCACCCAGATGGACCACAGCACCCAGCAGAATGCCGCGCTGGTCGAGGAAAGCGCCGCCGCCGCGCAGGACATGCGCGAACAGGCTGGTGGCCTGCTTCAGGCGGTGGCCTCGTTCCGCACGCCAGCCTGAACCAGGCCAAAACCCAAGGCCACCAACGACAACGCCCCGCAGTGCGGGGCGTTGTTCATGAGCGGTGGTCGGGGTGGTGGGATTCGAACTCACGACCCTCTGCTCCCAAAGCAGATGCGCTACCAGACTGCGCTACACCCCGACGAAGACCGCGATCATAGCAAATTTTCAGACCTGAGCACGCAGCTCGGCACGGCGAGGCAGATCGGGACCGCGGCGGGTGCAGGTGATCGCGGCCGCTCGGGCCGCAAAATCGGCCACCCGGCTCACCTCGTCGAGCGAGATGTCGGCCAGCGCCTGCGGCGACAGCCGCCCGATCTCGGCCAGCGCGATCAGCGTCGCGGCCTGGAAGGTGTCGCCGGCGCCGACGGTGTCCTGCACCGTGACCTTCGGCGCAGCGACCTGCACCAGCCCGGCCTTCGTCCAGGCGAAGGCGCCCTCACCGCCGCGGGTCATCATCACCAGCGCCACGCCGGCGGACAGCCAGCGTGCGGCCAGCGCCTCGATGTCCTCGCCCGGATACAGGCGCTCGAAATCCTCGTCGCTGAGCTTGAGCAGATGGGTGCGCGAGGCCATCCACTCGATGTGATCGCGCCAGACCGCGTGCGAGGGCTCGACGTTCAGGCGCACGTTCGGATCGAAGGAGATCACCGTGTCGCGGTGACGCGCCTCCACCAGCACGCGCAGCGTCGATCCGATCGGATCGACCACGCAGCCGTAGGAGCCGAAGTGGATCGCCGCCACCTCGGCCGGCAGCGCGGCCAGATGCTCGGGCTGCAGCTGGCGGTCGGCGCCGCCGTGGCCGTAGAAGCGGTAGCTCGGCACGCCGGCGGCGTCCACGCCGACCAGGCTCAGCGTCGTCGGCGCATCGCAGCGCACCAGCGCCTCGGTCGAGAGGCCTTCCTGCTCGATGCTGGCGAGGATGCGATCGCCGAGAAAGTCGCGCGAGACCGCGCCGAAAAAGACCGCACGGCCGCCCATGCGCTGCACGCCGGCGGCGACATTCAGCGGCGAGCCGCCAACGACGGCATCGAGATGCAGACCGTTCGGCGTCACTCCGTTCTGGAACACGTCCAGCAGGGATTCGCCACAGATGACGATGGGCAGGCTCGCATTCATGGATCTTGTCCGGTTCTTGTCCTGTTGAGGAAGCAGCGCAATGGTTTGCGTGCCACATGGGCAGTCATCGTCTCATTTCAGGCTCGACGAGACACTAGGGAAAGCACTAAATCAAGCTAGTTGATTTAATTAGTCCCAAGGACAAGAATTCATCCCACACCTCACCTCACCACCGGGCCTGCACCGCGGGCCGTTCCTAGCGCAACGGAGACAACACCATGAAGCGTCTTTCCACCCTGGGCATCGCCGCCGCTCTGGCCTGCATGGCCTCGTCGTCGATGGCGGCCGAGCCGGTCATCGGCCTGATCACCAAGACCGAGACCAACCCCTTCTTCGTCAAGATGAAGGAAGGCGCGCAGGCCGAGGCGAAGAAGCTCGGCGCCAAGCTGCTCAGCGGCGCGGGCAAGACCGACGGCGACAACGCCGGCCAGGTCACCGCGATGGAGAACATGATCGCCGCCGGTGCCAAGACCATCCTGATCACCCCGAGCGACTCCAAGGCCATCATCCCGGCCATCAAGAAGGCGCGCGACAAGGGCGTGATGGTCATCGCGCTGGACAGCCCGACCGACCCGGTGGACGCCACCGACGCGCTGTTCGCCACCGACAACTACAAGGCCGGCGTGCTGATCGGCCAGTACGCCAAGGCCGCGCTGGGCGGCAAGGCCCCGGTGATCGCGACGCTGGACCTGTTCCCCGGCCACCCGGTGGGTGCGCAGCGCCACAACGGCTTCCTGCAGGGCTACGGCCTGCAGTCGCTGGACGCGAAGAGCAACGAGCTGGCCAAGCCGGCTGAAGTGGTCTGCATGGCCGACTCCTTCGGTGACCGTGCCAAGGGCCAGACCGGCATGGAGAACTGCCTGCAGAAGAACCCTGGCATCAATCTGGTCTACACGATCAACGAGCCGGCCGCTGCGGGTGCGTACAACGCGCTGAAGGCCGCCGGCAAGGAAAAGGATGTGGTGATCGTGTCGGTCGACGGTGGCTGCGACGGCGTCAAGGACGTCGCCGGCGGCAAGATCGCCGCGACCTCGCAGCAGTACCCGCTGAAGATGGCCGCGATGGGCGTGGCCGCCGGCGTCGAGTACGCCAAGACCGGCAAGAAGGTCAGCGGCTATGTCGACACCGGCGTGACCCTGATTGCCGCCAAGCCGGTGGCCGGCGTCGACAGCAAGGACACCAAGGTCGGCGTCGATCTGTGCTGGGGCAAGAAGTGAGCTGACGGCCGCCGGCGCTGAGTCGCGCCGGCCCCAGGCCTGGCGCGGTGCCCGACACGGCATCGCGATGCCCCTTCCGGTTTCTCCCCCAGGGCCCTCGCGAGAGGGCCTTTCGGCTCCTGCCGTCCGCGGCTGGCGCTCGGCCCTGTGCCGCCCGTCACCCGCCTGATTCGCCCCTCTTTCCTCCTCTTGCGCAAGGACTCCCGCGTGACTACCTTGAAAGACAAGCTGCCGCCGGTCAGCCAGCTCGGGCCTTTCATTGCCCTGGCGATCGCCTGCACCATCTTCGGGCTCACCACCGACAACTTCTTCAGCGGCGCCAACTTCGCGCTGATCCTGCAGCAGGTCATGGTCGTGGGCGTGATCGCCATCGGCCAGACGCTGATCATCCTGACCGCCGGCATCGACCTGTCGTGCGGCATGGTCATGGCGCTGGGCTCGATCGTCATGACCAAGGTCGCCGAGGACTTCGGCCTGCCCGGTCCGCTGGCCATCCTGCTGGGCATTGCCGTCACGGCCGGCTTCGGTCTGGTCAACGGCCTGCTGGTGACCCGCATCAAGCTGCCGCCCTTCATCGTGACGCTGGGCACCTTCAACATCGCCTTCGCGATCACGCAGCTCTACTCCGGCGCGCAGACCATCACCAGCGTGCCCGAGAGCATGCTGTGGCTGGGCAACACCTTCCGCATCGGCGACACGCCGATCGCCTACGGCACCGTGCTGATGGTGCTGCTCTATCTGGGCGTGTGGTTCTGGCTGCGCGACACCCCGTCCGGCCGCCATGTCTACGCGGTGGGCAACAACCCCGAGGCCACCCGGCTGGTGGGCATCGCCACAGACCGCGTGCTGCTGAGCGTGTATGTGCTGGCCGGCGCCTTCTACGGCGTGGCCTCGCTGCTGGCGGTGGCCCGCACCGGCGTGGGCGACCCCAACGCCGGCCAGACCGAGAACCTGGACGCGATCACCGCGGTCGTGCTGGGCGGCACCAGCCTGTTCGGCGGCCGCGGCGTGATCCTGGGCACGCTGGCCGGTGCCATCGTCGTGGGCGTGCTGCGCAACGGCCTGACGCTGATGGGCGTGTCCTCCGTCTACCAGGTGCTGATCACCGGCATCCTCGTCATCATCGCCGTCACCGTCGACCAACTGTCTCGCAAGGGAGCCCGCTGAAATGAGCGCCACCCCGAATCAACACAAGGCCCCGGCGGCCCAGCCCAAGATCGTCATGCAGGCCCGTGGCCTGGTGAAGCGCTACGGTCAGGTCACCGCGCTCGACGGCGCCGACTTCGAGCTGCGCGCCGGCGAGATCCTGGCGGTCATCGGCGACAACGGCGCCGGCAAGTCCAGCCTGATCAAGGCGCTGTCGGGCGCGACCGTTCCCGACGAGGGCGAGATCCTGCTCGACGGCCGCCCGGTGCGCTTCCGCACCCCGATCGAGGCCCGCCAGGCCGGCATCGAGTGCTGCTACCAGGATCTGGCGGTGGCCCCGGCGATGACCATCGCCGAGAACCTGTTCCTGGGCCGCGAGCTGCGCCGCGAGGGCTTCGCAGGCAACGTGCTGCGCATGCTCGACAAGAAGAAGATGCTCGAGCAGAGCATCGCCCGGATGAACGACCTGAAGGTGGGCATCCGCTCGATGACGCAGGCAGTGGAGACGCTCTCGGGCGGCCAGCGCCAGTGCGTGGCGGTGGCGCGCGCCGCCGCCTTCGCCTAGCAGGTGGTCATCCTTGACGAGCCCACCGCTGCGCTCGGCGTCAAGGAAGGCAACATGGTGCTGGAGCTGATCCGCCGGGTGCGCGACAAGGG
>JBJOPV010000004.1:0-40195 GCA_046050625.1 Pseudomonadota bacterium
CGATGCCCACCGGCCGCGCGGTCAGGAAGTTGCCCGAGACGACGCGCACCGTCGAGTTGGCCATCGGCGTGTTGGGCAGGCCCTGCGAGAAGGCGGCCTCGATCTCGAAGCGCAGCTGGCCGGCGGCTTCCTGCGCGCAGTCGAGCGCCACCGGATCGGTGATGCGCTTGCCCTGGCTGTAGCGCGAGGCCTGGCCCTTGGCGCGCAGCTGCTCATCGACCTGCGGCCGAAAGCCGTGCACCAGCACCAGGCGGATGCCCATCGCATGCAGCAGCGACAGATCCTGCGCGAAGGCGTTGAGCTTGCCGGCGGCGATCAGCTCGCCCGCCATGCCGACGACGAAGGTCTTGCCGTGGTACGCATGGATGTGCGGCGCGACCGAGCGGAACCAGGGGACGAAGGTGTGCGGGAAGACGAGGCTCATGGTGGCCGGCATTGTGCCCGAGCGGGGGGCGTCGGGGTTGCCAGCGACGGCACTGCGCGCTGGGGTGAGGCCGTGAATGGGCTGGGTACGGCAGACGTATCGGCGTCGTGGTTCGTGAAAAAGCGCCGATGTTGTTCCTCATTTCGGTGCGACGATTCTTGGAGAAAACTAGGTGGCACCAGCCGCAGAGGCAAGGGAGGCATCGTCAATGCAGGACATCGGGGCCGCAGACCTCAAGAGCATTCTTCACTCGAAACGCGCCAATCTCTACTACCTCGAGCATTGCCGCGTGCTTGTCAACGGCGGGCGGGTCGAGTACGTCACCGAGCAGGGCGCGCGCTCGCTGTACTGGAACATCCCGATCGCCAACACGACGACCATCCTTCTGGGCACCGGCACATCGCTGACCCAGGCCGCGATGCGCGAGCTGGCCAAGGCCGGCGTGATGGTGGGCTTTTGCGGCGGCGGCGGCACGCCGCTGTTCGCCGGCACGGACGGTGGGCTCGACATCGCATGGATGTCGCCGCAGAGCGAATACCGACCCACGGAATATCTCCAGGGCTGGGTGCGCTTCTGGTTCGACGACCGCCTGAGGTTGCAGGCCGCACGGGATTTCCAGCAGACCCGCCTGCGCCGTGTTCGCCAAGCCTGGCGCGACAGTCGCACGCTGAATCGAGAGCGCTGGAGCCCTGATCTGGCGACGCTGGATGCGCTGCTGGACGCCTCCTCTCAGGCGATTGACGGCGCGGCCGATCACACGGCGCTGTTGACCGAGGAGGCGCGTCTGTCCAAGCAGCTCTACCGGCTGGCCGCGCAGGCCACACGCTATGGCGAGTTCACCCGCAGCCAGCGGGGCGACAGCACCGACACGGCCAACCGGTTTCTCGACCACGGCAACTATCTCGCTTATGGCCTGGGGGCCACGGCCACCTGGGTGCTGGGCCTGCCGCATGGTCTGGCGGTGCTGCATGGCAAGACGCGGCGCGGCGGGCTGGTGTTCGATGTGGCCGATCTGGTCAAGGATGCGGTGATCCTGCCGCAGGCTTTCATCTCCGCCATGCGAGGGGACACCGAGCAGGAGTTCCGCCAGGCCTGCATCGAGACCCTGACCCGCAGCGAGTCGCTCGATTTCATGATCGACACGCTCAAGGATGTCGCGCAGCGACTGGGCGCTCAGGCCCGCACGGCCACCACCCCCACGATCCCGTCCTGATGAACATCCTGCTGATCTCGCAGTGCGACAAGCGCGCGCTGGTGGAAACCCGTCGCATCCTCGATCAGTTCGCCGAGCGGCGTGGGGACCGGACCTGGCAGACGCCGATCACGCAAGACGGGCTGGACACGCTGCGGCGCCTGCTGCGCAAGACCGCGCGCCGCAACACGGCGGTGGCCTGTCACTGGATCCGCGGGCTGGACCACAGCGAGCTGCTGTGGACCGTCGGTGATGCCAGCCGCTTCAATGCGCAGGGTGCCGTGCCGACGGAGACGACCTCCCGCAACGTGCTGCGTGCCAACGACGAGAACGACTGGCACACCGGCGAGGACATCCACCTGCTGACCGCGCTGGCGGCGCTGCTGCACGACCTGGGCAAGGCGAGCGAGGCCTTCCAGGCGCGGCTGGCCGGCCGGCTGACCGAGCGCAACCAGTACCGGCATGAATGGGTGTCGCTGCGGCTGTTCGAGGCGTTTGTCGGCACTGACGACGATGCCACCTGGCTGAAGCGGCTGATCGCGCCGACCCCGGAGGATGACGCCACCTGGACGCGCCGCCTGCGCCGCGACGGGGTGGACAGCGGTGCGCTGCCGACACCGTTCGCGGCGCTGAAACATGCCCCGCTGGCGCAGGCGGTCGGGTGGCTGGTGGTGACGCATCATCGGTTGCCTGTGCTGCCGGTCGGACCGGATGGACGTCCTTCCGAGTTCCAGGTCGGCGGCCTGCGCCGCGTGCTGGAGCAGATCGACGCGGCATGGAACGAGCGCCCGGGCGCCGGCGATCGCGCCGCGATCGAGCCGTACTGGCGGTTCCGTCATGGCCTGCCGGTCAGCACGGACCTGTGGCGTCGGCGCTCGGCCCGCATCGCCCGGCGGCTGCTGGGGCGGCTGGAACATGCCGGGGCGGGCGACTGGCTCGCCAATCCCTACGTGATGCATCTGGCGCGGCTGAGCCTGATGCTGGCAGATCACCACTATTCCAGTCTGAAGGGGAGCGATCCGGGGCGGATCAAGGTGCCGGCTGGCTACCCGTTGCACGCCAACACCAGCGGGCCGGGTCAGCTCAACCAGACGCTCGACGAGCATCTGCTCGGTGTGGCACAGCATGGCGGCGAGGTGACGCGGGCGTTGCCGCGCTTCGAGCAGCACCTGCCCCGACTGGCGCGTCACAAGGGGTTGCGTCGTCGCTCGGCCGATGAGCGTTTTCGCTGGCAGGACAAGGCCGCCGAACTGGCCGCCGGCGTGCGCGAGCGCTCGATGCGGCAAGGTGCCTTCATCGTCAACATGGCCTCGACCGGCTGTGGCAAGACACTGGCCAACGCTCGCGTGATGTACGCGCTGGCCGATCCGGAACGCGGCATGCGCTGTGCCTTCGCGCTGGGGCTGCGTACCCTGACGCTGCAGACCGGCCGGGCCTTCCGGGATCTGCTGGACCTGAGCGACGAGGATCTGGCCATCCGCGTCGGCGGCAGCGCCAGCCGTGAGCTGTTCGAGCACTACGCGCAGCAGGCCGAGGCCTGTGGTTCCGCCTCCACGCAGACGCTGCTTGACGAGGAGAGCAGCCACGTCCGCTTCGAGGGCAACATCGATGCCCATCCGCTGCTGCAGCGCGCGGTGCGTGATCCGGCGGTGCGCGCGATGCTGCTGGCGCCGATGCTGGTGTGCACCATCGATCATCTGGTGCCCGCCACCGAGAGCCAGCGGGGCGGCCGGCAGATCGCGCCGATGCTGCGCCTGATGAGCGGGGATCTGGTGCTGGACGAGCCCGATGACTTCGACATCGGCGACCTGCCGGCACTGACCCGGCTTGTCCACTGGGCCGGGATGCTGGGCGCGCGCGTGCTGCTGTCGTCGGCTACCCTGCCGCCGGCTCTGGTGCTGGGCCTGTTCGAGGCCTACCGGCACGGGCGCCTGCAGTTCGAGCGCAACCGTGGCGAGCAGCCCGGTGCGGCCGGGCGCGCGGCCAGGGTCTGCTGTCTGTGGCTCGACGAGTTCCGCCAGTCCGTCGCCGACTGCAGCGATGCGACCGCGTTCGAGACGGCGCACCAGGACTTCACCGCACGTCGTGCCGAGCGGCTGGTCGAGGCTGAGATGCGCCGACGGGTGCGGCTGGAGCCGTTGGCACTGTCTGGAGTGCCGAGAGACGAGCAGGCTGCAGCTTTCGCCGGATTGGCGCGTGACGCCGCGCTGGCGCTGCATCGGCAGCATCACACTGTCGATCCGCACGGGGGGCACCGGGTCAGCTTCGGCCTGATCCGCATGGCCAACATCGAGCCGCTGGTCGAAGTGGCGCTGGCGCTGTACCGGCTGGGTGCGCCGCCGGGCGTGCAGATCCATCTGTGTGTCTATCACTCGCAGTTTCCGCTGCTGATCCGATCGGCCATCGAGCGTCGCATCGACGCGGCGCTGGACCGGCGCCGGCCTGCTGCCGTCTTCGACCTGCCGGATGTGCGCCAGCGCATCGACGCCCGTGCGGCGGCGGATCAGCTCTTCATCGTGCTTGGCTCGCCGGTCACCGAGGTCGGGCGCGACCATGACTACGACTGGGCGGTGGTCGAGCCTTCGTCGATGCGCTCGCTGATCCAGCTGGCCGGGCGGGTGAGGCGGCATCGCGCCGGTGACTGTGGTCAGCCGAACATCGTGGTGTTCGATGCCAACCTGAGGCATTTCCGGCGGCCGGGTGATCCGGCCTACTGCCGCCCCGGTTTCGAGACGGCCACCCTGCGGCTGGAGCCCCACCAGCTCGGCATGCTGTGGCCCGAGGCAGCCGCGCAGCGCATCGACGCCCGGCCGCGCATCGTCCGGCCGGCCGTGCTGCAGCCACGCGCCAGGCTGGCCGACCTGGAGCACGAGCGCATGCGCCTGACGATGCTGCCGCGCTTTGAGGGAGCGCCTCAGGCAGCACGTGGAGGCACCCGGTCGCGGGGCATGACTTCCTCAGCGACACCACGCAGGCTGCTCAATGCCGCCTGCTGGTGGGATCTGCCGGCCGCGGATGCGCTGCTGACCGCCGTCTTGCCGCAGCAGCAGCCGTTCCGCCACGACCCCGTGCCGCGTGTCGATCTGCTGCTGCGGCCCGACGAGACGGCGCAGGATGTCGAGCTGGTGATGCTGCTCGATGCCGTGCGCGGGCGTCGGCACAGCCAGACCGAGCTGCTGGTCGATCGCGCCATGCACCACCGCATTCCCGACAGCGCCGTCCACGGCCCCGGCATCGCTCCCTGGGGGGATGTGCACTACCTGAGCGCCCTGCAGGATCTGGCGCTGGAGCTGGACCTGCCGCTCGATGCCTGCGCCCGCCGCTTCGGCACGGTCAGCGTGCCAAAGAATGACGCCGGTTGGCGTTTCCATCCGGTGCTGGGGTTCACGAGGGGGCTGGGGTGAGGTGGGCCAGGCTGAAGCCTGGCCCCTGCCTATTCGGCAGTGACGGCGGTGCCGCGGAACATCATTTGCTGAGCTGCCTGTTTCGGCAGTGTGCTGAGCTTACAAGAAGCGTTGAAAAATTTTTCTGTGCAACGGAACATCATGGATGTTGACTCTGATCCTTGTGCCCAATAAAGTTCGCCCTGTCGGTGCTGCAACACCGGCAGGGCGAAACGAGCAATGCCAACAGCTTGAAGAGGCTAGGCACCTACGGGCAAGGTCGTTGACCGAAGGAGGATGCAGGTGTGACGACACATCACATGACCAGAAGATGAGTCCTGGCAAGCGCTGCTTGTCATGCCGGTGTCCCGCGGCATTGCCGTGGGGCATTCTATCTGCGGCTTTTCAGCCGCAACAACAAGGATGATTCTTGATGTCCACGCTACTTACCGAGCGTCAGACAGGACTGCGCACGCTCATCGCCACGTTTCTGAAGGAGCGTCGCGATGCCAAGGCGGAGAAGCTCGACGCTGACGATCCCAAGTTCAACGAGCTGCAGAAGCAATTTCAGCCTGCGATCTGGCTTGAAGACGCCGCCCGGCGTGTCGCCCAGATCCAGGCGGTGACCCATTCGCTCAAGCCAATTCACCCGGATGCGAAGGGCACCAACCTCTACTGTCCGCCTGCCGGGCTGGAGGCGCTTGACGTGGTTGGCAGCCACGCGCTGGGCGAGGATTTTGCCGGCGACGTGGTCGGCAATGCGGCGGCGCTCGATGTCTACAAGTTCCTGAAGCTGGCGCACCAGGGGCAAAGCCTGCTGGATCTGGTGCTGGCCGGTGATGCCGATCTGGCCGTGGCCCTGAGCGACGACGCGCAGCAGGCCGCCGACTGGATGGCGGCGTTTGCCGGGCTGACCCGACCGCGCGGCCGGCTGGCCTCGCACACGCTGGCCAAGCAGGTCTACTGGCCGACAGGCGACGATCCGCACGATGACGAGCAGTACCACCTGCTGGCACCGCTGTATGCCAGCTCGCTGGCGCACCGGGTCTGGCAGCAGATCCAGGACGACCGTTTCAGCGAGGAGGCCAAGGCCGCCCGACAGGCGCGGCACGACGGCCAATGGAGCGACCGCCCGGTGCGCGAATACCCGCAGCTGGCGGTGCAGCAGCTCGGTGGCACCAAGCCGCAGAACATCAGCCAGCTCAACAGCGAGCGGCGCGGTGGCAACTACCTGCTGGCTTCGCTGCCGCCCACCTGGCGTTCGCTCGACATCCGGCCGCTGCTGCGCGCCGAATCGATGTGGAAGCGCTATGAGCGGCGTGACGAGGTGCGCCAGACCGTGTGGACGCTGCTGGCCTTCCTGAAGATCGATCCGGCCAAGAACATCGAAACGCGCCAGCGCCGCGCCGAGCTGGTCGAGGTGCTGATCGACGAGCTGCTGCAGTTCACCGCCGAGCTGCGCACGATCGAGCCGGGGTGGAGCCAGTCGCCCGAATGCTGGCTGAGCTCGGCCGAGCGGCATTGGCTGGATCCGGAGGGTGTGACCGCAGCCGGCGCGGCAGCCGGGCGGCCGCTGCCGATCGACACCGCCGAGCGCATCAGCGATGCCTTTGCGCTGTGGCTGAACGCGCGGCTGCGCGAGACCCACTCGCGCGAGCAGCCGCTGCCGATGGGTGATCCTGAGTTCCTGGAATGGCGCCGCCGGATGCTGGAACAGATCAAGGCCGATGAACGGGGAGACCGCGATGACGACTGAAGATCAAGGCACTGCAACGGGTGAAGCTCCGTCTGCTCGAGCTCTGCTGATCGTGCCGCGTCTGCGGGTGCAGAACGCCAACACCGTGTCGAGCCCGCTGACCTGGGGATTCCCGGCCATCACCGCTTTCACTGGATTGATGACGGCGCTCGAGCGCCGGCTTGGGCGCGAGGCGGGGCTGATGCTGCACGGCGTCGGCGTGATCTGCCATCACTTCGAGCCGCAGGTGACGCACGGCGGCTTCGTGCGCAGCTTCCACCTGACGCGCAATCCGGTGCTGCAGGATGGCAGCACCGCCGCGATCGTCGAGGAGGGGCGGGCGCATCTGGACATCACGCTGGTGTTCGATGCCGAGCTGACGCGCAGCCAGACCGGCGATGCGGAGCGGGCGGCGCTGGCCGGGCAGGTGGCCGAGCTGCTGGCGGGCATGCGGGTGGCCGGCGGCAGCGTGATGCCGCCGCTGCCGACGGCCGGGCGTGCGCCAGCGCGGCCGCAATTGCGACTGGTGCCGGACGACGATGAGGCCCGTCTGGAGCAGTTCAGCCGGCTCAAGCGGCGCTGGCTGCCGGGCTTCGCGCTGGTGTCTCGTGATGACCTGCTGCAGCAGCGGCTGGTGGAGCTGCGGCAGCGGCAGCCGCAGGCCGGCGTGCTGGAGGCCTGGCTCAGCCTGGTCTGTCTGACGCATCGACCCGAGCGCCAGCCTGCGGCGGATGTCGATGCCCATGAGCCCGCGAGCAGCGACAAGAAGGTGCCGTGGCAGATCGAGCGCCGGCCCGGCTGGATCGTGCCGCTGCCGGTGGGCTATGCGGCGCTGTCGGAGCTGCATCCGGCCGGCGGTGTCGCGGGTGCACGCGATGCCCGTGTGCCCTTGCGCTTCGTCGAGAGCGTGTATTCGCTCGGGCAGTGGATCAGCCCGCACCGGCTGACCCAGGCCGGACAGCTGTTCTGGTATCCGGCCCATGCGCCGGGCTCGTCGCTGTATCGCTGCTTCAACGACTTCATCGATCCCCCGGTGGCCGAGGCCGCCTGAACCCCAGTCCAAGATTCAAGGAGAGATTTTCATCATGGCAACCAAGAAAGACGCGACCGGTCTGGTCACCGCATCCGTCCTGGCCTTCGAGCGCAAGCTCGATCCGTCCGATGCGCTGTTCTTTGCTGGCGCCTGGGAGGCGCGGGGCGACAGCGCGGGCTGGCCGGCGGTGGAGGTGCGCGCGAAATCGGTGCGCGGCACGATCTCCAACCGGCTCAAGACCAAGGATGCCGATCCGGCCAAGCTGGATGCGGCGATCCAGAACCCCAATTTGCAGACCGTCGATGTCGCTGCGCTGCCTGCGGACGCTGACACGCTGAAAGTGACCTTCACGCTGCGGGTGCTGGGGGGCGCCGGCACGCCCTCGGCCTGCAACAGCGCCGACTACCAGGCCAAGCTGCTGGCGACCGTGAAGGGCTATGTCGAGGCGCAGGGCTTCGGCGAGCTGGCGCGGCGCTATGCGGTCAACCTGGCCAATGGCCGTTTCCTGTGGCGCAACCGCGTTGGGGCCGAGCAGGTGGAGGTGCAGGTAGCGCACCTGGTTGGCGGGCAGGCCGCGCAGACGTGGACCTTTGATGCGCTGTCGCTGTCGCTGCGCAACTTCGATGCATCCGAGCAGGCCAGTGAGGTACAGGCCGTGGGCGAGCTGATCGCCAAGGGACTGGCAGGCAGCCGGCATGTGCTGCTGCAGGTGACGGCCTTCGTGCGGGTCGGCGCCGGGCAGGAGGTCTTCCCGTCGCAGGAACTCATCCTCGACAAGGAGAAGGCCGGCAAGAGCAAGACGCTGTACCAGGTCGGCGGCATCGCCGGCATGCACTCGCAGAAGATCGGCAACGCGCTGCGCACGATCGACACCTGGTACCCGGACTTTGCCGCCGACCAGATCGGTCCGATCGCCGTCGAGCCGTATGGCTCGGTGACGACGCTGGGCACGGCCTGCCGGCCGCCCGTCAAGAAGGCCGATTTCTACACGCTGCTGGACAGCTGGCTGCTGAAGGACCAAATCCCGAGCCTGGAGAACCAGCACTTCGTGATGGCCACGCTGGTCCGGGGTGGCGTCTTCGGTGATGCCGGCAAGGACTGAGTGGTGACAACGATGGATCACCATCTCGATCTCCGGCTGCTGCCGGACCCCGAGTTCGGTCCTCTGGCGCTGATGGAGGCGCTGTACGCCAAGCTGCACCGGGCGCTGGCTGCGCAGGGCTGCACCTGCATCGGCGTGAGCTTTCCAGAGGTCACGGGGCTGGAGCTGGGGCTGTGTCTGCGGCTGCATGGCTCGCGCGAGGCGCTGGCGATGCTGATGGACACGGCGTGGCTGCGGGGCATGCGCGATCACCTGACGGTCGGCGACATCGCTGCCGTGCCGGCACAGGCACGGCATTGCTGCGTGTCGCGACGGCAGTCCCACAGCAGCCCGGAGCGCATGCGCCGCCGGCTGATGCGGCGTCAGCAGATCGACGAGGCCACCGCGCGCGAGCGCATCCCCGATCAGGTCGCAGCCTTCCTGAAGCTGCCGAGCCTGCAACTGCGCAGCAGCAGCACGGGCCAGCACTTCCGGCTGTTCATCCAGCACGGCCCGCCGCAAGACGCCCCGGTGCCCGGCGCCTTCAACGCCTACGGTCTCAGCGCCACGGCCACCGTGCCCTGGTTCTGACGACCCTTTTTCGGGGCGGCAGCCTCCGCTCCTTAAAAATCAAGCACTTAGCGCAGGCCCCCGAAAGAGGGTCTCGCGCCAGGATCTGGCAGAATGTCCAAGCGCGACAAGCACTTGGGTGTCCGCCAGCTCTAGTGAACTGCCGGGTAGGCAGCTCAGAAAAAGCACCAGGCCGGCGCGGACCTTGCCGGCGTGTGAACTGCCGGGTAGGCAGCTCAGAAAACCTCGTCCTTGGGGTTGATGCTGCCCTGCGAGTGAACTGCCGGGTAGGCAGCTCAGAAAAGGACGTCACCGCGCCGCAGCGAGTACAGCAGGTGAACTGCCGGGTAGGCAGCTCAGAAACGCCAGACATGCGCGCCCGGATGGCGGCTATGGTGAACTGCCGGGTAGGCAGCTCAGAAATGGTAGAGCCCTGCGCGCAGTTCCCCGACGGCGTGAACTGCCGGGTAGGCAGCTCAGAAATAGCTGGCGCGCCATCTCCGCGCGGATCATCCGTGAACTGCCGGGTAGGCAGCTCAGAAACCGACAAGATGCGGGCGATCATGGCGTGGTCCGTGAACTGCCGGGTAGGCAGCTCAGAAAATCGGCGCGCTGGCGCCGGTGTGGGTCGGCCGGTGAACTGCCGGGTAGGCAGCTCAGAAAACCGACTCGGACAGCTTCGCCATCCTCGTCCGGTGAACTGCCGGGTAGGCAGCTCAGAAAGATTCGTGGTGTCGAAGCGCGTTCATGTCTCTGTGAACTGCCGGGTAGGCAGCTCAGAAAACCGTGACCCTCGCCGGCGGCAGCGGCACCCTGTGAACTGCCGGGTAGGCAGCTCAGAAAACACAGGAGCTTGCATGCAACTGAAGGAATACGTGAACTGCCGGGTAGGCAGCTCAGAAAGGTGCTGAAGAGGAACGCCGACACGGCTGGGTGTGAACTGCCGGGTAGGCAGCTCAGAAATCGATGCGGTGCTCGATCCGGACGGGCTGGCTGTGAACTGCCGGGTAGGCAGCTCAGAAAAGCGCTTCGATGCCGGCGTAGACGCTGCGGGGGTGAACTGCCGGGTAGGCAGCTCAGAAAGGGTTCGGGTTGGTGCGCGGGACGCGGCTCATGTGAACTGCCGGGTAGGCAGCTCAGAAATTGGCAAGATGCGCGGCGGCGACTACGACGCGGTGAACTGCCGGGTAGGCAGCTCAGAAAGACACCGAGATGCTCCACGCTGCACACGCGGCGTGAACTGCCGGGTAGGCAGCTCAGAAAAGGCGCTTGATCAGGTGCGCGGCCTTCTTGCCGTGAACTGCCGGGTAGGCAGCTCAGAAAAGTGGATCAATGGGTGCATCGCGATCCCGGACGTGAACTGCCGGGTAGGCAGCTCAGAAAACCCGGCAGAGAGCAGCGCCGGCACGCTGGCCGTGAACTGCCGGGTAGGCAGCTCAGAAATAACTGGAAGGCGCGCGAGACCGGGCGCACGAGTGAACTGCCGGGTAGGCAGCTCAGAAAATCGCCGACATGACCGCGGCCCTCACCCTCGAGTGAACTGCCGGGTAGGCAGCTCAGAAAAGACGATCGTGCGCCGGCTGGACGCGCTCGAGGTGAACTGCCGGGTAGGCAGCTCAGAAATTCACGCTCGAGGATGTCCACATCGAGGAGTAGTGAACTGCCGGGTAGGCAGCTCAGAAAATGAACGCACGCACCCAAGCTCAGGCCCAAGCGTGAACTGCCGGGTAGGCAGCTCAGAAATTCGTAACCGGCCTCAAGGCACGACGCCTCAAGGTGAACTGCCGGGTAGGCAGCTCAGAAATACCTTGTTCACGTCCTCGGCTGCTCGCTTGAGTGAACTGCCGGGTAGGCAGCTCAGAAAAGCTTGTGCCCTGCGCCCTTGGAACTCTGGTAGTGAACTGCCGGGTAGGCAGCTCAGAAAATGTCGTCAGTGCTGGGCTTCGGCTTCGGCGCGTGAACTGCCGGGTAGGCAGCTCAGAAAAGGTCACGCGATCCGCTGCGGCCTACCTTGTTGTGAACTGCCGGGTAGGCAGCTCAGAAACATCAAGTACCGCCACCCCGAGACCGGCCAGAGTGAACTGCCGGGTAGGCAGCTCAGAAAAATTCGTTATGGAAGGCACTGTAAATCCATACGTGAACTGCCGGGTAGGCAGCTCAGAAAAGGTTGAGGCCATCAGCCGGCCTCGGGCTCGTGTGAACTGCCGGGTAGGCAGCTCAGAAAGTCTTGCGTGACCCAGTAGGCCACATCATGAGGTGAACTGCCGGGTAGGCAGCTCAGAAACTCACTTGCGCGGAAACTGGCAAGCAATTTACGTGAACTGCCGGGTAGGCAGCTCAGAAAAAACCCTGACTACCATCTAACCATCATGCAAAGTGAACTGCCGGGTAGGCAGCTCAGAAAATGAAGGCACAATTCCTCACCGACTATATTGCGTGAACTGCCGGGTAGGCAGCTCAGAAAAGCAGCACCCCGAGCGCCAGCAGCACCCCGAGGTGAACTGCCGGGTAGGCAGCTCAGAAAAATGCGCAAAAGGTTTCGGCCTCTCCCTCGCTGTGAACTGCCGGGTAGGCAGCTCAGAAAAGTACGGCACCCCGAGCCGCGCGCGCATCGTGGTGAACTGCCGGGTAGGCAGCTCAGAAAACGGAAGTCTGACCGGTCGTGCTGGCGTGGCCCCTCGTCTTCGCGAGGGTGACGCGTGGGGGCGATGCGAGTGCTTGCGGCGGTGCGCAGGCCTTGCACCTCTCGCCCGCCCGCCGCACCATGCGCGCCATGATGAATGACGATCTTCCTGACCTGCCTGGAATCCGCACCGGCCGCTATCGCCACTACAAGGGGGGCGAATACCGGGTGCTCGGCGTGGTGCGCCACAGCGAGTCCCTCGAGCCGATGGTGCTCTACCGCCCGCTGGGCCGCGATGTCGGCGACTGGGTGCGGCCGCTCCAGATGTTCCTCGAGACGGTGGAGCACGAGGGGCGGCGCGTGCTGCGCTTCAGCCCGCTGGACGAGCCGGCATGATTTCTCCGCACGAGCTGCAGTTCACCGCGATCCGCGCCCAGGGGCCGGGCGGGCAGAACGTCAACAAGGTGTCGTGCGCGGTGCACCTGCGCTTCGACATCCGCGCCTCCTCGCTGCCGGAGGCGGTCAAGGCGCGGCTGCTGCAGCGGCCCGACCAGCGCGTCAGCGGCGAGGGCGTCATCGTCATCAAGGCGCAGTCCTCGCGCAGCCTGGAGCAGAACAAGCTGGAGGCGCTGGCGCGGCTGCAGGCGCTGGTGGCCGAGGCCGCGCGCGTGCTGCCGCCGCGCAAGGCGACCCAGCCGACGCGCGGCTCGCAGCGCCGCCGGCTCGAGGCCAAGTCGCAGCGTGGCGAGACCAAGGCGGGTCGGGGCAAGATCGGCTGGTGAGCCGTCACAATGGCGCTCCCTTTCTGACGCGCTGCCGATGACGCCTGACGACCCCTGCCCGACGGATCTGCCCGATCCGTGCCTGCCGGCGACCCTGCCGCCCGTGCCGGCCCCCCGTGCCTCCGAGCCGCCGGCGCCGTCTGCGCGCCACGAGCGCCTGCTGCGCGAGATCGAGCAGCTGCGCGAGCGGCTGCAGCAGTGGCAGCAGTGCGAGAGCCGCTACCACGAGCGGATCGCGCGCGAGCTGCAGCCGGAACTCAGGCGCTGGTGCGATCGGCTGCGCGAGCTGGCGCTGCGGATGGAGGGCGCGCTTTTCCTCGATCCGCCGCCGGGCAAGCCGATCGGGCGCGTGGCGCAGCGCAAGGCCGCCGAGTGGATGCTGTCGCTGGCCGAGGCGGTGCTGGTCGAGCGGCCGGACGATGCCGAGATGCTGGCGCTGCGGGCGCGCCATCAGGAGGACATCGCGCCGCCGCTTGATGCGGGCGACGAGGACGACCCGGGCCACGAAGCGGGCACGGGCGCGTCCGCCGACGATCCCGACGACGGCCTGGAGCCCTGGGAGCGCGAGGCCGCGCGCCGCCGCGCCCAGGCCGAGGCCAGCCGCCGCACCGCCAGGAAGGGACGCCAGGACCAGGCCGAGCGCGAGCGCCGCGAACGCCACGCCGGACGCGGCGCCAGCGCCGGCACCGCCTCGCTGCGCGAGGTCTTCCGGCGTCTGGCCAGCCGGCTGCACCCGGACCGCGAGCCCGATGCGGCCGAGCGCGTGCGCAAGACCGCGCTGATGCAGCAGGTCAACGAGGCCTATGCCGCCGGCGACCTGCTGGCGCTGCTGGCGCTGCAGCGCCTCCACCTGCCCGCGCCGGCCGCGCAGGCGGCTGCGGCACCGCTGGCGACGAGCGCGAATGACATCGAGGCGGCGCTGCAGGCGCAGCGCGAGCGCCTGCAGGCCGAGATCGACGAGATGGTGCGCCGCTTCGCGGTGCTGCGTCCGGACCTGCCGGCGCGCGCCGACACCGTCACGCCGCAGCTGGTCGAGACGCTGCTGGGCACCGAGATCCGCGAGCTGCGCGCGCGCAGCACGTCGCTGGAACGCGATCTGGGCTGGTGCCGCGACCGCGAGACGGTCGGGGCGTGGCTGCGGGCCTTCGGATGAAGCGCGGCCTGGCCATCGTCGCCGCCCTGCTGGCGACGGGCTTCGGCGGCGTGATGGCCGCCGCGCCGGGGGCGTCGAGCGCGGACAAGGCGCTTGACCGCCATGTGCCGCCGGGCTGGCGCCTGCTGTCGTCCGTCAGCGGCGATCTGGATGGCGATGGCCGCGAGGACGCAGCCCTGGTGCTGGAGAAGACCGATGCGGCGCGGCACCGGGACAATCCGGGTCTGGGCGCGCCGGTGCTGAACCTCAACCCGCGCCAGCTGCTGGTGCTGCTGCAGGTCGGGCCGGACGAGCGGGTGCTGCTGCGCCGCGACGGCCTGCTGCCCAGCGAGCACGATGCCGAGTCGCCCTGCGTCGCCGATCCGCTGGACGGCGGCGGCGTGGAGATGCCGCCGGGGCGGCTGGTGCTGGCGCTGCAGCACTGGACGAGCTGCGGCAGCTATGGCGCCGGCCGCGAACAGTTCATCTTCCGGCTGGAAGGCGCGCGGCTGCGGCTGATCGGCCATGAGCGCAGCGAGTTCTCGCGCGCCAGCGGCGAACAGACCGAGATCAGCACCAATCTGCTGACCGGCCAGCGCAAGACGGTCGAGGGCCTGAATGCCTTCGAGCGCCGCGGCGTGGCGCGCACCCGCTGGCAGCGGCTGGGCCCGCAGGCACCGGTCTTCCTGGACACGCTGGACCGGGCGCAGCTGGCCTGCGAGGTGCCCGCGCGCTCACCGGTCTGGTGCCGCTGAGTCCGGTGCGACCGCGCGCGCCAGCTCGGCCACCGAGCAGGGCGCCGAGCCCTCGGCCTTGTTGTTGACGGTGACCAGCACCGGATGTCCGGCCGCGGCGGTGCCGCGCATGATGCGCGCCAGCGCCTCGCGGGTGGCCGGATCGGGATCGACCAGCCGGTCGAAGGGTGCGTAGCCGGCCTTGGCGGCCTCGTAGCCGTGGGCGCCGTGGCGCCGGTTGAGGTTCCAGCGGCAGACGAAGGCGCCGGGCCACATCGCGCGCAGCAGCGGCAGCTGCGCCTCGATCGGCGGCAGCCGAGGGTGCAGGCCCAGGCAGTAGCGCGCGCCGGCGGCCTTCAGCACGTCGCGGAAGGCCGGCACCAGCCACTCGGGGTCGCGCACCTCGACGGCGATCACCGCGTCCGGCGCGCGTGGGGCCAGCGGCGGCAGCGCGTCCAGCAGCCGTGCCAGCCGCTGCAGCAGCGCGGGCAGGTCGGCCTTCAGGCTGCCGGGCAGCGGCCCGATCTCGATCACCAGCGCACCGGTCCTGGCGCCCAGGCCGTCGAGCGCCGGCTGCACGAACTGCTCGGTGGTCAGCACCGGATCGAGAAAGGTCGGATTGAGCCCGATCGGCCGGCCGCCGGCGTCGCGCTGCGCGCCGTCGCTGATCAGCGACGGGGCCTTGACCACGAAGCGGAAGTCCTCCGGCACCTGCGCGGCCAGCGCGGCGAACTGCGCGGCGCTCATCGGCCGGTAGTAGCTGCGGTCAAGGCTGACGGTGCGCAGCAGCGGGTGACGCGCGTAGGCGGCCAGGCCCTCGCGCGCCAGCGTCGCCTCGTCATGCCGGCCGGCCCAGACCCGGCCGGTCCAGCCGGGAAAGCTCCAGGACGAGGTGCCCAGGCGCAGGCTGGCGGGCAGTTGCGCGGCCAGCGCGAGGTGGTCCGGGTCGGGGCGAGCCGGCAGGACGGCGGGCTCGGGCGGGTCGAAGAGAAGATCCTGGTGCGGCACGGCCGCGATGATGCACTGGATCGCGGGCCGGCGCGGCGCAGCGGCCAGCTTCAGCCGGTGCGGCCGGTGCGGCCGGATGGCAGCGGGGTCGCCGCGGTGACGCCGAGATCGGCACCGGGCGCCAGGCCGCTGTCGTCCTTCAGCGCCACGCCGGTGGTGCCCAGCCGGCGCCCGGCCTGGGCCAGCCACCACAGCCTGCGCGCCGCCTCGGCGTGGACCAGCCCTTCGGCGCGCACGTTGGAGAGGCAGTTGCGCTCGGCATCGCTGCGGCCCACTCGGGGCCTGCGGGTCAGGTAAAGGCCCAGGCTGTCGGGCGAGCTCAGGCCCGGGCGCTCGCCGATCAGCACCGCCACCATCGCCGCGCCCAGGCGCTGGCCGATGTCGTCGCCCAGCGCGACGCGCGCCTGCGTGGCCACCACCACCGGCCCGAGCGTCCAGCCGGGCGGGCGCTGGCGCTGGATCTCGGCCAGCAGCGGCACCGCCTGGCGCGCGATCGCCGCCGAGGACAGGCCGTCGCCGACGACGATCAGCAGCGCGTCGTCGGCCAGCGGGCCGTGCGCGGCTGCGTGCGCGTCCAGCAGCGCGCCGCCGCTGGCCCCGAGCCGCCGGCCCAGGTCCGGCCGCAGCAGGTAGGTCGCGCGGTCGGGCGCGGCGCTGGCGACCTCGATGGGCTGCAGCCCGAGCGCCTGCAGGCGCGGGCGCAGCGCGGCGACATCGAGCGGCAGGTGCACCGCGTCGCGCGCCTGCGCATGCGCCGCGCCGAAGGCCAGCAGCTCGCGGGTGGGCAGGCTGGCGCCGACGCGGCCCAGGCCGATGCGCGCCGGCGTCAGCGCCCGCAGCGCCGACCACGGATCGGTCGGCGCCAGCGCGTCCTGCGCGTTCAGCACGTCCAGCGTCTTGCGGTCGTCGCTCATGCGAAATGCTCCAGCAGCGCGTGCCGCGACGGGGCGGGCAGCAGCCGGCCGTCGGCGTCGGCCAGGCCCATGCGCTGAAGCCAGGCCTCGAACTCGGGGGCGCGCTTCAGGCCCAGCACCTCGCGCAGCACCAGCGCGTCGTGGAAGGAGGTGCTCTGGTAGTTCAGCATCACGTCGTCGGCGCCGGGCACGCCGATCAGGAAGGTGACGCCGGCCGCGCCCAGCAGCAGCATCAGATTGTCCATGTCGTCCGAATCGGCCTCGGCATGGTTGGTGTAGCAGACGTCGCAGCCGATCGGCAGGCCCAGCAGCTTGCCGCAGAAATGGTCCTCCAGCCCGGCGCGCACGATCTGCTTGCCGTCGAACAGGTATTCCGGCCCGATGAAGCCGACCACCGTGTTGCAGATCATCGGCTCGAAGGCGCGCGCCACCGCGTAGGCGCGCACCTCGCAGGTCTGCTGGTCCAGGCCGTGGTGGCTGCCTGCCGACAGCGCCGAGCCCTGGCCGGTCTCGAAGTACATGACGTTGTCGCCCAGCGTGCCGCGCCCGAGCGAGAGCGCCGCCTCGCGCGCCTCGCGCAGCACCGCCAGGTCGATGCCGAAGCTGCGGTTGGCCGCCTCGGTGCCGGCGATCGACTGGAAGACCAGATCGACCGGCGCGCCCTGCTCGATGGCGCGGATCTGGTGGGTGACATGCGTCAGCACGCAGGACTGGGTCGGGATCTCGAAGCGCTGGATCACCTCGTCGGTCAGCCGCATCAGCGCGCCCAGCGCGTCCAGCCCGTCGCCGGCCGGGTTGATGCCGATCACCGCGTCGCCGGCGCCGTACATCAGCCCGTCGAGCATCGACAGCGCGATGCCGCGGGCGTCGTCGGTCGGGTGGTTGGGCTGCAGCCGCATCGCCATGCGTCCGGGCAGGCCGAGCGTGTTGCGGAAGCGCGTGATCACCCGGCACTTGCGCGCCACCCGGATCAGGTCCTGGTTGCGCATCAGCTTGGAGACGGCCGCGGCCATCTCCGGCGTGATGCCGGCGCGCACCCGCGCCAGCGTCGTCTCGTCGGTGGTGTCCTGCAGCAGCCAGTCGCGGAAGTCGCCCACCGTCAGGTGCGCGATCTCGGCGAAGGCCGCGGCGTCGTGGCTGTCGACGATCAGCCGGGTGACCTCGTCGCTCTCGTAGGGCACCAGGGCCTCGGACAGGAAGGCCTTGAGCGGCAGCTCGGCCAGCGCCATGCGCGCGGCCATGCGCTCCGTCATGGTGCGCGCGGCCACGCCGGCGAGCACGTCGCCCGAGCGCAGCGGTGTCGCACGGGCCATCAGCGTGGCCAGGTCGGGGAAGTGCCAGACCTGGCCGCCCAGCGTGTGGGAATAGGGCATGGACATCGAGCCTGAGGAGTCAGGTCTGAGGGATGAGGTCCTCGTCAGCGGCCAGCGTCGCGCGGTGGCCGGCGGTCAGGCGGAAGTAGCCGTAGGCCAGCAGCATCAGCGCGGCGAAGATCGCCGACACCAGCGGATTGAACCAGACCATCGTGACCAGGCACAGCAGCGCCAGACCGAGCGCGATGGCCGGCAGCACGGGGTAGCCGATCGCGGGGAAGGGGCGCTCGAGCGCGGGCTCCTTGCGGCGCAGCACGAACAGGCTCCACATCGACATGATGTACATGACGATGGCGCCCAGCACCGACATGGTGACGATGTTGGCGGTCAGCGTCTGGCCGCCGATCTTGATCACCTCGTCGCTGAAGATCGCCAGGATGCCCACCACGCCACCGGCGATGACCGCCAGCCACGGCGTGCCGAAGCGCGGCGACACAGTGGCCAGCGCGCGCGGCAGGTAGCCGGCGCGGGCCAGCGCGAAGATCTGGCGCGAGTAGCCCAGGATGATGCCGTGGAAGCTGGCGACCAGACCGAACAGGCCGATCCACACCAGCATGTGCAGCCAGCCGCTGTTCTCGCCGACGATCATCTTCATCGCCTGCGGCAGCGGGTCGTTGATGTTCGCCAGCTTCGTCCAGTCGCCCGCGCCACCGGCGAAGATCATCACGCCGATGGCCAGCACCAGCAGCGTCAGGATGCCGCCGATGTAGGCGCGCGGAATCGTCACCTGCGGGTTCTTGGCCTCTTCGGCGGCCATCGCCACGCCCTCGATGGCGAGGAAGAACCAGATGGCAAAAGGCACGGCGGCCGCGATCCCGGCCAGCGTGCCGATCGAGAACTCGTCCGCGCCGGCCCAGCCCTTGGCGGTGAAGTTGTCCCAGGAGAAGCCGGGTGCGACCACGCCCATGAAGATCAGCAGCTCGCCGATGGCCACCACCGTCACGAACAGCTCGAAGGTGGCGGCGGTCTTCACGCCGACGATGTTGAGCGTCATGAACACCAGGTAGGCGCCGACAGCCATCAGCTTCGGATCGAGCGCGGGGTACTGCACGTTCAGGTAGGCGCCGATCGCCAGCGCGATGGCGGGCGGCGCGAACACGAATTCCACCAGCGTGGCGAAGCCGGCGACGAAGCCGCCCGTCGGCCCCAGCGCCCGCGAGGCGTAGGCAAAGGGTCCGCCGGCATGCGGGATCGCGGTGGTCAGCTCGGTGAAGCTGAAGATGAAGCTGGTGTACATCAGCGCCACCAGCAGCGCGGTCACCAGAAAGCCCAGCGTGCCGGCGCTGGCCCAGCCGTAGCTCCAGCCGAAGTACTCGCCGGAGATCACCAGGCCGACGGCCAGGCCCCAGAGGTGCCAGGCGTTCAGCGCCGGTTTCAGCTGTGTTGTCTCGGATGTCGTCGCGGGGGTCGTCATGGACGAGGCTCCTTGAAGAGAGGGAAAAAATCACGGAAAGCTCAGGGATGGCGCCGATGGTGGCGGCGCCTGCCCTGGGCGCGCTATCCAGTTTTGGCAGCCCCCGGCCCCGGACCGGTACCGATGCGCCGGCATGGCGCTTGCTGGATGCTGTGTGACCGCGGCGTGATCGCCCTGCGCTGGTGCACGGGTCGCCGCTGCTCTTCTCCGCTTGCCGCCGCCATGACGCCGCCATGACCATGACCGCTCTTTCCACCCCGACCGCTTCCTCGCCGCCCAGACTTTGCGTGGTGCAGCATGTCGACACCCGCGATGTCGACGAGCAGGCCGCGTTGCTGACCGACTGGCACCAGGACTACGCGCAGCTGTCGGCCGGCGGCTTCGTGGGGCGCATCGACGAGGCCTGGCTCGACGGCGTGCATCTCTTCGTCGAGGCCACCAGTCAGCGCCTGCACCAGCGCGGCGAGCTGCGCGCCGATCGGCTCGCGCTCGGGCTGCCGCTGGCGCTGCCGGCGGTGGGGCAGGCCGGGCCGGCGCGCTTCTGCGGCCGCTCCGACTGGCAGGCGGGTGGCGGCGAAGGCGAGGACGGCGCGGGCCATTTCTGCACCTTTTCCGGTCGCGGCGGCTTCGAGTTCTTCACGCCGGCCGGGCTGGTGATGGCCGGCATGGAATTCGACCGCGCCGAGCTGGCGCGGCTGGCCACCCCGGAAGAGCAGGCGCTGATCGAGCGCATCGGCCAGGTGGCGACGCTGCACCGCGCGCCGCACGGGGCGCTGGCGACGCTGCGCGACTTCATGCGCGGTGCCTTCGAGATGCTGGCCGCGCAGCCACAGCTGCTGCGCAATCCGGCGATGCGCAGCATGCTGAGGCAGGCGGCGCAGTCGAATGCGCTGGAGCTGCTGGTCGGTGCTGCCGCGCTGGCGCCCGATGCCGGCCAGCGCCCGCGCTGGCTGGTCGAGCAGGCCCGCGCGATCGTCGATCGCGATCCGGAGATGCCGGTCACGGTGGCGATGCTCTGCACCGAGCTGCAGACCAGCCGGCGCACGCTGCAGGCGGCCTTCCAGCAGGTGCTGGGGCTGGCGCCGGCGGCCTATCTGCGCGCGACCCGGCTGGCGGGCGCCCGCCGGGCGCTGCGCGCGGCGCCCTCGGTCACCGAGGCGGCGGCGCAGTGGGGCTTCTGGCACTTCGGCCATTTCGCCCAGGACTACCGGCGCATGTACGGCGAGCTGCCCTCGCAGACCTGGCGGCGGCTGCATCCGGGCGGAGTGGCGATTGGCCACTGAGGTCGTGCGGGTCATTGCGCTGACGGCCGCAGTCCGGCCCGGCTATGCTCATCCCATGAACCGAGACGACTTCCCGGGCCCGGCCCCGACCGCGCTGCATGTGCACCAGTACCTCGGGCTGCAGCCCGGCCCGAAGCTGATCGTGCTCGGCGGCGTGCACGGCGACGAGACCTGCGGCACGGTGGCGCTGCGCCGGCTGGTCGATGCGCTGGAGGCCGGGCGGCTGCAGCTGCGCCGCGGCGAGCTGACGCTGGTGCCGGTCAGCAACCCGATGGCGCATCAGGCCGGCCGGCGCGAGGGCCAGCGCAACCTGAACCGCCGGCTGCTGCCGGTGGCGATCCCGCAGGACCATGAAGACCGCATCGCGCGGGTGCTGTGCCCGCTCTTGGCGCGCCACGAGGTGCTGCTGGACCTGCACTCCTTCCACACCGATGGCGAGCCTTTCGTGATGATCGGTCCGCGCGACAACGACGGGCCGCTCGAGCCCTTCCGCCACGAGGCGGCCGAGACCGCGCTGGCCGCTGTCTTGGGCGTGAGGCAGGTGGTCGAGGGCTGGCTGGAGGCCTATGCCCGGGGCGTGGCGCGGCGCGGGGGCGATGCGCAGTACGGCATTGGCACGACCGAGTACATGCGCTCGGTCGGCGGGTGGGGGCTGACGCTGGAGTGCGGCCGCCATGACGATCCGGCCGCGCCCGAGGTGGCCTGGCAGGCGACGCTGCGCACGCTCGAGCATCTGGGCCTGATCGATGCCGGCGCCTCCGCGCCCTGCACGCAGCCTGACTTCGAGGTGATGCGTCTGGTCGACGTGATCGACCGCGAGGCCGAGGGCGATCGCCTGGCGCGCAACTGGTGCAGCTTCGACCCGGTGCGCGCCGGCGAGGTGATCGGCTGGCGCGCCGACGGCCGCGAGGTGCTCGCGCCGGCCGACGGGCGGGTGGTGTTCCCGAACCCGCGTGCGCGCGCCGGCGCCGAGTGGTTCTATCTGGCCGAGCTCAGCGGGCGCCGGCTCGGCTGAGGGTGCGCAAGGCTCAGACGCGACGGGCCAGCGGGCCCAGCGTCAGGCGCTCCATCGAGCCGACCAGCTGCTCGAAGTCGCGCGAGGCCAGCTTGGACGGCCGGATCAGGCCGCCGCGCACCGCGTTGGCGTACTGCGCGCGGGCCATGTCGAAGGGCAGGGCCAGCCAGTTGCGCAGCGCGCGGTCGGCGTCGCGCTGCTGCGAGGGCAGCGCGGTGCGCAGCGGAGAGAGGGCGGCCAGCGGGTTCATCGGGGTGTACAGCATGATGATCTTGTGCGAGTTCTGTCTGGGTCTGGTTTGTACCTGAGGGTAAACCCTTGGTCAAATCGCCCTTGACAATTCCGGCACGTCTGCAGCCCCCTTGTTCGCTGGCCGCTCGGCTTCAGGCCGCCGGTGCGGCGTCCTCACGCGACGCACGCCGTGCAGCCAGGCGGCCGGCACCCAGCACGCCGATGATGCACACCGCGTAGAGCACCCAGCTCAGCGCCGGCTGCGCGGTGAAGATGTCGCCCAGCAGCTTCTCGCCCAGGATCATCTTCGCGGCGGTGAAGGCCAGCACCGCGGCACCGATCTCGGTGATGACGGGGAAGCGCTCCACCAGGCCCAGCACCAGACGGCTGCCCCAGACGACGATCGGCACGCTGATCAGCAGGCCGATGACCACCAGATCGAAGGCGCCATGCGCCGCACCGGCCACGCCCAGCACGTTGTCGACGCCCATCAGCGCGTCGGCGACGATGATGGTGCGCATCGCGCCCCAGAAGGTGCTGGCCACCGGGCCGTGGTCATCGCCGCCGTCCTGCGGCTTGATCAGGCCGTAGGCGACCCACAGCAGGCCCAGGCCGCCGACCAGCATCAGGCCGGGAATCTTCAGCAGCCAGACCACGCCCAGCGTCATCAGCGAGCGCACCGCGATCGCGCCGACCGTGCCCCACAGGATCGCCTTCTTCTGCAGGTGCGGGGGCAGGCTGCGCGCAGCCAGCGCGATCACGATGGCGTTGTCGCCGGCCAGGACGATGTCGATCAGGATGATGGCCAGCAGGGCCGAGAACCAGGCAGAGGAAAAGAGTTCCATGAGGAGGGGCGATGTGCGCGGCAAGAACAGAGAACCGTTCGGTTCAACGCAGCACGCGTGCAGGCCTCAGGCAGACGACCGGGAGCGGTCTGACCTTCAACCTGCGCCGCGACTGCAGCGGGTCGAAGGTCTTGTCCATCGGGCCAGGTGGCTCGACGCTCGATCCGGAGGCGGCCGCAGCCACCACGTATTGACGAATCGCGCTCGGCAGGCACTCCGGGATCGGAACCTGCGCGGGACTACTCCCCTTCAGGACCGCGATTGGAACAGCTCCGGCCGGGTGCTGTCATCACTTCATGATGCGGATCAAGTCACCTTGGGCGGAATGTTGCTTCGTCGCCACGGGAGGGTGGTGGCGGATGCGGATCGGCACAGGTCATCTCAAGGTGGACAGCGCCTGCTGCGCGCCGGGCAAGCCACGCTCGGCGGCGAAGCCGAGATAGCGCCGGGCCGCGATCGGATCGCGGCGCAGGCCGTGACCGGCGGCCAGGCGGCGACCCAGGTCCAGACAGGCCGACGGGTGACCCATGTCGGCGGCATGCTGCAGTGCCTCCAGCCCGGCAACGGGGCCGTGGCGTGCGGCGAGTGCCGGCGCCAGTCGCAGCAGCGCGAGGGTATAGGTGGCTTCAGGCACCTGGCTTTCCTGAATCGACGCCAGATCGTCGGCGGCAGCCTGCAGCGCTGTGGCCGAGCGGGGTTCGAGCAACAGCGTCGCCCGTGCCAGGCCGATGCGCACCGACGGGTCGGCCGTCGCGGCGTCTGGCACCAGGCTTCGGAGCAGGCGGCGTGCCTGGGGTGCATCGACCGGCGTGGCCTCGATGCCCAGCAGCAGGCTCCAGGCGAGCACCTGCCGTGCCTGCGGATCACCCGTCTCGGCGCGAGAGCGCAACCAGCCGACGGGCGGGTAGTGGCGCAGTCGGTAGTCGCGTCCGGTCTGCGCCCAGCCTTCAAGCTGCGTCTGCGCTTGCTGCTCGGCCTGCTGCGCCACGATGCGGGTGCTGGCCGGCGGTAGCCGGGTGGCCGACCAGGCGAGCAGTGCGCAGGCCAGCAGCATCGCGCCGAGCGACAGGCCCAGGCCGTGACGCCAGACCGGCGCGCGCTGCAGCAGGCGCACCAGCGCTGCGCCGGCCTCGCCGCCGAGCTCGCTGGCGAGCTGTCGCCGCAGTCGCCCGTCGAGCATCAGCACGCTGGCTGCCGCCGCCACGCCGCCGACCAGCGCGGTCAGAGGCCAGGCCGGTCGCGGCGCGGTGAGCAGCGTGAAGCCCCCCGACAGCAGTGCTGCGCCGGCCAGCAGCGCCACGCCCGGGCGCCAGAGCCGCTGCTGCCACAGGCGCTCCACCGCCTGCTGCATGCGCTCGCGGGCCTGGGTGGGATAGTCGGGCGCGACCCGGCCGTCGCCGGTGGCGGCCGCGTTGCCGGCCACGGCAATGCGCGCGTTCAGCGGCGAGGCCAGGAAGCGCTGCAGGGCTTCGGACAGGTGTCGGCCACTGCCCAGCGCATTGCGCTCGAGCGTCTGCAGATCGAGCGCGAGCAGCCGCGAGGCGGCGTGGTGCAGCTCCGGCACCTGCAGGTCCGGTCCGAACGCGGTGAAGGTCTGCGGCTGGGCGCCGATCTGCAGCGTGACCTGACGCACGGGCAGGCGCAGCCTGTGGGTGGCCTGGACCGCAAAAGGCGCGGTGGTCCAGCGCACTGCCTCGAGCACCGCCAGCGTGCCCAGGATTGCGGGGTCGGCCAGATGGCGGGCGCACAGCGCCACCACCGTGGCATCTGGGTGGTGCATGTCGATCTGGTCCTCGACCAGAATCTGCTCGCGCAGGCGGCCGATGCGATGGCGTAGGCCGCAGGCCTGGCAGTCGGCGCAGTCGATCTCGCCGCGGACCTGGCAGCGTGCGCAGTCCCGGTGGCCTCGACCGCCGCAGTCAGGGCAGGGCAGTTCGCCCTGGCGGGCGCAGGTGCGGCAGTCGACCCAGCCGCTGGCGCTGCCGGCGATGCGCCCCAGGCCGCGGCAGTCGGCGCAGCCGATGCGACCGTTGCCGTGGCAGCCGGCGCAGGGCTGCTGTCCACCGCTGCAGTCGGGGCAGTCGATCCGGCATCGGCCCTGGCAGGCTGGGCAGGATTCGTTCAGGCCCAGCGGGGCCTCCAGACCGGAGCTGAACAGCCCGCCGGGCAGCAGCCGTCGGTAGCGGCCGCTGTCCTCATGGGCCCAGTGCTGGATCAGCGCCGGTGCCGTGCGCTCGGCCTCGGCCAGCCGGGCCTGCAGCTCGGTCTCGAGCGTCTGCGCGTCCGTGCAGGCCGTGATGCCGTCGGGCAGAGGGCCGGGGTGGGCGGTGACGATCCCGTCCAGCTCGACCCGCTGGCGGGTGGTGACGGTGAGCTCGGCCCAGGAGTCCTGCTCGGGCCCGAGCTCCTTCAGGTCCTGGGCCCTGAACCGGGTCAGCGGCTCGATCTGTGCCGCCACCACGTCGGCGACCCGCTGCCGTCGCCCTGTCTCCGATCCCCGCCTGCTCGTCATCCCTGGCCTCGATGCACGGCCCCGATCGCCGCGGGCGTGAGGATGACACAAGCCGCAGCAGACTTGCAGTTCAAGCGGTGCTGACGGCGGCCGCAGAGGTCAGCGGGTGGTCCGTGCTCTGCGGCGCGTCCAGGCGCGGTAGATCAGGCGGTGTGCGATGCAGCGCCAGCGCGGATCCGCGGTCGGCGTGCGCACCGCCGCGGCAATGGCGCTGGTCGGCAGCGCCTTGTCATGCACGACGTAGCGACCGCCCGCATCGGCATGGAAGGCCTCGCCGACCTGCGCATGACCCTGCAGCGCGTACAGGCGCAGCGCCGAGGCATTGTCTTCGTGGCACTGCAGGCCGATCCGACCCAGGCCCCATTCGGCGGCCATGCGCTCGCAGTGCGCCAGCAGCTGTCGGGCGATGCCGCGGTGGCGGAATTCCTCGGTCACCGCGAGGATGTTGATCCACAGCGTGTCGTTCTCCGGCCGGGCCTGCACATGCACGAAGCCGGCGACACGACCATCCAGCCGGGCCACATGCAGCAGCGGGCGCTGGTAGCACAGCCACCAGCCCATCATGTCCTCGGTCGCATGGGGAAAGCAGCGGTCGACCAGCTCCAGCATCTCCACCCAGTCGGATGGGCGGCTCGCGCCGATGTTCGCCACGTCGGCCGCCGGGACCGAACGTGCGCGCTCAGGGGCGGACTTCGGTACGGCGCTCAGCGCCCGAGAGTGGGCGGTATCGTGTCGGGCGGGAGCCAGCATGTTGTTCTGACCTTGTCTTGGCGGGGGCTGCAGGTGGGTTCGGAATGCCGAGCCGGTCTTGCGGGTCTTGCATATCAGGCATCGTGCGCTCAGGCTATCCTGAACGTGGCGCTTCCTGACCACCGATTCGTGGGGGATTGTTCCGCGGACACCATTCCAGTTTCGGGAATGATGGATCCCGTCACGCTGCTGCACGTCTGCAACCTTTGCCATGAGTCCGCGATGAGTCTCCCCCCCACCGATCCGGTCGTCCATCTGCTTGTCATTGGTCAGGACGCGGCGGGGCGCGACGCGCTGGTGGCTGCGCTGGCAGGCGAGGCCAGGCGCGCGTCGCTGCGTCCGAGGCTGGCGGTGCAGGGCGCCGTGCCGATCGAGGCGCTGGCGGCGGTGCGCGCCGACGCAGCGGTGCAGCTGGTGCTGATCGACATCGCCCCCGGCGACGACGCGGTCGCGCTCGCGCAGGCGCTGGCCCATGCCCGCCCGGAGCTGTCGATCTACCTGCTGCTGGACGATGACGACACCCGCCGGCTGGTCGAGGCCTTGGCCAGCGAGCGCGTCGACGGCTACTTCTTCCGGGGCGATGCCGACCCGGCCGGCTGGGTGCGCATCCTGGCCGCCGAGGTGGCCGAGGCCGCGGCCACGCCCTTCTACGACGCGCTGCGCGCCTATGTCGCACAGGCCAAGGATTCCTGGCACACGCCGGGCCACGCCGGGGGAGACGCCTACCGCGCCAGCCCCTGGGTGGGCGATTTCCACGACTTCGTCGGCGAACAGATGCTGCGCGCGGATCTGTCGGTGTCGGTGCCGCAGCTCGACTCGCTGCTGCACCCGACCGGCGTGATCGCGCAGGCGCAGCGTCTGGCCGCGCAGGCCTTCGGCGCGCGGCGCACCTATTTCGCCACCAACGGCACCTCG
Organism: Pseudomonadota bacterium; assembly: GCA_046050625.1. Taxonomy (GTDB): domain Bacteria; phylum Pseudomonadota; class Gammaproteobacteria; order Burkholderiales; family Burkholderiaceae_C; genus Sphaerotilus. The sequence goes on from JBJOPV010000004.1 coordinate 26,950, forward strand.
ACCTCGAACAAGGTCATCTTCCAGACGCTGCTGGCGCCGGGCGACACGCTGCTGCTGGACCGCAACTGCCACAAGTCGGTGCACCACGGCGTGATCCTGTCGGGCGCGCGGCCGGTGTACCTGGACTCCTCGGTCAACGAGCGGCATGGCCTGTTCGGGCCGGTGCCGCGCGCGCGGGTGCTGCAGGCGATCCAGGACCACCCGGAAGCCCGCGTGCTGATCCTGACGAGCTGCACCTACGACGGCCTGCGCTACGATCTGGCGCCGATCATCGCGGCGGCCCACGCCGCCGGCATCAAGGTGATCGTCGACGAGGCCTGGTACGGGCACGCGCGCTTCCATCCCGCGCTGCGTCCGACCGCGCTGGAGGCCGGCGCCGACTATGTCACCCAGAGCACGCACAAGGTGCTCTCGGCCTTCTCGCAGGCCAGCATGATCCATGTGAACGATCCCGGCTTCGACGAGCACCTGTTCCGGGAGAACTTCAACATGCACGCCTCGACCAGCCCGCAGTACGGCCTGATCGCCAGCCTGGACGTGGCGCGCCGGCAGGCGGTGATGGAGGGCTACGGCCTGCTCGAGCGCTCGCTGGGCTTCGCCGCCGAGCTGCGCGAGAAGATCAATGCCACCGGCGTGTTCCGGGTGCTGGGCCTGGACGAGCTGCTGGCCGACGAGGTCCGCAGCGACGGCATTCGGCTCGACCCGACCAAGCTGACGATCGACATCTCGGCCTCGGGCTGGGGCGCCGACGAGCTGCGCGACGAGCTGATCGAGCGCTTCAACATCCAGATCGAGAAGAACACCCACAGCACGCTGACGCTGCTGCTGACCATCGGCACGACCCGCAGCAAGGTCTCGCGGCTGTTCGACGCGATGCTGCGGCTGGCGCGCCAGGCCCAGAAGGAGCGCCGCGAGCCCCGCCCGGTGGCGCGGCTGCCGCGCATCCCGCACTTCACCCGGCTGGCCTGTCTGCCGCGCGACGCCTTCTACGAGGCCGGCGAGCGTCTGGCGCTGCTCGACGAGCGTGGCCTGCCCAACCCGGCGCTGCTCGATCGGGTCTGCTGCGACCAGATCGTGCCCTATCCGCCGGGCATCCCGGTGCTGGTGCCCGGGCAGGTGATCGACGCGGCCATCCTGGGCTACCTGGTGCGCCTGCTGCAGTCGCAGCGCTCCATCGAGCTGCACGGCCTGGCGATGCGCGACGGCGAGCCGCACCTGCGGGTGCTGCGCGAGGCCGAGCGGGCGCGGCTGCGGCCGCTGGACTGAGCTGCACTAAGATCGCTCCCCCCATGCCCCAGACCCTCGCCGCCCCCGTTCACAGCGACCTGCTGATCAAGAAGAGCCGCTTCATCGGCTGCGTGCAGCCGATGGCCGACCGCGCCGGCGCCCTGGAGGTGGTGGCGCGGCTGAGGGCCGAGCACCCGGGCGCGGCCCATGTCTGCTGGGCGCTGCTGGCGGGCGGGCAGTCGGCGGCCAATGACGACGGCGAGCCCGGCGGCACCGCCGGGCGACCGATGCTCGACGTGCTGCGCCACCAGGATCTGGAGGGCGTGCTGGCCACGGTGGTGCGCTACTTCGGCGGCGTGAAGCTGGGCGCCGGTGGCCTGGTGCGTGCCTACACCGATGCGGTCGCGCAGGCGCTGCTGGGCGCCGAGAAGGTGCTGCTGCAGCGCATGACCGCGCTGCGCTGCACCGTGCCCTATGCGCTGGAGGGCCGCATGCGCCGCGAGCTCGAAGCCGCCGGCGCCCTGCTGGGCGAGGTGAGCCACGGCGCGCAGGTCGAGCTGAACTTCCAGCTGCCCGAGACGCAGGCTCCGGCGCTGAAGGCCCGGCTCGACGAGGCCGGGCAGGGGCGGGTGGGCTGGCTCGTGCCGGCCTGAAGTGCCGCATCCGATCCGGCCCTAGATGAAGCGCGCTCCGGTCTTCACCGCTTGAGGTTGAGGGCCAGCGTCACCGAACGGGGCGTGCCCGGCGAGCTCATCGGCTGCGCGCTGCCCGAAGGCCAGAAGAAATTGTCATACCAGGTGTAGGCCTGCTGGCGGTCGGCCAGGTTGCGCACCTGCAGGTCCAGGCTGGCCCGGCTCGACAGCGTCCGGCGCACGCTCAGGTCGAACAGCACATGGGCACCATGCTTGCCCTGCGCGTTCAGGTCGTCGATGTAGTGGCTGCCCTGGGCGCGGCCCTGCAGCGTCAGGCGCCACTGGGCGTCCGGGCTGTACTCGATGCCGAGATTGGAGAGGTGGCGCGGTGTCGAGAACACCTCCTTGCCCGCCAGCGACACGCCGCTGGCGGTGTAGGCCTGCACCACCCGCGCCTCCTGCAGCGAGTGGGAGGCCCACAGGCGCAGCCGTTCGCTGGCGCGCAGCGTCGCCTGCAGGTCCAGGCCCTGGCGGCGGGTGCGGCCCAGGCCGACGGTGGTGCCGGTGCTGGGCATGTTGGCGACCTCGTCGGTGGCGTCCTGCCGCCACAGCGCCGCCCGCGTCTCCAGCCCGTCCAGCAGCGCGAGCTTCACGCCCAGCTCCTGTCCGGTGTTGATCGAGGCGCCGAAGGGCGCCTGCGCGGCCGAGGTCAGATAGGCCGGCGCCCGCGAGCCGGTCAGGATCTGGAAGGTGCGGCCCCAGTTGGCATAGACGCTGGTCGCGGCCGAGGGGCTCCAGATCAGGCTGAGCTTGGGCTGGTGGATGGGGCCGTGGTCCTGCAGGCTGCCGCGCAGGCCGCTGGTGTTGATCAGGGTGTCGCCCCGGAAGCGGTCGATGCGCCAGCCCGGCACCAGCCGCAGCGTCGGCGTGGCCTGGACCCGCGCCTGGATGAAGACCGCGCTGTTGTCGAGCGAATAGCTGTCGTCGTTGGAGGTGGTGGTCGGCTGGCTGAAGTCGGTCGGCAGCGCGTAGGCGTAGCGCCAGCGCTGGTAGTGGTTGCGCTGGCGCTCGAGCTGCACGCCGCCGTCGAGCGTCAGCTGCGCGCTGGCGCGCCAGGTCAGCCGGCCGGACAGACCGTTCTGCTCCTCGTCCCAGACCCGGCGCTGGCGCGGGCTGTCGCTCAGGCCGCTGTTGCCGGTGAAGGTGACGCGGCGGTCGTCCTGGTAGATGTTGTTGTAGAGCCGGCCCGACAGGTGCAGATCGGGGCGGATCTTCCAGTCCAGATGCACGCTGGCCTGGCGCATGTCGCGGGTGTCGCCGTCGTGGGCGTTGTGCGCGAAGCTCTGCCTGCGGTCCGCGGCCATCTGCGCCGCCGTCATGAAGCCCGGCTCCTCGGCCCGCTGCGCCGACAGGCGCGCGATCAGGCCCAGCTGCAGGTCGCCGCTCGGCGAGGACAGGAACCACTTGCCGCCGACCGCCTGCCGCTCCGACGCCGAGTGCGCCCGATCGCCGTCGGAATGCTGGTGGCCGACAAGGTAGTTCTGCGCGAAGCCGTCCGCTTCCCGGCCGAACGCGACCTGGACCTCGCGGGTCGAGAAGCTGCCCGCGCTCAGCCGCGCCTCGCCGTAGTTGCCGCCCTGGCGGGTCACCACATCGATGCTGCCGCCGATGGCATGCAGGCCGTGACGCGGATCATTGGTGCCGCGCACCACCTCGATGCTGTCGATGTCCAGCGGGAACACCATGTCGATGAAGCGCTGGTTGCCGCTGTTGACATTGCTCGGGATGCCGTCGATCAGCACCTTGATGCCGTTGATGTAGCCCTCGCCGTTGAAGGCGCGGAAGGTCGGCTTGCCCGACTCGGCGCCCATGCGGGTCTCGGTGAGCTGGATGCCGGGCAGCAGGCCGAGCAGCTCCCAGCTCTGCGCGACGTTGCGGTCCTCGATGCGGTCGGAGCCCAGGATGTCGACCGAGGTCAGCACCTGGCGCGTCTTCAGCACGCCGCTGCGGCGCCCGCTCACCGTCACGCCGCCCAGCACGATCGCCGGCTCGCTGGTGGTCGACGCGGAGGTCGGCGAGATGTCGACGGCCTCCGCGCAGGCCGGCAGCATCGGGCTTGCCAGGGCGGCGGCCACTGCCAGCGGCAGGATCTTCGGGACCAACGTCGGGGCGTGAACAGGCATGCGCAATCTCGCTTTTATATGATAATGAATTTCCATTATCTTTCTGGGCCGAGAGAATGCAAGCATCTGTTGTGCATGGGCTGCACACGGGTTGCGGAGGCGAGGGCGAGGCGTGGACCGGGGACGCTGCCAGCCCCCTGGGGCTGGCAAGGGGCTGGCGCGTCAGCGCTTGGTGCTTTCCTTGACGATGTACCAGTCGGCGCCGCGGCGCTTCCAGGTCAGCACCTTCTGGGCCTTGTCGTTCAGGTCCTTGGAGGTGTAGATCTGGTCGAAGCGGGTCTCGACCACATTGGCCGAGACGGTGCGGCGCTGCACGTTGGCGATCTTCATCTCGACCGTGCCGCTCTTCTGCAGCAGCTTGGTGCGGTTGGCGAACCAGGCGTTGCGCGAGGTGTTGCCTTCGGGCTTGAAGCTCGGGTCGTAGAAGCTCAGATAGCGAGTGGCGTCCTTGCTGGTCCAGGTGGCGGCCCAGTCGAGCAGGCGCTGGGAGACCGGGGTGCTGGGGGACGGGTCCGGCGCCGAGATGTCGGTCGGTGCCGCCGGCATGGCCGCAGCAGCGGCCGGAGCCACGCCACGGGCTGCGGGCAGCGGCGCCAGCGAGGCGCCGAGCTGGCGCGCCCGCGCGTCCAGATCGGCCTTCGGGGTGACGACCAGATCGGTGGCGCTGATCGGGCAGCGGGTGGCGGCGTCGTCGCCAGCCTGCCAGTATCGGCCGTCCGCGGGTTCGTTTTCCGTGCTGCCGGCGCGGGTCAGACCGAGCGAGGCGACCAGGCTGCTGGTGGCGGCATGGGTGCGGGCCCGCGCGACCTGCAGGTCATGCTCGGCATTGATGTAGGAGCGGCGAGCACCGTAGAGCTCGTTCTCGGAGTTCAGCAGGTCCAGCAGCGTGCGCTGACCGATGTCGAACTGCTGACGATAGGCATCGCGCACCTTCTCGCTCGACAGCACATGGCGGTCGAGGTAGGCGAGCTGCTCGGCCAGCTTCTGGGTGTCCTGGTAAGCGATCGCAGCAGTCTGGCGGGCATCGCGGCAGGCCTTGTCGCGGGTGTCGGTGGCTTGGCCCAGCAGATTGGCGGCCTGACGCACCCGGGCCTTGTCGGCGCCACCATTGAACAGGTTCCAGTTCAGCGCCACGCCGGCGGTGGTGTCGCGCTTCTGGTCAAGCGTGCCGTCGAGGTTGCGGCCGGCTGCGGCACGTACCCGGGCCTCGACCCGTGGCTGGTAGAGATTGCCTTCCCGCTCGCGCGAGACCGACTGCGCGGCACGCAGGTTCTCGACCGCCGCGGCGATCGCGGCATTGCGCTTGACCGATTGCTCCAGGGCTGCGCCGCTGGTGGCGGGCAGGCCGCGCTCCAGACCCGCCACCACGGGCATCTCGACCGGCGGCAGGCCGCTGGTGAGCCGACGGAAGCGCTCGGTCACGTCATGCAGGTTGGAGGTTTCGGTGGTCAGGTTCGATTCCGCCAGCGCCAGGCGGGCCGCGGCCTGCTCCTGGTCGACACCGCGGCCGACGCCGGCGCGCACCCGCGACTGGATCTGGTCATGCACATGGCGGTGCTGGACATAGTTGTCCTCGGCCATGCGCACCAGCTTGCGCTGGCGCTGCACGTCGATGTAGGCGCGCACGCTCTCGAGCGCGACCTGCTCGCTGGTGTCGATGAACTCGAAATAGCGCACCAGGCGGGCATGGTTCAGCCGGTCGACCTGGTTCATGGTCTGGAAGCCGTCCCACAGCAGCTGCGTGGCCGACAGTGCGACACCGGCACTGTTCATGTTCTGGCTGACCGAGCCGATGCGCTCGTTGATCCGGTTGGCCTCGGCCGAGAGGTCGACGCGCGGGTAGTAGGCACCGCGCGCCACGTCGATCTCGTCAGTGGAGGCCCGGAAGGCGTTGAGTCGCGCCGTGACCTCGGGGTTGGTGGTGATCGCGCGCTGTACCGCATCCTTGAGCGGGTCGGTGCTCTGGGCAACGGCGACCTGGCAGGCGAGGGCGATCAGGCCGATGGCGAGATGAGAGGCTGCCTTGTTCATTGTTTCCTGGATCCTTGTGCTGGCCTTCGGACGGGACATTTGATGGAGAAACACATTGCCGGCGTGTCTCTCCCTTCGTGACACGCGGATGGAGGTTGGATTCCCGAGCGGAAATGCGGGAGCAACTCGCGAACAACCTTCAACGAGTATTCCACAGCGGGTCGGTCGCCTCCAAGTGGCCTGAGTACAAAATCGCATTGTTCACTTCCGGGTCCGCAGTTTCGTGACCGATGCCTACGGTTCTGACAACTCCTTGCCGACAAGGCGCTCATGGATGTTGTCTTGCCCGGTTCACCTCTGCTTGCGCGCGGTCGCTGGCGACGCCGTGCCCTGGGGGGGCGGACCTCGCCGGTGCTGCTGGCGCTGCTGCCGGTGATGGTGGCGCTGGTGCTGGTGCTGGGTGGAGGTCTGTGGTCGGCGGGCGCGCGGGCCTGGGATACCCAGCAGATGCTGCGCCAGGCCCAGCGCCATGGTGCACGCAGCGTCGATCTGGCGCAGGCCCTGATCGAGACGGTGCAGATGGGCCAGCGCATGGACGACGAGCGACGCCTGGAGCTGATCAACCAGTTTTTCAACCGGCGCATCTACTTTCGCGACGACATCGAGGTCTGGGGCCAGGTCGACTACTGGGCCACGCCGCTGGAGATGTTCGCTCAGGGCCAGGGCGACTGCGAGGACTATGCGATCGGCAAATACTTCGCGCTGATGGCCGCCGGCGTGCCGCCGGCGAAGCTGCGTCTGGTCTATGTGCGTGCCACGCTGGGTGGCGTCGGCGGGGTGCAGCAGGCGCACATGGTGCTGGCCTACTATCCGTCGCCGACGGCCGAACCGCTGATCCTGGACAACCTGATCGGCGACATCCGCCCGGCCTCGCGCCGGCCCGATCTGCAGCCGGTGTTCAGCTTCAATGCCGACGGACTGTGGCAAGGCACCCAGGGGCCTGGTGCAGGCGACCCCTCCGCCCGGCTGTCTCGCTGGCGCGAGGTGCTGATCAAGGCCCGCGAGCAGGGTCTTTTCTGAGTCTGTGCGTTGGTACCGGTTGGTGAAAAAACAACGATGAGTTTGGCAATGACGATGAGCATGACGACACGTACTTCAAAGGAGCCACCATGTCCCTGATCCGACAGGTGTGGATCCTCATCATGGGCACGATCGTGCTGGCCAGTGCGGGCAGCGTGCTGATGTCGGTCTGGACGGCGCGAGGCTCGCTCGAGACGCAGCTGTCGATGAAGAACAACGACAACGCGCAGACGCTGGCGCTGTCGCTGTCGCAGCAGCGTGGGGACGCGGCGCTGCTGGAGCTGGCGATCGCCTCGCAGTTCGATACCGGGCACTACCAGTCGATCCGGCTGGTCGGCGCCGATGGCCGGGTTCTGGTCGAGCGCACCGCGCAGGCGGTGGTGCGCGACGTGCCGGCCTGGTTCGTCGACCAGGTGCCGGTGCATCCGCGCGCCGGCGTGGCCCAGGTGTCGAACGGCTGGAACCAGATCGGCTCGCTGGAGCTGCGCAGCCAGTCGGCCTTCGCGCATGCCGACCTGTGGTGGTCGAGCGTGCGCATGACGCTGTGGGCGCTGGCTGTAGGCGTGCTGGCGGCGCTGATCGGCCATCTGGCGGTGCGACGCCTGCGTGGCCAGCTCGATGCGGTGGTGGATCAGGCCGAGGCGCTGACGCAGCGCCGCTTCGTCAGCATGGCCGAGCCGGCCACGCCGGAGCTGCGCCGGGTGGCTCAGGCGATGAACATGATGGTCGGGCGGGTCAACCAGTTCTTCCAGGAGCAGTCGCGTCAGGTCGACCAGCTGCGCCGCCAGGCCAGCTGCGACGCGCTGACCGGACTGGCGCACCGCAGCCATTTCATGGCGGTGCTGGAGTCGGAGCTGGGCCGAGAGGATGGCGCTGGCGAGACGCAGATCGTGCTGGTGCGGCTGCTGGCGCTGGCCGATGTCAACCGCCGGCTCGGCCATCTGCGCACCGACGAGCTGCTGCGATCGATCGCGGCGGTCTTGGCCGAGGCGGTGCCAGGCCAGCCAGCGCCGCTGGTGGCGGGCCGGCTCAACGGCAGCGACTTCGCGGTGCTGCATCCACGCGCGCTGCCGGCGCGCGAGCTGACCGAGGCGCTGATGCAGCGGCTGCGCACGGTGGTCGAAGGGCTGGACGATGTCGCGGTGGTGATGTCGGCCACCGGTTGCCATCGCGATCGTCCGGTGGCCGAGCTGCTGGCCACCGCCGACCGGGCGCTGGCGGTGGCCGAGGCCGCCGGACCGTTCCGCTGCCACCTCGACGGCATCGACGAGGCCCCGGTGCAGGGCGGCGAGGACGCCTGGCGCCGGGCGCTGCTCGACACGCTGATGGCTGCGCGCATCCAGCTGCAGCCGTATCCGGTGCGTGATGCACGGGGCGGGCTGCTGCACCAGGAGTGCCCGCTGCGGCTGCAGCTGATCGAGGACGGGCCGCTGGAGCCGGCCAGCCGCTGGCTGCCGATGGCCCTGCGCACCGGGCTGGGCAGCGATGTCGACATGGCCGCGGTCGCGCTGGTGCTGACCGCCATCGGCGCGGATCACCAGCCGCGTGGCGTCAACCTGTCGCCGCAGTCGCTGGCCGATCCGCATTTCCTGCCGCGGCTGCGTGCGCGGGTGGCTGCAGCCGGCGAGGCGGCCCGGCTGCTGTGGATCGAGGTGGACGAGATGGCGCTGCAGCGCCATCCGGAGTCGCTCGACGAGCTGTGCCGGCTGCTGCGGCCGCTGGGCGTGCGGGTCGGCCTGGAGCATGCCGGCGACCGGCTGGCCTCGATCGGCCGGCTGCTCGAGGCGGGGCTGGACTATGTGAAGCTGGCCTCGACCTGGACCGCCGGCCTGGCGGGCGACGAGACGCGCCGGCTGTGGCTGCGCAGCTCGGTCGGCATGCTGCACGGGGTGGGGCTGCAGGTCTTCGTCGAGGGCGTGCGCGACTCGGCTGACCTGCCCGCGCTCTGGGCCGCCGGAGTGGACGGCGTGACCGGGCCCGCGATCCGCTGAGCAGATCGGTTCTCCGCAGAGCAGAAGGGGCTGCATCGCAGCCCCTTTGCCTTGTCCGGGTCTGGGTGGCTCAGGTGCCGGAGGCCGGATCGACCACCAGCTTGCCCTGGGTCAGCATCGCGCTGATGATCTGGGCGTCGGTCGCGCTGCTGGTCAGGCCCAGCGCCGAGGGCAGGTTGACGTTCTGCAGCACGATGGTCTGATCCTCGGCCGCGGCGCTGTAGGTGCCACCGGTGAAGGCGCCAGTGGTACTGACATGGATCGTGGTGGCCGTGCCGCTGACCTCGAAGTCCAGGTAGTTCGCCAGATTGCCGACGGTGTTGCCGGCCCCGGCACCTTCGCCGACCAGCAGGTCGCGCAGGTCCAGGATGTCGGCGCCGATCTCGAAGTCGGTGATGGTGTCGACCGCCGGTGTGCCCTTGCTGCCCTGGTCGTTGAGCGACCACGCGAACACGTCGTTGCCCAGGCCGCCGGTCAGCCAGTCGCTGCCGGTGCCGCCTGCCAGGGTGTCGTTGCCGCCCAGGCCGCTGATCGTGTCGTGGCCGCCCAGGCCGCTGATGTAGTCGGCGGTGGTGGCGTCGCCCGTCAGGGCGTCGGCATTGATCGTGCCGACGATGGACGGATCGTTGACCCGCACCGTCACGGAGGCCGAGGTGGTGTCGCCGTCCTTGTCCGACACCACGTAACGCATCTCCTCGGTGGCCACCTTGGTCGCGACGCTGGCCGGCACCCGGTATTCGTAGGTGCCGTCGTCCATGTCGATGATGAACTTGCCGCCTTGTGCCGTGGCGATCGTCAGCAGCTTGCTGGTGGCATCGAAGGACTGCAGTGCGCTGCTCCCGCCGCTGACGACGATGGTGCGGGCGCTGGCGCTGGCCAGCGTGTAGCTGACCCCGTCGAGGGTCACCGACTGCACGAAGCCGCCGTCGGCGCCGATCTGGCCACCGCTGCGGATCTCGCCGCCAGTCACCAGGTCGCCGGTCGGGATCGGCACGGTGCTCTGCAGCACGCCGCTGAGCTGGTTGAGGTCGCTGACGATGATCGAGCTGGCTGCAGTGCCACTGGTGGTGGTCCAGGCGATCGGGTCGAGTCGCGAGGCGCTCACATCCGAGGTCATGCCGACCGCGTAGGCGCTCATCTGCTGCGAGGCCAGGAAGCTGGCCCAGGCGGCCTCCTCGGTGGCACTCACGCCGATCGAGCCGCTGGGGGCGGTCGGGTTGCCGTCGGAGAAGAAATAGGCGACGTTCTGGCCGGTCGTCAATCGGCCGGAGGTCGAGAAGGCGGCCTGTGCGGCCGTCAGTGCGGCGTCGTAGTTGGTGTTGCCGCCCGTCGTCAGGTTCTCCAGCAGCAGCTTGGCTGCGCTGACGCTCATCCAGGTGCTGCTGGGCGTGGTGGCCGTGTCGGAGAAGGTGACCAGCTGCACCGCGACATTGCCGAACTCGGCGTAGCTGTCGAGCAGCTTCTTGATCGCGGCGATCGCGGCATCCAGCCGTGTCGTGCCCGCCAGCGCGCCGGTGGTCAGCGTCGACAGCATCGAGCCGGAGGTGTCGAGCGTGATCAGCAGGTTGGTGTCCTGCAGCGTGACGCTGGTGGACTGGTCGGCGATCTTGGCTGGCGCGTCGTCCTCGATGGTGAGGGTGGCCACGCCGCTGGCGCTGTAGCTGCCTTGGGTGGCGGTGAAGCCGAGGTCGACGGACACCGTGTCCTCGCCACTGCCGGCATGGCGCACCGGGCCCGACAGGGTCACGGTGTAGGCCCCGGTGTCGTTCAGCACCGCGGTCAGGATGATGCTGCCGTCAGCCGAGCCGGTCAGGGTGTGACCGTCGGCACTGACCGTCCAGGTCAGCGCCGTGCCCGTGGCCGAGGACTGCAGCGAGGCCGCCTGGGTGGCGCTCCAGGCCAGCACCAGGCCGGCGCTGGTCAGCGCGCTCGACAGTGCCAGGGTCCCGGTGAGGGTCGCGGCGTTGGTGGTGTCGGCGCCGGTCGTCGCACCGGCGGTGTCGGGCAGGCCGCCACTCAGCCCTTCCTCGGACAGCGTGACGCTGAAGACCAGGTCGTTGACGCTCTTGTGCGTGCCGTCGTCGAAGATGGTGCCTGTGCCTGCGACGGGCAGGGCACCGGTGCTGATGTCGGTCGAGGAGGCAGCCCGCAGGGTCAGCGTCTCCTGGCCCTCGTAGACGGGTGCGGCGGCGTCGTCGGAGGTGGGCACGCGGACCAGGAAGGTGGTGACGCCTGGGGGCACCGAGACGGTGATGGCCGAGCCGGAGAGGATGCCGGAGGAGGTGGAGTAGGTGGCGCCGCCGTCGAAGGACACCAGCATCTGCTGGGGCGTGTCGGTGGCGATGTTGGCCGAGCCGTCGGTCAGGGTGAGCGTGACGGAGGTGGCGGCCTTGGCGGCGTTGCTGAGGGTGACGGTGAAGTCGAGGGGCGAGCCCTCGGCGGCGGAGGCGTTGCTGACGGTGACCACGCGCGGGCGGTCGTCGTCAGGCGTGCCGGGCGCGGTGCCGGTGCCGTCGTCCTTGATGGTGCCCAGGCCGGAGTTGTCAGCGATGACGGCGTGGGTCGGGTTCGACAGGATGACGTTGAAGGACTCTGCACCCTCGTAGACCGGCGGGGTGTCATTGTTGATTCTGACGGTGATGGTCTGTGTCGTCTCGCCGGGCTGGAAGGTCAGCGTGCCGCGCGTGGCCTCGTAGTCGCTGCCTGCCTGGGCGGCGTTCGTGCCTGTGCCGTCCTGTGTGGCGAAGTCGACGGTGGTTGGCTGGGTGGTGGTGCCGGTCAGCGTGACGGTGAAGGTGGCGGTGCCGGCGGCCTCGTTGACGACGACGTCGTCGATGGTCAGCTTTGGCCGGTCGTCGTTGCGCTTGTCATCGATGAGGGTGCCATCGTCGTAGATGGTGCCGGTATTGATGTCGGTGTTGACCGCCGAGGTGGCCCGAAGGGTCAGTGTTTCCCTGCCCTCGTAGACGGGTGCGGCGGCGTCGTCGGAGGTGGGCACGCGGACCAGGAAGGTGGTGACGCCTGGGGGCACCGAGACGGTGATGGCCGAGCCGGAGAGGATGCCGGGGGAGGTGGAGTAGGTGGCGCCGCCGTCGAAGGACACCAGCATCTGCTGGGGCGTGTCGGTGGCGATGTTGGCCGAGCCGTCGGTCAGGGTGAGCGTGACGGAGGTGGCGGCCTTGGCGGCGTTGCTGAGGGTGACGGTGAAGTCGAGGGGCGAGCCCTCGGCGGCGGAGGCGTTGCTGACGGTGACCACGCGCGGGCGGTCGTCGTCGGGGATCGTGGGGGTGCCGTCCGGCTTGGGGTTGACGGTGCCGGTGCCGTCGTCCTTGATGGTGGCGGTCCCGGAGCCGTCGAGGATGACGGAGTTGGTGGGCGATGAGAGGTTGACGAGGAAGGACTCGGGGCCTTCGTAGACCGTGTCGTCCAGGATGGTGACGGTGATGGTCTTGGTGGTCTCGCCAGGGGCGAAGGTCAGGATGCCGTTCTGGGCGACATAGTCGGCGCCGGCCAGGGCGGAGCCATTGGCGGTGGCATAGGCGACGGTGACGGGCAGGTCGCTGAGGTTGCTCAGCGTGACGGTGAAGGTGACGGTGTTGGCGCCATCACCCTCGTTGACCTCGGCCGGATCGTTGATCGAGATCTTCGGGCGGTCGTCGTCGGGGATCGTGGGGGTGCCGTCCGGCTTGGGGTTGACGGTGCCGGTGCCGTCGTCCTTGATGGTGGCGGTCCCGGAGCCGTCGAGGATGACGGAGTTGGTGGGCGATGAGAGGTTGACGAGGAAGGACTCGGGGCCTTCGTAGACCGTGTCGTCCAGGATGGTGACGGTGATGGTCTTGGTGGTCTCGCCAGGGGCGAAGGTCAGGATGCCGTTCTGGGCGACATAGTCGGCGCCGGCCAGGGCGGAGCCATTGGCGGTGGCATAGGCGACGGTGACGGGCAGGTCGCTGAGGTTGCTCAGCGTGACGGTGAAGGTGACGGTGTTGGCGCCATCACCCTCGTTGACCTCGGCCGGATCGTTGATCGAGATCTTCGGGCGGTCGTCGGTGCTGCCTCGGGTGCCGTCGTCGAAGATGGTGCCTGTGCCTGCGACGGGCAGGGCACCGGTGCTGATGTCGGTCGAGGAGGCAGCCCGCAGGGTCAGCGTCTCCTGGCCCTCGTA
>JBJOPV010000005.1:0-36614 GCA_046050625.1 Pseudomonadota bacterium
CGGACGACCGGACCGCTCGCATTCATTTCATCGAACATCATTGTTCTCGTCGTGGTGGTTGAGCGTGCACAGGGTTTAGCAAGTTCAGGGCCAGTCACGGCCTGTCGCCCGGCGGAAGCGGCAGATGCCAGTAACGGATGCGCTCGTCCTGCTCGCACCGCTCCGATGCATGGGCACCGTACCAGTGCCATGCACCACAGCGGTTCGCGTGAATCACTTTCGTACCGCGCGATTCCAGACGCTGCACGACCCCTGCTGCCGGATGACCGTACGGATTGAACCTCCCGGCCTGCACGATAGCCCAGCGCGGAGTCACCGAATTGACAAATTGCAAGCTCGATGAAGATGCACTTCCGTGGTGCGGCACCTGCATCACGTCGGCCTGCAGGCGTCCGGGCTGGCGCAGCACCAGCATCAGCTCCTGCTCCTGGCCGATGTCGCCGGTCAGCAGCGCGACCCGACCGCCGCCGGCCACCCGCAGCACGCACGACAGCGCGTTCGAGCGCGGCCGCTCCGGACCGATGCGCTCCAGCGCAGCCGCAGCCGGATGGAGGAACTCGAACTCGACACCGTCGCGCTGCCAGCGCAGCCCGGCCTGGCAGGGCTGGTGGGGCACCCCGGCCGCCCCGTCCCGGCCGGTCGGGCGGCCGCGCAGCACATGACCAGGCTCGAGCGAGCTGTGCATCCACCGCACCGGCAGCGCCGCCAGCAGCGAGGCGGCGCCCCCGCTGTGATCGCTGTCGCGATGGCTCAGCACCAGATGATCGAGCTCGCGCACACCCAGGCGGCGAAGCAGTGGCAGCAGCACCCGCTCGCCGGCGTCGCCGGCCTCCCCCTGGCGACCGTAGAGGGGCCCGGTGTCGTGCAGCAGGTCATGGCGCGCAGTGCGCACCAGCACGGCATGGCCCTGGCCGACATCGGGCACGATCAGCTCGAAATGCCCGGGCGGCGGCCTCGCCAGCGCCGGCCACAGCAGCGGCAGCAGCATCGGCACGGCCAGCGTGCGCAGCGCCCAAGGCCAGGGCAGCGTCAGCAGCACCGCCGCGGCGATGCCCAGCGCTTGCGCCCAGAGCGGCGCGGCCGCCGGACTCCAGGCCGCACCCGGCCAGGCCAGCAACGGCGCAAGCAGCGCCCGCAGCAGGTCGATCGCCCCGACCGCAGGCAGCCACAGCGGCTCCAGCAGCAGGCCCAGCAACGCCAGGGGCGTCACCACCAGCGTCACCAGCGGGATCGCCACCAGATTGGCCGGCAGCCCGACCAGCGGGATCTGCTGGAAGAACAGCAGGGTCCACGGCGCCAGGCCCAGCGTGGCCACCCACTGACTGCGCAGCAGCGAGCGCAGCGCTTCGCGCCACTGCGCCTGCAGGCCTGACGGCACCGCCCCGATGCCCGCTCGTGCGCCGGGCGGATCCGAGGCCATCAGCAGCGCCACCGCGACGAAGGACAGCCAGAAGCCCGGCTGCAGCAGCGCCCACGGATCGACCAGCGCCACCACCGCCGCCACCAGCACCAGCAGGCGCGGCATCGGCCAGTCGCGTGCGCCCTCGCGCAGCAGCGCCACAGTAGCCAGCATCAGCACGGTACGCTGCGCCGGTACCCCCCAACCCGACAGCAGCGTGTAGCCCAGCGCCGCCAGCACCCCACCCAGCCGGGCCGCGCGCGGCACCGGGCACATCAGCATCAGCACAGGCCAGGGCCCGCGCCGCCACAGCAGCGCAATCAGCCTGCCTGCCAGCCAGGCGAACATCGTCACATGCAGGCCGCTGATCGCCATCAGATGACTCAGGCCAGCCAGGCGGAACAGCGCCCAGTCCTCGCGCTCGATCGCGCTCTGGTCGCCCAGGCTCAGGCCGGCGATCACCCCCGCCGCCGGCCGCTCGCCCAGTGCCGTGAACAGATGTTCGCGCCGGTCCTGGCGCCAGCGATCGATGCGCGCCCGGCCGGTCTCGCCCAGCAGCACAGGCTGGTCGGCCGCGACGCCGCGTCGCTGCACCACCCGACCCTGGCCGCCGATGCCCTCCTCAAGGGCGCGAAGCGCCATGTCGGGCCCGTGGAGCGGCGCCGGCGCGTCGATCGGGCGCAGCCTCAGCGCCAGGCGCCAGCGCTGGCCAGCGCGCGGCGCCGTGGCACGGGGCGGCGGGCCGCCTCCCCCGCTCTCGCCCCACAGGACCTGCAGCCGGTGTGGCAGGATCAGCCCGGTCGGTGCGGCGCTCTCCAGCGTCAAGGTGCCGGGCCAGCCACCTCGCTCCACCTCGATCTGACCACGCCAGGCCCCCTCGCGCCAGACGGGCAGGCCGATGATCACGCCATCGACCTGGACCAGCCGGTCGTGCAGGGCCGGATCGAGCCGGTCACGCAGGCCCACCTCGGCGCGCAGGTCGGTCAGCAGCAGCGCGGCCAGCGCCAGCGCGACGAGGCCGGCGAGGCGCGGCCAGCCACCCCGCCAGCGCAGGAGCGGCACGCACAGCAGACATGCCACCGCCAGCAGGACCTGACGCTCGGCAGGCTCCAGCAGGCGAGGCTGCTGGAGCTGCAGCAGCGTGCCCGCCAGCACCGCGCCGGCCGCCACACCCAGCGGCATCACGGCCGAAACCTTGCGCAGGGTGTCCATGCGCCCTCCCTTTCGGCTCAGTGTAGGATCGCGCCCACCCGGGCCGTGCACGGGTGATCCGCGCTTGACAACACCTGCGCAACACCTGCGCGCACCGCACCGGAAACGAAAAAACGACACCCCATTCGAAACGATTCACGGAATTTCGCCATGAGCATCTCCCAGCGCCTCCAGGACCTCGGCATCAGCCTGCCGCCTGTGGCCGTGCCGGCCGCCGCCTACGTGCCTTTCGTGCGCACCGGCAACCTGGTCTTCCTGTCCGGCCACATCGCCCGGAAGGACGGCAAGCCCTGGGTCGGCCAGCTCGGACGCGACACCGACACGGCCACCGGCGCCCAGGCCGCACGCGCCATCGCCATCGACCTGCTGGGCACGCTGCAGGCCGCCGTCGGCGACCTGTCGAAGGTGCGCCGCATCGTCAAGGTGATGAGCCTGGTCAACAGCACACCCGACTTCACCGAGCAGCACCTGGTGACCAACGGCGCCTCCGAGCTGTTCGCGCAGGTCTTCGGCGACCAGGTGGGCGCCCATGCCCGCAGCGCCTTCGGCGTCGCGCAGATCCCGCTGGGCGCCTGCGTCGAGATCGAGCTGATCGCCGAGGTCGAGTGACGCCGCGGCCCCGTGTGCTGCTGGCGCTGATGGCGCTGGCCTGCTTCGCCAGCGTCGCCGGCGCGCTGTTCGCCCAGCATCGCCTGGACATGCTGCCCTGCCCGTGGTGCATCCTGCAGCGCATCCTTTTCCTGCTGATCGGCACGATCGCCGCTCTGGCAGCGCTGCTGCCCGACACGGCGGGTGCCGCGCGGCTGTCACGCCGGCTCTCCAGCGTGCTGATGCTGCTGCTGGGCCTGGGCGGCACCGCAGCGGCGCTCTACCAGCACTTCATCGCCGCCAAGCTGCCCTCCTGCGACCTGACACTGGCCGATCGGATCATCTCCGGCCTGGGGCTGGACGCCTGGCAGC
Source organism: Pseudomonadota bacterium (assembly GCA_046050625.1). Taxonomy (GTDB): domain Bacteria; phylum Pseudomonadota; class Gammaproteobacteria; order Burkholderiales; family Burkholderiaceae_C; genus Sphaerotilus. The sequence goes on from JBJOPV010000005.1 coordinate 3,572, forward strand.
CCGAGGTCTTCGAGGTGCGCGCCTCCTGCGCCGAGGCGGCGGTGTCGCTGCTGGGCCTGCCCTTCGAGCTGTGGAGCGCGGCGCTGTTCGTGCTGCTGAGTGCGGTTGCGTTCCGACTGGCACAAGCGCGATGATGTGAAATACTTGGCAGAAACTGCCGCGTATCTCGCATGAAGACTCTTTTGTGCCCGTCCTCACCCCTGCTGCTCGGGGGCCCGTCCCCGCGTCGCGGGGGCTGGCCGATGGCGGTCGGCACGGTCCAATTCCCGCATGAGCGAGCATGAGCTGAGCCGCATCGGTGCGGCGGAACAGGCCGAGCGGGTGGTGCAGCGGCTGATGCGTCGCTACAGCGCAGACACGCGCAGCCCGGCACCGGACTCCAGCCACGACCCGGCCTTCCGGCGCTGGCTGGCCGTGGCCAGCGGCATGATGCCGGCGGCACTGGAGCGGGCCGAGCCGACCCTGGCCGACACCCGCCTGATCCCTGCCGACGAGGCCCGTCGGCGGCTGTGCGTGGCGCTGCGCACGCCCGACCAGGCCACCGCGCTGGTGCTGGCCGATCCCTTCGACCGCGCCGAGCGACTCTGGATCGAGGGGCGGCTGCGCCAGGAGGGGCGGCTGCGCACCCGCTGGTATGTGGCGCCGGCGCCCGCACTGCTGGCCTTCGTCGAGCGGGTCGAGCAGGCCCGGCTCGAGCATGAGGTCAGCCGCTTCGGCGTGCGCGCCTCGCGGCATGACGACATCGGCGCGGCCGGCACGCCGGCGCTGGAGCCGCTCAACCGGCTGCTGCGTCTGGCCTTCGAGCGCGGCGCCAGCCATCTGCATCTGGACCTGCCGGCCCACGATCCGGCCGCCGCCTCGGTGCGTCTGCGCATCGACGGGCGGCTGCAGCCCGCGGGCCCGGCGCATCCGGACGACGAGCGCCCCGCCCCGGCCGGCGAGATGCTGCATGCGCTGGCCGCGACGCTGGGCCCGCAGATCCTGCGCGAGGGCCAGCTCGACATCGTGCAGGGCGGCCGGCCGCTGAGTCTGCCGGTCGAGATGCATCCCGGCCACATCGTGCTGCGGCTGCCGGATCGCGACGATCGACAGCGGCCGCCCTCGCTCGAGGCCTTGGGGCTGGCCCCAGCCACCTGCGCCGCGCTGCGCCGGTCACTGCAGCCGGCGCATGGATTGACGCTGCTGGTGGCCCCGCCAGGCCAGGGCCTGAGCACCCTGCTGCGCGCATTGGCAGGACAGTGCCATCAGGAAGGCCAGCTGGCGCTGGTGCTGGATGCGCCAGACCGTGACATGGTCGAGCACAGCCTGCGCCGTGACCCCGACCGGCTGCTGGTCGACCAGTGCGGCGAGATGAGCCCCGGTGCCGCCGAGCGGCTGGCCGATCTGGCCCTGGAGGGCCGGGCGCTGGTGCTGGCGGTGCGGGCGGTCTCGCCCTGGTCGGCCATCGAGCGGCTGCACCGCGCCGGCCTGCCGCGCCAGGTGATCGCACGCAGCCTGGGCGGCGTGCTGGTGCAGCAGCTGCTGCCGCGAATCTGCCCGCACTGCGAAGGCAGCGGCTGCCCGGACTGCGAAGGCAGCGGCAGGCTGGGCCGCTGCGTCATCGAGAGCTGGATCGAGACCCGCCGCGCTCTGGCCGAAGCGATCGAGACCGGCGCGCCGGCGGCCCAGCTCGACCGGCTGGCCCGGCAGCGACGCAGCCCCGGCATGGCCGAGCGGCTGCAGCAGCGTCTGCGCGCGGGCGAGATCGCGCAGGAGGATGCCGAGCGTGCCGCTCCGCTGGCGCCCTGAACTCTGGCTCGACCTGCGCGCGCGCGGCTGCCAGGCCCGGCTTCTCGGTGCTGGCTGGCGCGAGCGCTGCCTGGCCGCGGCCAGCGGCAGCGGACGGGGGGCGGCCGCGCTGGGCGCCGCCCTGTCAGCGCTGCGCCTGGCTGATGTCGACGTGCTGCCAGGGCAGGCCCGACTGCGGGTGGCCGACGAGTACCTGCTGCACCTGCTGCTGCACCATGACGGCTCGCCGGCCCAGGTGCAGCAGGACGCTCGGCAGCGCTTCCGCGCGGTGCTGGGCGACGGAGCGCGCCATCTGATGCTGCTGCCACTGGGCCGGCAGCGCTGGCTCGCCAGCGCGCTCGACGCCACCGACCTGGCCGCCTGGACCGAGGCGCTGCAGCACTGCGGTCTGCGCGCGGGCCGGATCGAGCCGCTGCTGCATGCGGAATGGCGCCAGGTCGGCCGCCAGATCCGTGATGCGGATGCGGTGCTGGTGCTGCCCCGCGACGAGGGCGCGACGCTGATGCGCCTGATCGACGGCGAGCCGGTCGATCTGGCCTGGGAGCGCTTCGACAGCGAGGACAGCGCCTCGCTGGAGCGCCGGGTGCGGGCCTTCGCCCGGCTGCCTCAGGGGCACGGCCGCCGCCCGACCTGGGCGCTGACCGGCAGCGGCGGCAGCGACGTCATCACCGAGGTCGAGCCCCAGGTCATCTACCTGCTGCCCGAGAGCGGCACGCTGTGCCGCTATGTACGCGAGCGCTCCGGCTCCGGGGGCGGACCGGGTGGCGTCGACGGCTGATCTGCCCCCGGCACGGGCACGGGCGGCTCCTGCGGCGCCATCGCCACCGACACGCTGACCCGCAGTCCACCCAGATCGGGCGAACGGTCGACCTGCACATCGAGCTGCAGCGCCATCGCGATGCGCCGCACGATCGACCAGCCCAGGCCACTGCCCGGGCGGTCATTGCCCAGCGCGCGGAAGAAGCGCTCGCCCAGGCGCTGCAGATGTTCCGGCGACAGGCCTGGGCCGCTGTCCTCCACGATCAGTCGGGCCCGGGGAGGCGGCGTCTCGCCGGGCTCGCCCGGCTCACCGGAGACGGCCAGCTCGGCCGGAGGCAGCACGCTCACCCGCACCGTCGCACCCGCCGGGCTGTAGCGCAGCGCGTTGTCGATCAGATTACGCAGCAGCACCGCCAGCAGCGTGGGTTCACCCTGCACCTGCAGCCAGCCGGCCTCCTCGGGCGCCTCGAACTGCAGGTCCTGTCCCTCCTCGAAGGCGGTGGAGGCGATCTCGACCACCTCGTCGCGGGCCAGCGCCACCAGATCGGCGCGGCCCTGGCGACACTGCGGCTCGGCCTCCAGCCGTGCCAGCGTCAGCAGCTGCTGCACCAGGCGGGTGGCGCGGTCGCAGCCCGCCAGCGTTGCCTGCAGCGCATGGCGGCGCGCGGCCGGATCGGCCACCGCCAGCGCCGCCTGCGCCTGCGCGCGAATGCCGGCGATCGGCGTGCGCAGCTCATGCGCGGCATCGGCCGTGAAGCGCCGCTCCGAGCTCAGCAGCGCATGGGTACGATCGAACAGCTCGTTGAGCGCGTGGATCAGTGGCAGCAGCTCGATCGGCGCGTCATCGATGCGCACCGGCGTCAGCTCGGCCGGATCGCGCGTGGCCAGCTCCCGACCCAGCCGATCCAGCGGCACCAACCCCAGCCGCACCGCCCACCACACGCTCAAGCCCAGCAGCGGCAGCGCCACCAGCAGCGGCAGCAGCGAGCTGCGCAGCACCGCCTCGAGAATCTCCTCGCGCGAATAGCCCAGCTCGCCGATCAGCACGATCGCGTCGGAGGCCTGGCGCGGCCGCGCGGCGTAGACCCGCCAGTCGCGGCCTGACAGGTGGGTGGCGTGAAAGCCCGGCACCAGCGGCGCCAGCGGCTCGGCCGGTGCGTTCCAGGAATGCATCTCCAGCACGCCGTCGCGCCAGACCTGGAAGGCCACCCGGGGCGAATAGCGGTGCAGGTTGGAGGCGGGCGGCAGCGCCGCCTCGCCGCCGTCCTCGAGCTGCAGCGCGATCAGCAACGCAGCCGACTGCGCCAGATGGCCGTCGAGCAGGCTGTCGAGCTCGCGCCGGGTGTCGACCCAGGCCAGCACCGCCGCAAGCATCCACAGCATCGTCACCCCGGCCAGCACCCGGCCGAGCAGCCGCGCGCGCAGCGAGCTGCGCCGCAGCGGACGCACCGGACTCACGAGGCGGCGAGCGGCACGCTGCCGGTGTCGGCGCCCGGCTCGGCCTCGGCACCGGTCGCGCCCGCTTCCGGCTGAGGGGCCGGCGTCGAGGCCGCGAAGGCATAGCCGACACCCCGCACCGTGCGGATCCGGTGCGAGCCGAGCTTGCGGCGCAGGTGGTGCACATGCACCTCGATGGTGTTGCTGCCGACCTCCTCGCCCCAGCCGTAGAGGTGGTTCTCCAGCTGCTCGCGGGTCAGCACCCGGCCCGGGCGCAGCATCAGCACATGCAGCAGGCTGAACTCGCGGCTGGAGAGCTTGACCGCCTCGCCGTCGGCCCAGACCTCGCGCGAGGCCGGCTGCAGATCGACGCCGTTGCTGCTGAGCCGGTCCTGCGCCTGACCGTGCGAGCGGCGCACCAGCGCACGCAGCCGTGCGGCCAGCTCGTGCAGGTCGACCGGCTTGACGACATAGTCGTCGGCGCCGATGTCCAGCGCCTGGATGCGCTGGGGCACGCCGTCGCGCGCGGTCAGCACCAGCACCGGCGTGGCCACGCCGCGGTTGCGCAGGCTCTGCAGCACGTCGATGCCGTCGACCCGGGGCAGGCCCAGGTCGAGAATGGCCGCGGTGTAGGTCTGGTTCAGCAGCTCGCGCTCGGCGGCCACGCCGTCACGCACCCAGTCGACCTGGAAGCCCAAGGCCCGCAGGCCGGCACGCAGACCGTCGCCGAGCAGCTGGTCGTCTTCGGCAAGCAGCAGTCGCATGATGTGGAAAATTTCTCGGTGAACAGGCCCCGATCGTAGCGGCGGGCGATGAATCCCGGCTTAGTCGCCACGGCGGGAGGGGAAAAAAAAGGCCCTTCCGACGGAAGGGCCTGGAAGCCCGCGCCGCCGAAGCGGCACGGTGCGGGGGAACTGTGACGACGTCCGGGTTGTCGTCGCCGTCGCCGGCAATCTTCATCGGCGCGGCCGCGATCACGCACAGAGACGACAGAGGTCGTGCATTGACTCACGTTTATTACAAATGGTACCAATCATCTCGGTTGGCCGAAAGATTAGCGGAGAAATCTTGGATTGCATTAAGCCCCGGAGCGCGGCGATGCGACTGCGGACATCAGAGCCGCCAGGCCCTGCACCTTCATCGTCGTCTCCAGGGCGCGGCCCTTGCGCGCGCGCCGGCCGACCCAGCCCGCCAGCGCGTTCGGCTTCAGGTCCTCGTCGCGCGGCTTGGCGCCGCGACCCAGGCCGCTGACGCGCAGCCCCCCCTCGCCCAGCACCGTCACCGCCAGCAGCGGATCGGCCTGCAGGTCGATGTCGGCCATCAGCATCAGGCCGCGCCCTCCCCCCGACTGGTGCTTGAGCTCGTCCAGCCCGAAGACCAGCAGCCGGCCGGTGGCGCTCAGGCAGGCCACGCGGGTGTGCACGGCCTCCACCGGCACCGGCGCGAACCACTGCTCGCCCGGCTCCAGCGTCAGGAAGGCCTTGCCGCCCTTGTTGCGCGCGAACAGGTCGCCCAGGCGCGCCAGCAGGCCGGTGCCACCGCTGTGCGCCATCAGCAGCATGCGGTCGGCCGGCCCGGTCAGGTAATGCAGCACCTGCGTGCCCGGCTCCAGGTCGATCAGCGAGGTGATCGGCGCGCCGTCGCCGCGCGCGCCCGGCAAGACGCTGACCGCCACCGAATAGACGCGACCGTTGCTCGCGCAGGCCACCAGCGTGTCGACGGTGCGGCACTCGAAGGTGCCGTGCAGCGCATCGCCCGCCTTGAAGGCGAAGCCGGCCGGATCGTGGCCGTGGCCGGTGCGTGCGCGCACCCAGCCCTTCTGGCTGATGACGACGGTGACGGGCTCGTCGGCCACCTTCACCTCGGCCACCGCACGTCGCTCGGCCTGGATCAGCGTGCGGCGCTCGTCGCCGTGCTGCTTGGCATCGGCCTCGATCTCGCGGATGACCAGCCGGCGCAGCGAGGCCGGATTGCCCAGGATGTCCTCGAGGCGGGCCTGCTCGCCGCGCAGCTCGGCCAGCTCCTGCTCGATCTTGATCGCCTCCAGCCGCGCGAGCTGGCGCAGGCGGATCTCCAGGATGTCCTCGGCCTGGCGCTCGCTCAGGCGGAAGCGCGCGATCAGCGCGGCCCGGGGCTCGTCGCTCTCGCGGATGATGCGAATCACCTCGTCGAGGTTGAGCAGCACCAGCTGGCGGCCCTCGAGCACATGGATGCGCTCGCTGACGCGCTCGTGGCGGTGCGCGGTGCGCCGGCGCACCGTGTCGAGCCGGAAGCCGGTCCACTCGCGCAGCACCTGGCGCAGGCCCTTGGGCGTCGGGCGGCCGTCCAGCCCGATCATGGTCATGTTGATCGGCGCCGAGCTCTCCAGGCTGGTGTGCGCCAGCAGCGCGGTGACCAGCTCGCGGGACTCGATCGTGCGGCTGCGGGGCTCGAAGACCAGGCGCACCGCGGCCTCCTTGCCGGACTCGTCGCGCACGCCGTCGAGCAGCGCCAGCACCGCGCCCTTGAGCTGGACCTGCTCCGGCGTCAGCGCCTTCTTGCCGGTCTTGACCTTCGGGTTGGTGATCTCCTCGATCTCCTCGAGCACCTTCTGGCTGCTGGTGCCCGGCGGCAGCTCGGTGACCACCAGCTGCCACTGACCGCGCGCGAGTTCCTCGATCTTCCAGCGCGCGCGCACCTTCAGCGAGCCGCGACCGGTGCGGTAGGCCTCGCGGATCTCGGCGTCGCTGCTGATGATCTGGCCGCCGCCGGGATAGTCGGGGCCGGGCACCAGCGCGTGCAGTGCGTCATCGCTCAGGTGCTCGTCGCGGATCAGCGCGACCGCCGCCGCGGCGACCTCGCGCAGGTTGTGGCTGGGCACCTCGGTGGCCAGCCCCACGGCGATGCCGCTGGCGCCGTTGAGCAGCACGAAGGGCAGGCGCGAGGGCAGCTGGCGCGGCTCCTCGGTCGAGCCGTCGTAGTTGGGCACGAAATCGACCGTGCCCTCGTCGATCTCGTCGAGCAGCAGCCGCGCGATCGGCGCCAGCCGCGCCTCGGTGTAGCGCATCGCCGCCGCGCCGTCGCCGTCGCGGCTGCCGAAGTTGCCCTGGCCGTCGATCAGCGGATAGCGCAGCGAGAAGTCCTGCGCCATGCGCACCAGCGCGTCATAGGCCGCAGTGTCGCCATGCGGGTGGAAGCGGCCGAGCACATCGCCGACCACCCGCGCGCTCTTGACGGGGCGGGCGCCACCCGTGGCGCCATTGCTGGCGCGCTGCGTCGCCAGCCCCATGCGGTGCATCGCGTAGAGGATGCGCCGCTGCACCGGCTTCTGGCCGTCGCCGACGTCCGGCAGCGCGCGGCCCTTGACGACGCTCAGCGCATATTCGAGATAGGCCCGCTCGGCATAGTGCGCCAGCGTCAGCGCGTCATCGGCCGGGGTGGCGGGAGGGAGGGAAGAAAATTCGATCGTCGTCTGGTCCATCATCGGGCATCAGGCGCGCATGTGCACCTGCCGCCCGATTGTGCAGGACAACACGGGCCGGGCCCTCGCGCGAGCGCGATCCGCCTCCTCGAAGGGTCGCTCCAGCGCAGTGCAACGCAGCGGCTCGTCCAGGTCGATGCGATCGAGGCCACGGTCGGCCGGACGCGCGCCCGCTCGCTCGTCCGGGCGCCAGGCCAGTGCGGTCCAGTCGGCGCAGGTATCGGCGAAGCTGGCCGGCAGCAGGTCGTCGCTGCGCAGGCCAGAGATGCGTCCGGCGCAAGGGGCTGCCGCCACGGGCGCTGCAGGCACCGCGGCCTGGGCCGCAGCGCGCCGGCGCAGCGACCTCGCCAGGTCGCGGTCGCGCTGCTGGCAGCGGCGCCGATGGCGCCGCCCCGAATACAGCGCCACCAGCACCAGGATCAGCAGCAGCTGGACCAGCACCGACACCATGCCCAGATCATCGAACATCACTGCCCCCGTCCGCCAGACCGAGCGACAGGGCCGCCCTCGGCGAAGCCAGCACGGGAGCGAGGAAATTCTTCATGATCGGCGAGCCTGATTTCCTGAGACGCCCCCCCCGCACTGCGGATGCTCTTTCGTCGGCCTGGAGGCCGGCACGGAAAAAGATCCTCCCTGAGTGTTTGTCGTGGGCCGGCGATTGCGGGGGGGAACGATCACCGGCATGCGCATGATCGACCGGTACGGCGGCCGTGGCACCGACCCCTGGGCCGGGCCGGTACCCGACCAAGGTCGAGGCTCACCAGCTCGCGGCGTAAGAGTCCGGATCGAAGCGCGGATGGCGCGTGATGGCACCGGTGTCGACGAACTCGAACTGGTGGAGCCTGAGCTGGCGCAGCGTCATGAGCGTGACCGGGCTCCAGCGCGTGTCCGGATCGCCCTGCACGAAGAAGTCCGAGCCGATGTCGGCGACGTACAGGCCGTGCTTCTGCATTGCCCGCGCGATGGTGCGCGCCTGCGCGTTCCACCAGAACGGGATTTCGAAATCGGCGCGCAGGCGCAGCAGCGCACCGAAGGGAATGCCCTCGGGCCGGGTGGTGCCGGCCGAATGACGCGCCGGCCAGACATGGCGACGGTCGAGCACCGCATCGCGGAAGGTCACCCGCAGCGCATGGCGGATCACGCCAGAGTCGACCTCCTCGGCGCGCAGCAGCAGCGGCAGGATCGGCAGGCCGGCGGCATCGCCCGAGGTCCAGCCGTCCGGGCGCATCGCCAGCGAATTCAGGTCCCAGGCGGCGGTCGCGTAGGCGTTCCAGCGCCCAGCGCTGTCCTGGTAGCTGAAATAGCTCTCCCAGAGTCGGCAGGCACCGCCAGAGCCCTTCTCCAGCACCAGCACATGACGATCGCCGCAGCGTGCCGGATCGCTGCAGTTGCCGCCCTCGACGCGGATCTGGCCATCGTGCGGAAAGGGAAAGCGCCGCCGCGACGCCGTGACATGCTCGCAGGCTCGGACCGAAACGCGGCCCTGCTCGACGACAGCGCAGTCGCTCTGGTCAGGCGCGCCCGCGCCGTTGCCGTCGCGCGGATCGACGATGGCATGGCTGACCAGCGGCCAGCGGGTGCTGCGCTCGCTGCCATCGACGACGTTCCACGGCATGCCGTAGTACGAGCCGGTCTTCGACGGATCGGCCTCGCTGCCCCAGTCCGGATGCAGCGCCCGGGCGGCGCCGATCATGCCGATCCATTCGGCACTGCGCGCGTGGGCGGGAAAGCGCATCACGTCGTCGATGCGCTGGTTGAAGATCGCCTGGGGCGGGAACATCGTGCAGCCGGCCAGCACCGGTGCGGCGGGGGCCGGCTCAGCCGATGCCGACGCAGCAGGCCACAGGACCGCCGCGCCCAGCAGGACCATGGTCAGTGCCGGGAGGGGAAACAGGGATCGCAGTCGAGAGATCATGGAGATCGATGCAGTGGGCGCAGGTGATGGAACGCACCTCAGTATCGATTCCGGATCTCTCGCCGGCCTGAACGACCGCCCCCCGGGAACACGGGGGACATCGGGCAAGGCATCAGCCCGCCGGCGGCACCAGCCGGTGCTTGAGCGCCAGCAGCACCGCCTCGGTGCGGTTGCCCACGCCCAGCTTGGACAGGATGTTGGTGATGTGGAACTTGACCGTCGGCAGCGCGATGCGCAGCTGCTCGGCGATGTCCTGGTTGGTCAGGCCACGCGCCATCAGCGCCAGCAGCTCACGCTCGCGCTGGGTCAGGTCGGCACCGGGCTGGCCAGGCTGCGAGGCCGCGATCAGCGCCTCGGTGGCCTCGGGCGAGAGCACCCGGCGCCCGCCGTGCGCGGCACGGATGACATTGACCAGCTCCTGCGCCGAGGCGGTCTTGGTCAGGTAGCCGCTGGCCCCGGCCTGCAACGCGCGCTGCACCTCGCCCGGCTCGGTCAGGCTGGTCAGGATGACGAAGCGGGTGGAGGGCAAGAGCGGGCGCAGCCGCGTCATCGCCTCGATGCCGTCCATCTGCGGCATCACCAGGTCCATCAGCACCACGTCGGGCGCCAGCTCCGGCGCGATGCGCACCGCGTCGGCGCCGTGCGCGGCCTCGCCGACCAGCTCGAAATCGGCCTCGCCGCGAACCATCGCGGCCAGGCCGCTGCGGATCATCGGGTGATCGTCGACGATGAGGACGCGCAGCCGCGGGTGCGCCTGTGAGGCATGGGGGCCATTCATGGTCAAAGCTCTCTGTCTCTCGGAAGGGAGGAAGGTCAGATGTCGATCTCGACCGCGTCGCCGTGCAGCTCCATCAGCTCGCGCCGCGCCGCCGCCTCGCCCTTGCCCATCAGGCGGCCGAAGGAGCGGGTGGTTGCTGCCAGATCGACCGGCCCGAGCTCGACGCGCAGCAGCCGGCGGGTGTCGGGATTGAGCGTGGTCTCCCAGAGCTGCTCGGCGTTCATCTCGCCCAGGCCCTTGAAGCGGCTGACCGACCAGGCGCCCTCGCGCGCGCCCTCCTTGCGCAGCTTGTCGAGGATGGCCTGCAGCTCGCCCTCGTCGAGCGCGTAGAGCTTGGCCGCGGGCTTCCTGCCGCGCGCCGGCGCATCGACCCGGTAGAGCGGCGGGCGCGCGACGAAGACGTGACCGGTCTCGATCAGCTTCGGAAAGTGGCGGAAGAACAGCGTCAGCAGCAGCACCTGGATGTGCGAGCCGTCGACGTCGGCGTCCGACAGGATGCAGATCTTGCCGTAGCGCAGGCCCGACAGATCGGGCGAGTCGCCGGGGCCGTGCGGATCGACGCCCACCGCCACCGCGATGTCGTGGATCTCGTTGTTGGCGAAGAGCCGGTCGCGTTCGACCTCCCAGGCATTGAGCACCTTGCCGCGCAGCGGCAGGATGGCCTGCGTCTCCTTGTCGCGGCCCATCTTGGCGCTGCCGCCGGCCGAGTCGCCCTCGACCAGGAAGACCTCGTTGAGCGCGATGTCGCGGCTCTCGCAGTCGGTGAGCTTGCCCGGCAGCACCGCCACGCCCGAGCCCTTCTTCTTCTCGACCTTCTGGCCGGCGCGCTGGCGCGCCTGGGCCTGGCGGATGACCAGCTCGGCGAGCTTCCTGCCATGCTCGACATGCTGGTTCAGCCACAGCTCCAGCGCCGGGCGCACGAAGGCCGACACGAGCTTGAGCGCATCGCGGCTGTTCAGGCGCTCCTTGGTCTGGCCCTGGAACTGCGGGTCGAGCACCTTGGCCGACAGCACGAAGCTGGCGCGCCCGAAGACATCGTCGGGCATCAGCTTGACGCCCTTGGGGCACAGCGCATGCAGCTCGATGAAGCCCTTGACCGCCTGGAACAGGCCGTCCTTCAGGCCGGCCTCGTGGGTGCCGCCGGCCACCGTCGGGATCAGGTTGACGTAGCTCTCGCGCAGGCTGGCGCCCTCTTCCAGGAAGGCGACGCACCAGGACGCGCCCTCGCCCTCGGCGAAGTTGTCGCTCTCGCCCGCGCCGGCGTGGCGCGCGCCCTCGAACAGCGGGATCAGCGCCTCGCCGCCGAGGTTCTGCGCCAGGTAGTCGCGCAGGCCCGCCGCATAGCACCAGGTCTGGGTCTCGCCGCTCTTCTCGTGGTGCAGCGTGACGGTGACGCCCGGCATCAGGACCGCCTTGCTGCGCAGCAGATGCATCAGCTCGCCGCGCGGCAGCTCAGCGCTCTCGAAGTACTTCGCGTCGGGCCAGACACGCACCGTCGTGCCCTGCCTGCGGTCGCCGCAAGACGCCGGCCCGGCCGGGCGCACCGCCAGCGCCTCGATCACGTCGCCGCCGGAGAAGGCCAGCGTGGCGACCTGGCGCTCGCGCCAGACCGTCACCTGCAGCCGGGTGGACAGCGCGTTCGTCACCGACACGCCCACGCCGTGCAGGCCGCCGGAGAAGCTGTAGGCGCCGCCCGAGCCCTTGTCGAACTTGCCCCCGGCATGCAGCCGGGTGAAGACGATCTCGACGACCGGCACGCCCTCCTCGGGGTGCAGGCCGAAGGGGATGCCGCGGCCGTCGTCCTCGACCGAGACGGAGCCGTCGGCGTGCAGCGTCACGCCGATGCGCCGGCCTTGACCGGCCAGCGCCTCGTCGGCGGCGTTGTCGAGCACCTCCTGCACGATGTGCAGCGGGTTGTCGGTGCGGGTGTACATGCCCGGGCGCTGCTTGACGGGCTCCAGGCCCTTGAGCACCCGGATCGAGGCCTCGCCATAGGACGACGGGGCGCTGGACGGGGCGGGATTCGCGGAATTCGTGGTCTTGGTGGCCATGGCGGGCGATTGTAGGCAGGTCGACCGCCGCGCCCGTCGTGGCGGCGACGGCCGTGGTTCGTGAATTTCGCTACAGTGTCCGGCCATGAGCACTCCCACTGCCTCCTCCCTGCCGGGTCAGCCCGGTCAGACGCCCCGGCTGCCGATGCATCAGGTCCTGCTGTGCGGGGCGCTGGTGGTGACGCTGTCGATGGGCATCCGCCACGGCTTCGGCCTGTGGCTGACCCCGATCACCATGGAGCGCGGCTGGACGCGCGAGACCTTCGCCTTCGCCATGGCGGTGCAGAACCTCGCCTGGGGCGTGGCCGGACCGGTGGCGGGCATGCTGGCCGACCGCTTCGGCGCCTTCCGGGTGCTGGCGGGCGGCGCGCTGCTCTATGCGCTCGGTCTGGTGCTGATGGCGCTCTCGCCCACCGGCACCACCTTCACGGCCAGCGCGGGCCTGCTGATCGGCATCGCCCAGTCGGGCACGACCTATGCGGTGGTCTACGGCATCATCGGCCGCCAGATCGACCCGGCGCGGCGCTCCTGGGCGATGGGCGTGGCCGCGGCGGCGGGATCCTTCGGCCAGTTCCTGATGGTGCCGGTCGAGCAGTGGCTGATCGCCACCTTCGGCTGGCAGCAGGCGCTGATGCTGCTGGGTGGCGCGGCGCTGGTGATCACGCCGCTGGCGCTGGGGCTGCGCGAGCCGGTGGCGCCAGGCGGCCCGGTGCGCGCGCAGCAGAGCATCGGCGCGGCACTGCGCGAGGCCTTCGGCTACCGCAGCTTCCAGTGGCTGATGGCGGGCTATTTCGTCTGCGGCTTCCAGGTGGTCTTCATCGGCGTGCACATGCCCAGCTACCTGAAGGACCACGGTCTGGCCCCCGAGGTCGCCACCACCGCGCTGGCGCTGATCGGCCTGTTCAACGTCTTCGGCACCTATGGCGCAGGCGTGCTGGGCCAGCGCCTGGCCAAGCGCCACATCCTGTCGGCGATCTACCTGCTGCGCTCGGTGACCATCACGATCTTTCTGCTCTCGCCACTGACGCCCGCCAGCGTCTACCTGTTCTCGGCCGTCATGGGCGTGCTGTGGCTGTCCACCGTGCCCCCGACCAATGCGGTCATCGCGCAGATCTTCGGCGTGCAGTACCTGTCGATGCTGGGCGGCTTCGTCTTCCTGAGCCACCAGATCGGCTCCTTCCTGGGCGTGTGGCTGGGTGGGCGGCTCTACGACGCCACGGGCAGCTACGACATCGTCTGGTGGATCTCGATCGGGCTGGGCCTGCTCGCCGCGCTGGCCAACCTGCCGGTGCGCGAGGGGGCGATCGCTCGCGCGGCGGCGCAGCCAGCCTGACCATGCGCACCCCGCAGCACTGGGCCCTGCGCCTGCTGGCCACTGGCGTGCTGGCGCTGGTGTTCATGAGCTATCTTCGCCCGTCGATGATCGTCGAGCTCGGCAACCGTCTCTGGAGCTGCTTCTGAATTCGTCCCCGCCCCCCCGGCCGCATGGCAGCGGCGTGCCCTCGTCCTGGATCACCCGCCACGCGCCGCTGATCGTCGGCCTGGCCGCCGGCGCGCGGGTGCTCGACCTGGCGTGTGGCGCGGGTCGCCACGCACGCTGGCTGGCCGCGCAAGGCGCGCAGGTCACCGCGGTCGACCGCGACACCGCCGCGCTGGCCACGCTCGCGGCCTCGGGCCTGCCCGGCATCACCCCGCTCGAGGCCGACCTGGAGCCGCCCGAGGGCACGCCCTGGCCGCTGGCCGATCTGCGCTTCGATGCGGTCATCATCACCAACTACCTCTGGCGGCCACGCCTGGACGAGACGGTGGCGCTGCTGGCACCCGGCGGCGTGCTGCTGCACGAGACCTTCGCGCAGGGCCATGCCCGCTTCGGCCGGCCGAGCCGGCCCGACTTCCTGCTGCGCCCGGGCGAGCTGCTCGCGCTGGCAAGGCGCCATGACCTGACGGTGGTCGCCTACGAGGACGGCGTGCTGCCGGATCCGCCGCGACGGGTCCAGCGCATCGCGGCCCTGCGCAAGCCGGCCGAATTTCCGCCTCTTCCCGCCAGTTTAGAATTCACGGATCACAAGGACCTCAGCACATGAATCCGATCACAGGCAGCATCGTCGCCCTCGTCACCCCGATGCACGAGGACGGCAGCGTCGACTACCCCGGCCTGCGCCGGCTGATCGACTGGCACGTCGCCGAAGGCACGGCGTGCATCGGCGTCGTCGGCACCACGGGCGAATCGCCGACGGTGTCGGTCGAGGAGCACTGCGAGATCATCCGCGTCGCCGTCGAGCAGGCGGGCGGCCGCGTGCCGGTGATGGCCGGCGCCGGGGGCAACTCCACCCGCGAGGCCATCGAGCTGGCGAAGTTCGCCAAGCAGGTCGGCGCCGACTGCACGCTCAGCGTCGTGCCCTACTACAACAAGCCCTCGCAGGAAGGCATCTACCAGCACTTCAAGGCCATCACCGAGGCGGTGGACCTGCCGATGATGCTGTACAACGTGCCCGGCCGCACGGTGGCGGACATGCTGCCCGAGACGGCACTGCGCGCCGCGCGGCTGCCCGGCGTCTTCGGCATCAAGGAGGCCACCGGCAACATCGAGCGCGCCGCCTGGCTGATCAAGCATGCGCCGCAGGGCTTCGGCGTCTACTCGGGCGACGACGGCACCGCCATCGCGCTGATGCTGCTGGGCGGCCGCGGCAACGTGAGCGTCACCGCCAACATCGCGCCGCGCCTGATGGCGCAGCTCTGCCACGCCGCCGTCGAGGGCGACGTGAAGACCGCGCGCGACATCCACTTCCGTCTGGCCACGCTCAACAAGCTGCTCTTCGCCGAGCCGAACCCGGTGCCGGTCAAGTGGGCGATGCAGCGCCTGGGCCTGTGCGGTGGCACGCTGCGCCTGCCGATGGTGCCGATGACCGATGCGCTGGCGCCCGGCCTGGACGCCGCGATGCGCGAAGCCGGCCTGCTCTGAGCCACCGCCCTGTTTTCCCGAGGATGACGATGTCCCCGCTGTTCCTGCGTCCGGTCGCCCTCGGCACCGCGACGCTCACGCTCGCGCTGGCCGGTTGCACCACGACGACCGACTCCTTCCTGTCGAGCCGCGTCGACTACCGTGCGGCGGCCGCCACGCCAGCGCCGACGCTGCAGGTGCCCCCCGACCTGACCCAGCTCTCCGGCGATCCGCGCTACCAGCCGCCAGTGGGGGGCAGCGTCAGCGCCACCGCGCTGCAGTCGGCCGCGACCGAGGCGGGGGCGAAGTCGCCGTCCGCCGCCACGGCCACTGCGGTCGCACCACAGTCCAGCGGCGAGCTGCGCATCGAGCGCTCCGGCCAGCAGCGCTGGCTGGTCACCCGCCAGACGCCCGAGCAGCTCTGGCCGGTGCTGCGCCAGTTCTGGCAGGACAGCGGCTTCGCGCTGGCGAGCGACCTGCCGCAGGCCGGCGTCATGGAGACCGACTGGGCCGAGAACCGCGCCAGGCTGCCCGATGACCTGGTCAGCCGCACTGTCGGCAAGGTGCTCGACCGCTTGCGCGACACCGGCGAGCGCGACCGCTACCGCACCCGTGTCGAGCGCAACGGCGAATTCACCGAGATCTACATCAGCCACCGCGGCCTGGAGGAGATCGCCACCGGGCCGAAGGAGCGCACCGAGACGCTGCGCTGGGTCGCCCGACCCAGCGACGCCGGTCTCGAGGCGGAAATGCTCGCGCGCCTGATGGTGCGCCTGGGCAGCCCCGACGAGAACGCCAAGCCTTCAGCCCAGGCCGTCGACGGCGCACTCAAGACCGTCACGGCCGTGCCCGCGGCCACGCAGCGCGCCCGGCTGCTCGAAGGTCAGCCCGGCGCGGCACTGGAGATCGACGACAGCCTGGAGCGCAGCTGGCGTCGCGTCGGCCTGGCGCTGGACCGCAGCAGCTTCACCATCGAGGAGCGCGATCGCGGTGCCGGCCTCTACACGCTGCGCTATGTCGATCCGAAGCTCGCCGGCAAGGAAGAACCCAGCCTGCTGTCGCGCCTGTTCGGCGCACGCAAGGAAGACCTCAGCGGCACCCGCTACCGCCTGCGCCTGAGCAGCAGCGGCGAGCGCGCCCACGTGGCAGTGCTCGACGAACAAGGTCGCCCGGTGGCCGACGAGGGTGCACGCCACATCGCCCAGCTGCTGGTGGGCGAACTGCGCTGACCCCCGGAAACAGCGGCCCATGAAAAAACCGCCCCAAGGGGCGGTTTTTCTTTCCGAAGCCGCACCGTCGGGTGCAGCGTCAGGAATTACTTCGAGGCAGCAGCGTCGACAGCGGCCGAAGCGGCTTCAACGACGGCCGAAGCGGCGTCGGTGGCCGCCGAAGCAGCGGCGTCAGCAGCAGCCGAAGCGGCTTCGACGACCGGAGCGGCAGCCGAAGCAGCCATGTCGGCAGCCGGAGCGGCCGGGGCTTCTTCCTTCTTGCCGCAAGCGGCCAGGGCAGCGGCAGCGATCAGGGCGGCCATCAGGAGCGACTTGTTCATGCTTTTTACCTCAGTCAGAGAGACAGAAAATTACCGGTAATTTCGGCTCGTCGGACTTGGCGGCAAGCCTGCCGCGGTCTTCACGCGCCATCTGGGGAACAGAAAGCTCGAGCATTTCTGCAACCAGCCTTCCATTATACAACAGCAAACTTGGTGCTTTGCTGACGCAGGGGCCCGCCGGAACTTGTGTCGGGGGCACCATCATGTTGCAGCACAGCACCGTCATCGTAACGCCTGGAACGAAAAAGCGTTGACAGCGGCCTGGCCTGTTTCAATTACGCCACGATCGAGGCGGCCGCAGCCGGGTCATCACCGGGTCATCGCTGCGGATGAATCCAGCCGTCATCGCACCACTGCTCGAGCAGTGCACGCAGCTCCGGGCTGGCTGCGGCGACCGCGGCGGCATCGAGATGACGCGCGTCGGCCAGTCGGCGCAGCACCTCGGCATCCTCGTCGGCCGCGTGCCAGGAGTCGCCGTTCATGAAGACGTGCGCGTCGTCGTAGAGCATGATGCTGCGCGCATCGAGCTGCACGCCGCAGCCCTCGGGCAGCGGCTCCTCGGCAATCTCGAAGCTGACGTTGGCCTTGGGCTCGCTCAGATACTCGCCCAGCGCGCGGGCCAGCGCGCCCGGCTCGTCGAGCACCCGGCGCAGCGCCGTCTCGGTGAACTGCAGCAGGTCCGTCGGGATGCACCCCGGCATGGTCGTGGCGGGCTGCTGCGGATCGAGGTAGACGACCGGGCGGGTGCCCGCATCCGATTCATCCTCGATCGCGTCGGCCACCCGCAGCAGCGTCTCGCGCGCCAGCTCGCTGCGGTGCGGCGAGCGGAAACCCACCGAGCAAGTCATGCACTCGCCGCCGACGGCGTCGCCGTCATGCGCCCAGCCCGGCGGCAGGTAGAGCATGTCGCCGGGCTCGAGCACCCATTCCTGCTCGGGCGCGAAATTCTCGATGATCTTGACCGGCAGGCCCTGGCGCAGCGTCGCGCCCGGCATGCGGCCGATGCGCCAGCGCCGCCGCCCGGCCACCTGGATCAGGAAGACATCGTAGGAGTCGAAATGCGGACCGACGCCGCCGCCCTCGGCCGCCCAGGAGATCATCAGGTCGTCCAGGCGCGCCTGCGGCACGAAACGAAAGCGCGTCAGCAGCGCCTGCGCGGCCGGCACATGCAGGTTCAGCCCCTGCACCAGCACCGTCCAGTCGCGCTGCTTCAGCGGCGGCAGACTGCGCCGCGCGAGCGGACCGCGCTGCAACGACCAGTCGGCCGCATCGCCTTGGCCATGGCGCACCACCAGGCGCGACTCGACCTCGTCGCTCTCGGCCAGGCGGAACAGGTCGGCGCGGCTGATCGGCGGCTGCACGCCGGGCAGCGCCTGGCGCACCAGCAAGGGTTGGCGCTGCCAGTGCGTGCGCATGAAGTCAGCCGCGCTCAGGCCACCGAGCAGGGCGACAGGCTGGTCGATCGGAGCGACCGCAGGATCGGGATGGCAGGAGGCGGAAACAGGATTCGTGTTCATCCGCGCATTGTGCCGGGGCGTGA
Organism: Pseudomonadota bacterium; assembly: GCA_046050625.1. Taxonomy (GTDB): domain Bacteria; phylum Pseudomonadota; class Gammaproteobacteria; order Burkholderiales; family Burkholderiaceae_C; genus Sphaerotilus. The sequence goes on from JBJOPV010000005.1 coordinate 21,790, forward strand.
CGGACGCACGTCTTGAGCGGATCGGCATGCGATGATTGCGCCCATGCAGATCCAAGCCCCCTGCGTCGTCAGCCTGAGCTGGCGACTCGAAGATGCCCACGGCCAGCTCATCGACGACCTGGCCGAACCGCTCGAATTCCTCGTCGGCGGCGACGACCTCTTTCCGAAGGTCGAGGAAGCGCTGACCGGCCAGCGCGAAGGTCACGAGATGACGTTGCATCTCGAGCCCGAACATGCCTTTGGCGACTACAACGCGCAGCTGGTGTTCTTCGAGGAACGCTCGATCTTCCCGGAGCATGTCGAGGTCGGCATGCGCTTCGAGGGACCGCCTCCCGGCAGCACCACGCCCGACCTGCCGGCCGATGTGATCTATTCGGTCACCGAGGTCTACGACACCCATGTGGTGCTCGACGGCAACCATCCGCTGGCCGGCATCGCGCTGGTGCTGCAGATGAAGGTGCACGCGGTGCGCGAGGCCACCGACGAGGAGATCGAGAACGGCGGCATCGGCGGCGAGAGCGCGGTCAGCCTGACCGATCTGGCCCCGCCCGGCGCCACGCTGCACTGAACAGGATCGGCAGGCCGGCTCAGCCCTTGGCGGCCACGCCGGTCGAGCCGAAGCCGCCCTGGCCGCGCGCGCTGTCGCCGCTGAACTCGGCCACCACCTTCAGACGCGGGCGCACCACCGGCACGAACAGCAGCTGCGCGATGCGGTCGCCCGGCTCGATGACGATCGCCTCACCAGCCGGATTGCGGTTCCAGACGCTCACGTAGATCTGGGCCATGTAGTCGGCATCGATGATGCCGGTGCCATTGCCCAGCACCAGGCCCTTCTTGTGGCCCAGCCCGGAGCGGGCCACGATCATCGCGAAGAAGGCGTCGGAGTCCATGTGCATCGCCAGGCCGGTCGGCACCAGCTGTGCGGTGGCCTGCGGCGCGATGCGCAGTGGCGCCTCCAGGCAGGCGATCAGGTCGATGCCCGCGGCCAGGTCGGTCTGGTAGCGCGGCAGGCCCCAGGCGTGCAGACGCTCGTCGAGGATGCGGACTTCGATCTCGGGGGCAACGGTGTGGGCAGAGGAAGCATTCATCCGGCGGATTATCGCCGGCTCACTCCTGGGGCCGGACCACCACCTTGCCGAGCACCTGACGCGCGGCCATGCGCGCGATCGCGGCGCGCGCGCCCTCCAGCCCGACCCGCTCGCTGATCACCGGTCGAATGCGCCCTTCGGCGAACCAGGTGGTCAGCTGCTGCATGTTCGCCAGATGGCTCGCCGGATCGCGGCGCACGGCCTCCCCCCAGAACACGCCCAGGATCGCCCGCTCCTTGAGCAGCGCCAGGTTGAGCGGCACCTTCGGGATCGTGCCCGCCGCGAAGCCCACCACCAGATAGCGACCGCGCCACGCCGTCGCGCGCAGGGCGTGCTCCGTGTAGTCACCCCCGACTGGGTCGTACACCATCTGCACGCCCTGCCCGTCCGTCAGCGTGTCCAGACGCTGGCGAAAGTTCTCGGTGAAGTAGTTGATGCATGCGTGCGCGCCGACCGTGCGGCACAGGTCGAGCTTGTCCGGGCTCGATGCCGCGGCGATGACCTTGGCGCCGATCTGCCGGGCGATCTCGATGGCGGCCAGGCCCACGCCACCGGCGGCCCCCAGCACCAGCAGCGTCTCGCCCGCCTGCAGCCGGCCCACGTCCTTCAGCGCATGCAGCGAGGTGCCGTAGGTCAGCACCAGCGCGGCGCCAGTGTCCATGTCCATGCCGTCGGGCAGGGGCATGAGCTGCCGGGCCGACACCACCGCCTGCTCGGCAAAGGCGCCATGGCCGCAGAAACCGATGACCCGCTGACCGGGCTGAACATGGCGCACGCCCTCGCCCACCGCCTCGACCACACCCGCCAGTTCCGCGCCCGGCGAGAACGGCAGCGCCGGCTTGACCTGATACAGGCCCTGCACGATCAGCGCATCGGGAAAGTTCACCGCCGCCGATTCGACCCGGATGCGCACCTCGCCAGGGCCCGGCTCGGGCGTGGGCACGTCGCGCACCTGCAGTTGATCGATCGGACCGTAGGCATCGCAGATCAGGGCACGCATGGGCAAGGCTCCGTCCAGGTGGGCAAGGCCTGAAGTCTGCGGGTCGGCCATCGGCCGGCTTGACTCCTAGGCGACAGCCCCGCCCAGCACGACCTGCCCCAGCCACCAGCCCAGCGTCACCGCCACCAGCGCGCCCAGCAGGTGCGCGGCGCTGTGCAGCAGCGCCAGCGGCACCTGTCCCGCCTGCAGCAGCAGCAAGGACTCCCCCGAGAACGACGAGAAGGTCGTCAGCCCGCCCAGGAACCCGGTGACGATCAACAGCCTGCCGTTAGTAGCTTCTGGATGAAGGCGAAACCAGACAAGGGCCAGACCGATCAGGAAGCCACCGACCAGGTTGACCAGCAGCGTGCCCAGCGGAAAGCCGGCGACGACCAGCCCCAGCCGCAGCGAGGCCTGCCAGCGCAGGATCGCGCCCAGCGCGGCGCCGAGCGCGACCGCACCGGTCTGGAGCGCGACCGCGCCCAGGCTCACGGCGTGCCGGCCGGCGAGGCGTTCGTGCTGGCGATGCCCCAGCGCGCCAGCGCGCGCTCGTCGCTGACGCGCGCATCCACCCAGCGCGCGCCCTCGGCGGTCGTCTCCTTCTTCCAGAACGGCGCCTCGGACTTGAGCCAGTCCATCAGGAACTCGCAGGCCTGGAAGGATTCGCCGCGGTGCATCGAGCTGACCGCCACCAGCACGATCTGGTCGCCGATGGCCAGCGGACCGACCCGGTGCACCACCCGCGCGGCGCGGATGTCGAAGCGACGCAGCGCCTCGTCGATCATCGCCTCGATGGCGCGCTCGGTCATGCCGGGATAGTGCTCGAGCTCCATCGCGCTGATCGAGGCGCTGTCCGGGTCGGGCTGGCCGGCGTGGCGGTCGCGCACCGTGCCGATGAAGGTGGTGACCGCGCCGACCGCGCCGTCGCCGGCCCGCAGCGCGGCGACCTCGGCGGAGAGGTCGAAGTTCTCGGTCTGGATGGAGACGCGCGGGCGCGCGGGCGTCGTCGAGCTCATCGCCTCAGCCTCCGGTGACCGGCGGGAAGAAGGCCACCTCGGCGCCGTCGGCGATCTCGGCGGTCTCGGCGCACATGGTCTGGTTCAGCGCGGCGCGCAGGGCACGGCCGCGGGCCAGCACCTCGGCATGCGCGCCGCCGCGCGCGATCAGCTGGTCGCGCAGCGCGCCGACCGTCAGCGCCGGCGCGCCCGGCTCGAGCGCCAGCGCCTCGCCGGCGCCCAGGGCCTCGCGCAGCGAGGCGAAATAGCGGATCTGGATCGTCATCGTTCTTGTCTCCGGGATCGGTCGGTCCGGCTCAGCCGAGCGCGGCCAGCGGGATGAAGCGCACCGTCTCGCCCGCCGTGATCGCCTGGCCGGCGGCGATGTCGACCAGGCCCTCGGCCCAGACCGCCGAGGTCAGCACGCCCGAGCTCTGGTTCGGGAACAGCACCACGCGGCCGTCGTCGCCCACGCGGGCGCGCACGAACTCGCGCCGGCGGTCGGGCCGGGGCCAGTCGAAGCCGGCGGGCAGCGGCAGCGCCGGCAGCCGCGCGGCCTGCTCGGCAGGCACGCCCTGCATCGCCAGCAGCAGCGGGCGCACCGTCAGCAGGAAGGTGACGAAGACCGACACCGGATTGCCCGGCAGGCCGATGAAGGCCGCCTCGCCGGCGCCATCCGGGCGGCGCACCGCGCCGAAGGCCAGCGGCTTGCCCGGCTTCATCGCCACCTGCCACAGCGACAGGCGGCCCTCGGCCTCGACCGCGGGCTTGAGGTGATCCTCCTCGCCGGCGGAGACGCCGCCAGAGGTGACGATCAGGTCATGGCCGGCGGCCGCCTCGCGCAGCGCCGCGCGGGTGGCCTCGCGGCGGTCGGGCACGATGCCCAGATCATCGACCTCGCAGCCCAGCGCCTGCAGCAGGCCGCGCAGCGTGTAACGGTTGGAGTTGTAGATGGCGCCCGGGCGCATCGCCTCGGGCGCGACCTCACCCGGCATCACCAGCTCGTCGCCGGTCGAGAAGACGGCCACGCGCGGCCGGCGCGCGACCGTGAGCGTGGCCGCGCCCACCGAGGCGGCCAGGCCGAGCGCGGCCGGCGTCAGCCGGGTGCCGGCGACCAGCACCACCGCGCCGCGCGCGACATCCTCGGCGCGGCGGCGCACCCACTGGCCCGGCGCCGGCACCTGATTGATGCGCACCGTGCCGTCGGACAGCGCCTCGCAGACCTCCTGCATCACCACCGCGTCGGCGCCGGCGGGCACCTGCGCACCGGTGAAGATGCGCGCGGCGCTGCCGGGCTGCAGCGGCTCGCCGACCACGCCGGCGGGGATGCGCTGCGACACCGGCAGCACCGTGCCCTCGCGCGGCACGTCGGCGGCGCGCATCGCGTAGCCGTCCATCGAGGTGTTGTCGGCCGGCGGCACGTCCAGCAGCGAGACGACATCGGCGGCCAGCACGCGGCCGAGCGCGTCGGCGGTCGGCACCGTCTCGGGCGCGGCGGCGCAGACCGGCGCCAGGCCGTCCAGCAGGGCCGCCAGCGCCTCGTCGAGGCTGCGCAGCGCGGCGCGGCGCGGGGCCTCAGCCGCGCTCGGGATCGGGGGCGTGGTAGTCATAGCGGGAAGAATCGCTGCGAAGGAAATCGGCCAGCGCCTCGGCCTCGGGCGCATCGAGATCGAAGCGCGGCAGGCCGCAAGGCGAAGCCAGCGTGTCGCCGGCCGGCACCGCCAGCGCGACGACAAAGGGATCGTCCGGGTGCAGGGGCCGCGCGCCGTGGGCCGCACGCCAGACTTCGACCTTGGGCAGGTCGGCGTGCTTGAAGCCCTCGACCAGCACCCAATGCTCCAGACCGAACGCCGAGAGATCGCTCAGCTCGGCCAGCATCTGGTGCACCGAGAGCTCGGCCTCGGCCTCGAACTCGCGCATCAGCGCCAGCCGCTGGCCATTGGCGACCAGCACCTCGAAGGCGCCGGCCTCTCGGTGGCGGAAGCTGTCCTTGCCGGGACGGTCGATGTCGAAGCGCTTGTGCGCATGCTTGACCACCGAGACGCGGCAGCCGCGCGCCTTCAGCGCGCGGATGAGCTTCTCGGCCAACGTGGTCTTGCCGGAGTTCGAGGCTCCGCACAGTCCGATGACCTGCATCGTGGCCGGGCCCGGGCGCTCAGAGCGGAACGTGGTCGCGCAGGTACTGCTTGACCACCTGCGTGTCGGCCGGCACCACCTGGAAGCGCTTCGGGCGCGACTCCAGATCAGCCAGAGCCGCCGGGCGCGGCGCCTTGACCTCGGTGCCCAGCGCCTCGGCGATCGTGCCCTCGAACTTGGCCGGCAGCGCCGTCTCCAGCACGATCATCGGCACGCCCGGCTCGATCAGCTCGCGCGCGACCTTCACGCCGTCGGCGGTGTGGGTGTCGATCAGCACGCCCTGGCCTTGGTAAGTGGCGCGGATCGTCGCCAGGCGGTCGGCGTGGGTCGAGCGGCCGGCCTGGAAGCCGTAGCCCTGCACGCGGGCGAATTCCTCGGCCGTGAGCGTGAAGACGCCGTCCTTCGACAGCGCCGCGCCGAACAGCGCCTGGGTGCGCGCGCCGTCGCGCCCGACCAGATCGCAGATGAAGCGCTCGAAGTTCGAGGCCTTCGAGATGTCCATCGACGGGCTGGAGGTCTCGTACGTCTCGCTGCTTGCGCGCACGCGGTAGGTGCCGGTGCGGAAGAACTCTTCGAGCACATTGTTCTCGTTGGTGGCCACGACCAGGTGCTTGACCGGCAGGCCCATCTGCCGCGCCACATGGCCGGCGCAGACGTTGCCGAAGTTGCCCGACGGCACGGTGAAGCTGACCTGCTCGTCGTTGCTCTTCGTGGCCTGGAAATAGCCAGCGAAGTAGTAGACGACCTGGGCCAGCAGGCGCGCCCAGTTGATCGAGTTGACGGTGCCGATGCGGTAGGCGCGCTTGAACTCGAGGTCGTTGGAGACCGCCTTGACGATGTCCTGCGCGTCGTCGAACACGCCTTCGACCGCCAGGTTGTGGATGTTGTCGTCCTGCAGGCTGAACATCTGCGCCTGCTGGAAGGGGCTCATGCGGCCGTTCGGGCTGAGCATGAAGACGCGCACGCCCTTCTTGCCGCGCATCGCGTACTCGGCCGCGCTGCCGGTGTCGCCCGAGGTGGCGCCCAGGATGTTGAGCTGCTCGCCGCGGCGGCCCAGTTCAAACTCGAACAGGTTGCCCAGCAGCTGCATCGCCATGTCCTTGAAGGCGAGCGTCGGGCCATTCGACAGGCCTTCGAGGAACAGCCCCGGCTCCAGCGGCGTGACCGGCGTGATCGCGGCGGTGCCGAACACCTCGGCCGTGTAGGTCTTGTCGACCAGCGCCTTCAGGTCCAGCGGCGGGATGTCGTCGATATAGAGCGACAGGATCTCGAAGGCCAGCTCGGCATACGACAGGCCGCGCCAGCGCGCCAGCTTGGCCGCATCGATCACCGGATAGCTGACCGGCAGGTACAGGCCGCCGTCGGGCGCCAGGCCCTCCAGCAGGATCTCGCAGAAACGGCGGGGGGTCTGGTCGCCTCGGGTGCTGATGTATTTCACGGCAGGATGGGGTCGGTATCGGACGGGAACAGGCGACATTGTCGCCGCATCGGACAAGCGGACAGGCGAGCCAGGGCCGACAGCAAAAAGGGGCACCCGGTGCCCCTTGTCAGCCGAGCGTGACCGCTCAGGCCAGCTCTTCCTTGCGCAGCGACACGATCGGCGCCAGCACCGTCGCCAGCGCCTGCATCTGCGCCAGCGCGGCGCGCATCGCGCCCTCGGCGGTCTCGTGCGTCAGGATGATGACGTCGGTCTGGTGCTCGCCGTCGTTCGATTCGCGCTGCAGCACCGCGTCGATCGAGATGTCGGAGGCCGCCAGGATCGAGGTGATCGCCGACAGCACGCCCTTCTGGTCGGCCACGCGCAGGCGCAGGTAGAAGGCGGTGCGCACCTGGTCGATCGGCAGCACCGGCGTGTCGCGCAGCTCATCCGGCTGGAAGGCCAGGTGCGGCACGCGGTGGTCCGGGTCGGCGGTGTGCAGGCGGGTGATGTCGACCAGGTCGGCGATCACGGCCGAGGCGGTCGGCTCGGAGCCGGCGCCCTTGCCGTAGTACAGCGTCGTGCCCACGGCGTCGCCCTGCACCATCACCGCGTTCATCGCGCCCTCGACGTTGGCGATCAGGCGCTTGGCCGGCACCAGCGTCGGGTGCACGCGCAGCTCGATGCCGCCGACGTCGTCGCGGCGCTTGGCGATGCCCAGCAGCTTGATGCGGTAGCCGAGCTGCTCGGCGTAGCGGATGTCCACGGCCGACAGCTTGGTGATGCCCTCGACGTGCGCCTTGTCGAACTGCACCGGGATGCCGAAGGCCAGCGCGCTCATCAGCGTGGCCTTGTGCGCGGCGTCCACGCCCTCGATGTCGAAGGTCGGGTCGGCCTCGGCGTAGCCCAGGCGCTGCGCCTCCTTCAGCACGACGTCGAAGTCCAGTCCCTTGTCGCGCATCTCCGACAGGATGAAGTTGGTCGTGCCGTTGATGATGCCGGCCACCCACTGCACCTGGTTGGCGGTCAGGCCTTCGCGCAGCGCCTTGATGATCGGGATGCCGCCGGCCACCGCCGCCTCGAAGGCCACCATCACGCCACGGGCGCTGGCGGCGGCGAAGATCTCGGTGCCGTGCACCGCCAGCAGCGCCTTGTTGGCGGTGACCACATGCTTGCCGGCGTTGATGGCCTCGAGCACCAGCGCGCGGGCGATGCCGTAGCCGCCGATCAGCTCGATGACGATGTCGATCTCGGGATTGGCGATGATCTCGCGCGCATCGGCCACGACGCGGGCGCGCTCGCCGACGATCTCGCGGGCGCGCTCGGCGTTCAGGTCCGCCACCATCGTGATCTCGATGCCGCGGCCCGCACGGCGGCGGATCTCTTCCTGGTTGCGAGTGAGCACGTTGAAGGTGCCGCTACCGACAGTACCGATGCCCAGCAGGCCGACTTGGATGGGTTTCATGCGAACGGGGCGCTTGTGACTGCGCCGTCTCTTGGGTGAGAAACTGCACCGGAGTTCCGACGGTGCAGGCGAGAGAAGCGGGGAAACGATCGGCTCAGGTGCCGTGACGGCGTCGATAGCCGTCGAGGAAGCGGGCGATGCGACCGACCGCATCGGTCAGGTCGTCGGAGTTCGGCAGGAAGACGAGGCGGAAGTGGTCCGGCGTGGCCCAGTTGAAGCCGGTGCCCTGCACGATCAGCACCTTCTCCTCGGCCAGCAGCTCGTAGGCGAACTGCTGGTCGTCCTGGATCGGGTACATCTTCGGGTCCAGGCGCGGGAACATGTAGAGCGCCGCCTTGGGCTTGACGCAGGTGACGCCCGGGATCTCGGTCAGCAGCCGGTGCGCCAGATCGCGCTGGCGGCACAGCCGCCCGCCCGGCGCCACCAGGTCCTTGATGCTCTGGTAGCCGCCCAGGGCGGTCTGGATCGCCAGCTGGCCCGGCGTGTTGGCGCACAGCCGCATCGAGGCCAGCATGTTCAGGCCCTCGATGTAGTCGCGCGCATGGCGCTTGTCGCCCGAGACCACCATCCAGCCGGCGCGATAGCCGCAGGAGCGGTAGTTCTTGGACAGGCCGTTGAAGGTCAGGATCAGCACGTCGTCGGCCAGCGAGGCGATGCTGGTGTGGCTGTGGCCGTCGAACAGCGTCTTGTCGTAGATCTCGTCGGCGAAGACGATCAGCTGGTGCTGGCGGGCGATCTCGATCAGCCCCTGCAGCACCGGCTCGGGGTAGAGTGCGCCGGTCGGGTTGTTCGGGTTGATGATCACCAGCGCCTTGGTGCGCGGGGTGATCTTGGCGCGGATGTCGTCCAGATCAGGCATCCACTCCGACGACTCGTCGCAGAGGTAGTGCACCGGGCGGCCGCCCGACAGCGCCACCACCGCGGTGTAGAGCGGATAGTCGGGCGAGGGGATCAGCACCTCGTCGCCGTCGTCGAGCAGCGCGTTCATCGCCATCGAGATCAGCTCGGAGGCGCCGTTGCCCAGGTAGACATCGTCGACGGTCACGCCGCGGATGCCCTTCTCCTGCGTGTAGTGCACGACCGACTTGCGGGGCGCGAACAGGCCCTTGGAGTCGGTGTAGCCGGCCGCGTGTGGCAGGTTGCGGATCATGTCCTGCACGATCTCGTCGGGCGGCTCCAGCCCGAACACCGCCAGGTTGCCGATGTTGAGCTTGATGATCTTGTGGCCCTCCTCCTCCATCTGGCGGGCCTTTTCCAGCACCGGGCCACGGATGTCGTAGCACACGTTGGCGAGCTTGCCGGACTTGGCGACGGTCTTGAGCACGGGGGGATCCTGTTCGCGGTGAGAGAGAAAGAACGCTGGAGACGGCGCAGGGGGACAGCAGGGCGGCCATTGTCGGCCAAAGGCTAGAATTTAGCGCATCCCGCCCGCCCATCCCCTGCCGTGAAACTCCAGCCCGATCGACTCGACGGCGTCAACGCCATCTTCAGCACCGCCACCGATGCGGTCTCGGTCAACAACCAGAGCGCGCTTGAGCAGTGGCGCAGCAGCGTCATCGTGCCCTGGCGCGGCGCGGTGGTCGCCTGGCCGCACAGCCGCGTCGAGGATCTGCGGCGCGAGGACTTCGACGCGCTGCTGGCCCTCAAGCCCGAGCTGGTGATCTTCGGCAGCGGCCGCACGCTGCGCTTCGTTCATCCCGCGATCACGCGCGGGCTGCTCGAAGCGGGCGTGGGCGTGGAATGCATGGACACGGCCGCCGCCTGCCGCACCTACAACGTGCTGGTCAGCGAAGGCCGTCGGGCGGTCGCGGCGTTGCTGATCGGCTGACAGGGCAGGTTCGGCCGTTGTGGGGCCCCACGGATCATGCCTTGAACTGGCAGTATAATGATGGGCTTATCCCCATCAGGGATCCACAAGACTACAGAACTTGCATGACGCCCGCTCTCAACAAATCTCTGCCGGAATTTGAAGCGAATGCAACCGGTGGCGTGAAGTTCACCCCCCAGGCTTTCCTCGGCAAGACGGTGGTGCTGTATTTCTACCCGAAGGACAGCACGCCTGGCTGCACCACCGAGGCGATGCAGTTCCGCGACCACCACAAGGACTTCGCCAATGCGGGCGCTGTGGTCTTTGGCGTGTCGCGCGACAACATGGCCTCGCACGACAAGTTCAAGCAGAACCTCGAGCTGCCCTTCGAGCTGATCGCCGACACGGAAGAGAAGCTCTGCCACATGTTCGGCGTCGTCAAGAACAAGATCATGTACGGCAAGAAGGTCAAGGGCATCGAGCGCTCGACCTTCCTGATCGACGCCGAGGGCCTGCTGCGCACCGAATGGCGCGGCATCAAGGTCGCCGGCCATGTCGAGGAGGTCCTCAAGGCCGTGCAGGAGCTGAAGAAGCCTGCCTGATCCTGTCGAGGATGTCGCATCCGCGGGCCTTGGCGCCTGCAGCGTCCTGTGCATAATGGGTTCATGCGCGTAAGCCCTGAACCGCATTCCCCGATCGAGAAGCCGCCCAGCTTGCTGTGCGGCTTTTTCTTTTCACGTTGACGCTTTCGCTCATGCCTCTGCCCAAACCCCCTGCCAAGCGCGGCTCCGTCCTCGACCCTTCCGCCTTCGACGCCCAGTCGGCGCCGAAACCGTCACGACGCTCGCTGCCCAAGCCGGCCGCCGTCGAGGACAGCAGCAGCGCACTCGAACTCCAGCCGCCGCAGCAGCCGGTGGCTGCGCCCCCGATCACCCCGGCGATCGCCCTGCCGGTGCCGGTCGAGGCCAAGACGCCCGCGCCGGTGGCACCGGCCAAGCCGGCACGCGCCCCGCGCACCAGGTCGGCCGCCGCAGCCGCCCCGGCGCCTGTGGCCAGGCCGCGCCGCGCCCGGGTCAGCACCGGCGGCCCGGCCAAGCTCTTCGTGCTCGACACCAACGTGCTGATGCATGACCCGATGTCGCTGTTCCGCTTCGAGGAACACGATGTCTATCTGCCGATGATCACGCTCGAGGAGCTCGACGGCCACAAGAAGGGCATGAGCGAGGTCTCGCGCAACGTGCGCCAGGTCAGCCGCGAGCTCGACGCGCTGGCCGCCAGCCAGGGCGAGGCCAAGGACTTCGATCCGGGCGCGGGCATCGCGCTGGGCCGCACCGGCCACCGCGAGGCCGGCGGCAAGCTGTTCTTCCAGACCACCTTCGTCGACTTCAAGCTGCCCGACGGCCTGCCCCAGGGCAAGGCCGACAACCAGATCCTGGGCGTGGTGCAGGCGCTGCGCACGCAGCAGCCCGAGCGCGAGGTCGTGCTGGTGTCCAAGGACATCAACATGCGCATCAAGGCCCGCGCGCTGGGCCTGGCCGCCGAGGACTACCTCAACGACAAGACGCTGGAAGACGCCGACCTGCTCTACACCGGCGTGCTGCAGCTGCCGGGCGACTTCTGGGAGCGTCACGGCAAGACGATGGAGAGCTGGCAGCAGGCCGGCTCGACCTTCTACCGGATCAGCGGGCCGCTGGTGCCCTCGCTGATGATCAACCAGTTCGTCTACCTGGAGAGCCCGGGCAACGCGCCGCTGTACGCACGCGTCACCGAGATCACCGGCAAGACCGCGGTGATCCGCACGCTCAAGGACTACACCCACGCCAAGCATTCGGTCTGGGGCGTGACCGCGCGCAACCGCGAGCAGAACTTCGCGCTGAACCTGCTGATGGATCCGGACTGCGACTTCATCACGCTGACCGGCACCGCCGGCACCGGCAAGACGCTGATGACGCTGGCCGCCGCGCTCAGCCAGGTCCTGGACGAACGCCGCTACACCGAGATCATCGTCACCCGCGTGACGGTGCCGGTGGGCGAGGACATCGGCTTCCTGCCCGGCAACGAGGAGGAGAAGATGAGCCCGTGGATGGGCGCGCTCGACGACAACCTGGAAGTGCTGGCGCGCGGCGACACCAGCGCCGGCGAATGGGGTCGGGCCGCGACCAATGATCTGGTCCGCAGCAAGATCAAGATCAAGAGCCTGAACTTCATGCGCGGGCGCACCTTCCTGAACAAGATCGTCATCATCGACGAGGCACAGAACCTCACACCCAAGCAGATGAAGACGCTGATCACCCGCGCCGGCCCGGGCACCAAGATCATCTGCCTGGGCAACCTGGCGCAGATCGACACGCCCTACCTGACCGAGGGTTCCTCGGGCCTGACCTTCGCAGTCGACCGCTTCAAGGGCTGGCCGCACGCGGGCCACATCACGCTGGCGCGCGGCGAGCGCTCGCGGCTGGCGGACTTCGCCTCCGAGGTGCTCTGAGCACCGGGTCGCCAACGACCACCCGTCCGGGGAGGTGCAGCGCACCTCCTTTTTTCATGGTCGATGCGGCGCACCGACCTCGGCTCGGGCCGCATGCCGCCGTGACATCGATCACTTCAGGGCGTCAGCACGGAGGCTCCAGGTGAAAGAAAAATGGAACGGCTGACGCCACCCGGTACGAAAATGTTTACCATCGTGAACGATCGACCATCGCCCTATCAATAACAGCAACAAGGCGTGATCCGGCCGAGGGGGGGCTCGCCAGAGCGGCCGAGGACGGATGATGCCGTTTCGAGCACATCACCACACATGCCTTCCGGTCATGACGACCCGTCGGCGGCTTCGGCGCATCTTGCGCTGATCGCCGGCCATTGCGATCAGGCCACAGCCCGAGCGCACGAGATGCTGGCCAGTGCCAAGCTGGGCGGCATGCTGCCCCGCCAGGCAGACGCCTTCCTGATCCTGGCGCGCGCCGAGCTGCACCGCACGTGGCCCTCGCCCGAACTGGCCCTGACGCATGCCCGGCAGGCCGGGCATCTTTTCCATCTGGTCGGCGATGCGCGGCAGGAGTCGGATGCACTGGCGCTGGTCGCACTGCTGCTGACCCGGCTCGGCCGCTTCGAGGAGGCGATCGAGAATGCGACGCTGGCGGTCCGGCTCGCCGAGAGCCTGCCCGACGGCGCGCACACGGCCGTCGCCTACCACCATCTCGGCCTGGCCACCCACGCACGCGACAGCGACTACGCCCGCCAGGCCCTGCTGCGCAGCATCGCGCTGGCGCAGCAGCACTGCGGCGGCGAGGCCGCCACCGCACAGCCTCGGCTGCAGCTGCTGATGGGCGAGCTCTACCGGCTGGAGCAATGCCGCCAGTCGGGCCAGCCGGCGCAGATCGATCCGGTCGCGTTCGACATGCTGCAGGCCCTGCGTCAGATCCTGGCCAGCAGCGCCGAGGCGCCGGCACTGACACCCCAGCCCGGCGCGGCCCAACTGGCCGCGCTGCTGCCACTGATCGAGACCGGGCTGGGATCCTTCCAGGCACCCGGCGAGGGCGGGCCTGCAGGCCTGGCGCTGCTGCAGGACCGCTCCGGCATTGCGCTCGAGCAGATCCGCCCGGAGAGCCTGCGCGGACTGGCCGCCTGGATCTTCACGCGCCGGGCGCTCGAGCGCGGCCAGCTCACGCGGGCTGGCGAGTGCCTCGCCGAACTGCTCGTGCAGGCCCGGTTGCACAGCGACCAGCGCCTGATGCAGACCGCGCACCATCTGCAGATCGCCCTGCTCGAGCAGCAGGGTCGGCATGACGAGGCGCTGGCGGCCTTTCGCCGGCTGCGTGCGGACCAGCTGCTGCAGGACCGCGAGAACATGGCTTCGCGCGAGCGAACCGCCACGCTGCGCATGGCCTGGCGCCAGCAGTCGCAGGCCATCGCCGAGCTGCGCACCAGCTCGCGCCAGTTCGAGCGGCTCTCGCTGGAAGATCCGCTGACCGGCCTGGCCAACCGCCGCCAGGTCGAGCGCGTGGCCGACACGCTGCTGCAGCGCCTGCGCGACGAGCGCGAGCAGGCGTCGCCCTGGTGCCTGGTGATGATCGACATCGATCGTTTCAAGCAGATCAACGACCGACATTCACACGTCACCGGCGACGAAGTGCTGCGGACAACGGCACGACTGCTGCGCCAGGTGCTGCGTCACGACGATCTGGCCGCCCGACTGGCCGGCGACGAGTTCGTGCTGATCCTGCCCGACACCGACGAGGACACGGGCAGGCAGGTGATCGAGCGTCTGCGGGGCGAGATCCGTCGCCACGACTGGCGCCTGATCGCCGCGGGCCTGACGGTCAGCGCCAGCCTGGGCCTGGCCGGTGCGCGTCCCGAGGACAGCCTGGCCACGCTGATGCAGCGCAGCGACCTGCTGATGTACGCCGACAAGGCGCGCCATGATCAGCCCCCGCTGTCATCGTCGGCCTGAACGTGAACGCATGGTCACAAATCAGGGACTTGTCCCGGCCCCCGCCAGACATCGTCGGCCGTCTCGGCGATGTCGAATTTCCGCTGCCGACGTGCGCAGAGGCGTTCAGTCGACCCGCTCGGCGTCGCCCCGCTTGGCCACCAGCGTCAGGATGTCGTAGCTGGCCACCAGCTCGCCGTGCTGGTTGCTGACCTCGACATCCCAGGCCACCACGCCCTGGCCGACGCCGCTGGGATCGACCCGGCTGCGATCGATCTTGCGCTTGCAGGTCAGCCGCGCGAGAATCGTGTCGCCGATGCCGACGGGCTTGATGAAGCGAAGCGTGTCCAGCCCGTAGTTGGCCAGCACCGGCCCCGGCGCGGGCGACACGAACAGGCCCGCGGCCGCCGACAGCACGAAATAGCCGTGCGCGATGCGCTGGCCGAACTGCGTCTGCCGGGCCGCCACCTCGTCGAAGTGCATGTAGAAGAAGTCGCCCGAGATGCCGCCGA
>JBJOPV010000006.1:0-34282 GCA_046050625.1 Pseudomonadota bacterium
ATTTCTGCCGTGGCGTGACACGCCTCGCCTTCACCACCACGCGAATCAGACGGAGACAGCCCATGTCCAATTCCTTCAAGCAGATCGCGGCCGGCATCGCCCTGGCCTTCGGCTCGGTCGCCGGCGCCCATGCCGCGACGATCACCATTTCCTGTGGCTCGGTCGGCCAGGACTTCGAGTTCTGCAAGAAGACCACCGAGGACTGGGCGAAGAAGACCGGCAACACCGTCAAGCTGTTCACCCCGCCGCAGTCGACCACCGACATCCTGGCGCTGTTCCGCCAGATGTTCGCGGCCAAGAGCTCGGACCTGGACGTGATCAACGTCGACGTGGTGTGGCCGGGCATGATCAAGGACCACCTGATCGACCTGAAGCCCTACAGCAAGGGCGCCGAGAAGGAGCACTTCCCGTCGATCGTGGCCAACAACACCGCCGACGGCCGTCTGATCGCGATGCCGTGGTTCACCGACGCCGGCCTGCTGTACTACCGCAAGGACCTGCTCGAGAAGCACGGCGAGAAGGCCCCGAGCACCTGGGAGGAGCTGGCGGCCACCGCCAAGAAGATCCAGGACGCCGAGCGCAAGGCCGGCAACGCCGACATGCAGGGCTTCGTCTTCCAGGCCAAGGCCTACGAGGGCCTGACCTGCGATGCGGTGGAATGGCTGTGGAGCTACGGCGGCGGCAACATCGTCGATGACAAGGGGCAGATCACCGTCAACAACCCGAAGGCGGCCAAGGCGCTCAACACCGCCGCGTCGTGGATCGGCACCATCGCGCCGACCGGCGTGCTGAACTACGGCGAGGAAGACGCCCGCGGCGTGTTCCAGAGCGGCAACGCGGTCTTCATGCGCAACTGGCCCTACGCCTGGTCGCTGGGCAACGGCAAGGACAGCAAGATCACCGGCAAGATCGGCGTCTCCGCGCTGCCCAAGGGCGGCGCGGACGGCAAGAACGCCGCCACGCTGGGCGGCTGGCAGCTGGCGGTCAGCAAGTACTCCAAGAACCCGAAGGAAGCCGCCGACCTGGTCATGTACATGACCAGCAAGGAGATCCAGAAGGAGCGCGCGATCAAGGGGTCCTACAACCCGACCATCCCGTCGCTGTACCAGGACAAGGATGTGCTGGCCGCCGCGCCCTTCTTCGGCGACCTGTACAACGTCTTCACCAGCGCGGTGCCGCGTCCGGCCACCGCCACCGGCCTGAAGTACAACGAGGTCAGCGCCGCTTTCTGGAACGCCACCCACGACGTGCTCTCCGGCAAGGAGAAGGCCGAGACCAGCCTGGGCAAGCTCGAAGGCAAGCTCAAGCAGATCAAGCGCCGCGAGTGGTGATGCGCGCCTGATTCTTCTCCCGTCCGTGCCTGACCCGAGCCTGCAGGCCTGCGTGCCTGCAGCCGGGTCGGGCCGCGCCTTTGCCTTCTTCTTGCCATTCCGGTCGGATCATGTCCTCCAAGACCCGCACTGCCTGGCTGTTCCTTGCGCCGATGCTGGTGACGCTGCTGATCGTGGCAGCGTGGCCGCTGGGGCGCACCATCTGGTTCAGCTTCACCGACGCCAACCTCAACGACATGGGCGCCGCGCGCTTTGTCGGGCTGGAGAACTATTTCGGCGAATACGGCCTGTTCGCCAACCCGAACCACACCGAGGGCTTCTGGCTCAGCGACTGGGGCGTCTCGATCCGCAACACGCTGCAGTTCTCGCTGGTGTCGGTGCTGTTGGAAACCGCCTTCGGCCTGGGGGTGGCGCTGCTGCTCAACCAGGAGTTCAAGGGCCGCGCGCTGGTGCGTGCCGCGGTGCTGGTGCCCTGGGCGATCCCGACCATCGTGTCGGCCAAGATGTGGGGCTGGATGCTGCATGACCAGTTCGGCGTCATCAACGCGATCCTGCAGGGCTGGGGCCTGATCGACGCCAAGGTGGCCTGGACGGCCGATCCGCAGTTCGCGCTGTGGACCGTGGTGCTGGTCGATGTCTGGAAGACCACGCCCTTCATGGCGCTGCTGATCCTGGCGGCGCTGCAGACGCTGCCCAAGGACTGCTACGAGGCCGCGCATGTCGACGGCGTGCATCCGCTGCGGGTGTTCTGGTCGGTGACGCTGCCGCTGATCCGCCCGGCGCTGATGGTGGCGGTGATCTTCCGCCTGCTCGACGCGCTGCGGGTGTTCGACCTGATCTACGTGCTGACCTCGAACAACAACAGCACCATGAGCATGTCCGGCTTCGTGCGCCGCGAGATGGTCGACAACGGCTACATGGGCTATGGCTCGGCGGCGTCGACGGCGCTGTTCCTCATCATCGGTCTGGCCACGGTCGTCTACATGCGACTGGGCCGGATGAAGCTCTCGGAGGATGCGTGATGCGACGCTCTCCCGCCGCCACCGCGGCCCTCTACACGCTGGCGCTGCTGGTCACGCTGGTCTCGGTCTTCCCCTTCGTCTACGCGATCACCACCTCGCTGAAGACCGGCTCGGAGCTGTTCTCCACCTCGCTGTGGCCGGAGAACGGCAGCCTGGCCAACTACGTGAGCCTGTTCACGGTGGCCGAGCAGCCCTTCGGGCGCCACATCGTCAACTCGGTGGTGGTGTCGACGCTGGTGGTGGTGCTGTCGCTGTTCCTGGGCGTGACCGCGGCCTATGCGCTCGGGCGCATCAGCTTCCGTGGCCGCGGCCTGCTGCTGACCGCCATCCTGGGCGTGTCGATGTTCCCGCAGGTCGCGGTGCTGGCAGGCATGTTCGAGATGATCCGCGCGCTGGGCCTGTACAACCGCTCGCTCGGCCTGGTGCTGCCCTACCTGATCTTCACGCTGCCCTTCACCGTCTGGGTGCTGACGACCTTCATGCGCCAGCTGCCCAAGGAGCTCGAAGAGGCCGCGATCATGGACGGATGCAGCCCGTGGCGGATCATCCGGGACGTCTTCCTGCCGCTGCTGTGGCCGGCGCTGGTGTCCACCGGGCTGCTGGCCTTCATCGCGGCCTGGAACGAGTTCCTGTTCGCGCTGACCTTCGTCATCGACAACAGCGAGCGCACCGTGCCGGTGTCGATCTCGCTGATCTCCGGTGCCAGCAAGTACGAGATTCCGTGGGGAAAGATCATGGCCGCCTCGGTGCTGGTCACGCTGCCCCTGATCGGTCTGGTGCTGGTGTTCCAGAAGAAGATCGTCTCCGGCCTGACGGCGGGGGCGGTCAAGGGTTGAACAAGCACACGAGGTCTTCTCCATGACTCAGGACAGCATTCAGGCCACGAACAGCAACTGGTGGCGCGGCGGCGTCATCTACCAGATCTACCCGCGCAGCTTCGCCGACAGCAACGGCGACGGCATCGGCGACCTGCCCGGCATCACCGCGCGGCTGGAGCATGTGGCGCGGCTGGGCGCCGACGGCATCTGGCTGTCGCCCTTCTTCAAGAGCCCGATGAAGGACTTCGGCTACGACGTCAGCGACTACTGCGACGTCGAGCCGATGTTCGGCACGCTCGACGACTTCCGCGCGCTGGTGGCCCGCGCCCACGCGCTGGGCCTGAAGGTGATGATCGACCAGGTGCTGTCGCACACCTCGGACCAGCATCCGTGGTTCGTCGAGAGCCGCGCCAGCCGCGACAACCCGAAGGCCGACTGGTATGTCTGGGCCGACGCCCGCGACGACGGCACGCCGCCGAACAACTGGCTCTCCATCTTCGGCGGCAGCGCCTGGCAGTGGGACACGCGCCGCTGCCAGTACTACCTGCACAACTTCCTGAGCAGCCAGCCGGACCTGAACTTCCACAACCCGGCGGTGCAGGACGCGATCCTGGCGAGCGTCAGGTTCTGGCTCGACCTCGGCGTGGACGGCTACCGGCTCGACACCGCCAACTTCTACTTCCACGACGCCGAGCTGCGCAGCAACCCCGGCCGCGGCGCGCCCGACCCAAGCAAGCCCGACCCGGCGGTCAACCCCTTCAACCCCTACGGCTGGCAGCGCCATCTCTACGACAAGAGCCGGCCGGAGAACCTCGTCTTCCTGCAGCGCCTGCGCGCGCTGCTCGACCAGTATCCCGACACCACGATGGTGGGCGAGATCGGCGACGACGACGGCCTGGCGCGGGTGGCCGAATACACCGCCGGCGGCGACAAGCTGCACATGGCCTACTGCTTCGACCTGCTGGGCGAGCGCCATGACGCGCCCTTCGTGCACGGCGTGCTCGAGCGCTTCGGTCGCATCGTCGGCAGCGGCTGGCCGTGCTGGGCGCTGTCCAACCATGACGTCACCCGCGTGGCCACCCGCTGGGGCGGCGCCCGGCCCGATCCGGCGCTGCTGCGCCTGGCGCTGGCGCTGCAGGCCAGCCTGCGCGGCAGCGTCTGCCTCTACCAGGGCGAAGAGCTGGGCCTGCCCGAGGCCGACGTGCCCTTCGAGGACCTGCAGGACCCCTACGGCATCACGATGTGGCCGCAGTACAAGGGCCGCGACGGCTGCCGCACGCCGATGCCGTGGTCGGCCGAGGCGTCCGACCTGGGCTTCGGCAGCGGCGCGACGCGGCCGTGGCTGCCGCTGGCCGAGGCGCAGCGCGCGCTGGCGGTCGATCGCCAGGAGGCCGATCCGGGCTCGATGCTGCATGCCACGCGCCGGCTGCTGCACTGGCGCCGCACCCAGCCGGCGCTGGTCCACGGCGAGCTGGCGCTGCTGCCGCAGCACGATCAGGTGCTGGCCTTCGTGCGCGAGCACCAGGGCGAGCGGGTGCTGTGCGCCTTCAACCTGAGCGCGCAGCCCGCCGAGTGGGCGCTGCCGGCCGGATCGGTGCTGACGGACAGGCTCGACAGCGGCATCGGCGGCGCGCAGCCGGCTGGCACCACGCTGCAGTTCGCGCCCTGGGGCGTGCTGCATGCCCGGCTGGCCTGAGGCCGGCCCGAGAACCGAGACTTTCCTTCTTTCCCGAGACTTTCCGAGATCGAGATCGCCATGTCCCGCATCGACTTCCAGCAGATCAACAAGCGCTACGGCCCGAGCCTGCCGCTGACCATCCACGACGCCACGCTGACGATCGGGCAGGGCGAGTTCTGCGTCTTCGTCGGCCCCTCGGGCTGCGGCAAGTCGACGCTGCTGCGCATGGTGGCCGGCCTGGAGGACATCACGTCGGGCGACCTGTCGATCGGCGGCAAGCGCGTCAACGACCTGCCGCCGGCCGAGCGCGGCGTGGCGATGGTGTTCCAGAGCTATGCGCTCTATCCGCACATGACGGTGCGCGAGAACATGGCCTTCGGCCTGAAGGTGTTCGGCGCCGACAAGGCGGTGATCGAGCAGAAGGTGAAGAAGGCGGCCGACATCCTGCAGCTCACGCCGCTGCTCGAGCGCCTGCCCAAGGCGCTCTCGGGCGGCCAGCGCCAGCGGGTGGCGATCGGCCGGGCGATCGTGAAGGAGCCGGACGTCTTCCTGTTCGACGAGCCGCTCTCCAACCTGGACGCGGCGCTGCGGGTGCAGACCCGGCTGGAGATCGCCAAGCTGCACCACGACATCGGCCGCGCCAGCATGATCTATGTGACGCACGACCAGGTCGAGGCGATGACGCTGGCCGACAAGATCGTGCTGCTGCGCGCCGGCGAGAAGGTGCAGACCGAGGGCAGCGTGGCGCAGTTCGGCACGCCGATGGACCTCTACCACCGGCCGCAGAACCTGTTCGTGGCCGAGTTCATCGGCAGCCCGAAGATGAACATCCTGCCGGGCCGGCTGATCGCCGCCGAGGCCACGCATGCGGTGGTCGACGTGCTGGGCGTGGCGGTCACGGTGGCGGTGGACGCGCGCCGCGCCAAGGCGGGCGAGGCGGTCTCGCTGGGCATCCGGCCCGAGCACCTGCTGCACGGCGAGGCCGAGGGCGCGGGCCTGTCGGTGCGGGTGCGTCACCTCGAGCGCCTGGGCGAATCGTCGATGCTCTACCTGGATCCGCAGGCGGCGGCCGCCTCCAGCGCGGCGGCAGCGCTGCCGCTGATGACGCTGCGCATCGAGGGCCACGCCAGTCAGGGCGCCGGCCAGTCGCTGCAGCTGCGCCTGCGCCCCGAGCAGTGCCATCTGTTCGACGCGGCCGGCCAGGCCTTCGCGCGCACGGTGGAGCTGCCGGCATGAAGGCGAGCCGCGCGCCGGGCTGGACCGCGCCCGATCCGCAGGCCGCCCGCCTGGTCGACGCGATGCGTCGGCGCCATGGCGCACAGGCCGGCTGGCCGGTCTTCGAGGCGCGGCTGCAGCGCCATGTCGCGACGCTGCGCGACGAGCTGCGCCCGCTGCACGGCGAGCGCGCCGACTTCGAGGACAGCGTGCTGCGCCTGCTCGAGACCGCCTGGGTCTCCTGGTGCGAGCGCCCGGCCGACCTGAAGGCGATGGATGCCGAGCGCGAGCAGGATCCGGCCTGGTTCCAGTCGCAGCGCATGCTCGGCGGCGTCGGCTATGTCGACCGCTTCGCCGGCGACTTCCGCGGCGTCGAGGCGCAGATCCCGTATTTCCAGGAGCTCGGCCTGAGCTACCTGCACCTGATGCCGCCCTATCTGTGCCCGGAGCCGCACAACGATGGCGGCTACGCGGTCAGCAGCTACCGCGAGACCCGGCCTTCGCTGGGCACGATGGCCGAGCTGCGCGCGCTGGCGCAGCGCCTGCGCGAGGCCGGCATCTCGCTGGTGCTGGACTTCGTCTTCAACCACACCTCCGACGAGCACGCCTGGGCGCAGGCGGCGCGCGCGGGCGACCCGGTCTTCTCCGACTACTACTGGATCTTTCCCGACCGCACGCTGCCCGACCAGTACGAGCGCACGGTGCGCGAGATCTTTCCCGACGAGCATCCCGGCGCCTTCAGCCAGATCGAGGACGGGCGCTGGGTCTGGACCACCTTCCACAGCTACCAGTGGGACCTGAACTACAGCAACCCGGAGGTCTTCCGCGCGATGGCCGGCGAGATGCTGTTCATCGCCAACCTGGGCGTGGAGTTCCTGCGCATGGACGCGGTGGCCTTCGTCTGGAAGCGCCTGGGCACGCCCTGCGAGAGCCTGCCGGAGGCGCATCACCTGCTGCGCGCCTACAACGCGCTGGCGCGCATCGCCGCGCCGGCGCTGCTGTTCAAGTCCGAGGCGATCGTGCATCCGGACGAGGTGGTCTCCTACCTCTCGCCCGCCGAGTGCCAGGTCTCGTACAACCCGCTGCAGATGGCGCTGCTGTGGAACACGCTGGCCACCCGCGAGGTCAACCTGCTGCAGCTGGCGCTGGAGGAGCGCCATCACCTGCCCGAGGGCACCGCCTGGGTGAACTATGTGCGCAGCCATGACGACATCGGCTGGACCTTCGCCGACGAGGACGCGGCGCGCTTCGGCATCGACGGCTTCGACCACCGCCAGTTCCTGAACCGCTTCTACGTCGACCGCTTTCCCGGCAGCTTCGCGCGCGGCGTGCCCTTCCAGGACAACCCGGTCACTGGCGACTGCCGCATTTCCGGCACCTGCGCGGCGCTGTGCGGGCTGGAGCAGGGCGACCCGCACGCGGTCGCGCGCATCCTGCTGCTGCACGGGGTGGTGCTGTCGAGCGGCGGCATTGCGCTGATCTATCTGGGCGACGAGATCGGCCAGGGCAACGACGCCGGCTATGCCGACGATCCGGCCCGCGCCGGCGACAGCCGCTGGGTGCACCGGCCGATGCGCGATGCGCGCCGCCATGCCGAGCGGCTCGACCCGAGCACCGCGGCCGGGCGCATCCACGCCGGCCTGCGCCACCTGATCGCGCTGCGCCGCCACCTGCCGGCCTTTGCCGGCGGCCGGCTGCGGTCGTTCTGGAGCCGTCATCCGGCGGTGCTGGGCTACCGGCGCCCGGCGCCGCAGGGCGACGATGCCCGAGGCGGCGTGCTGGTGCTGGCCAACTTCAGCGAGCGCCCGGCCCACGTGCTGCCCGAGGTGCTCTCGGCCCAGCCTGCGACAATGGTCGACCTGATCGGCCAGACTGCCTTCGATCTGCGCGCCGGCCTGACGCTGGCGCCGTACCAGATGGTCTGGCTGGTCGCGAGCGGCGCCTGAGCCCCCGGTCTTCCGGAAGACGGGCCCGTTCCTTGCAAGCCCGTCCCTCATCCGGACGACATGCCTTCCATGACCGACCTCCGCATTCCTTCCTTCGATCCGGCCGATGTCGCCGATTCGGCTGCGCGTGCGCGTCTTGACGCGCTGACCCATCAGGCGCGCGCGATCATCCTGTCGCGCCAGGATCCGCACACCGGCCTGCTGCCGGCCAGCACCGCGATCACGGTGCATGGCGACTACACCCACGCCTGGGTGCGCGACAACGTCTACAGCATCATGGCCGTCTGGGCGCTGGGCCACGCCTGGCGCGCGCGCGATGCGGCGCAGGCGGCCGAGCTTGACGCGCGGGTGATCCACCTGATGCGCGGCCTGCTGGCGGCGATGATGCGCCAGTCGGCCAAGGTCGAGCGCTTCAAGCACACCCAGCATCCGCTCGACGCGCTGCACGCCAAGTACTCGACCCGCAGCGGCGAGCCGGTGGTGGGCGACGCCGAATGGGGCCATCTGCAGCTCGACGCCACCGCGATCTTCCTGCTGATGCTGGTGCAGATGAGCGCCGGCGGCCTGCAGATCGTGCACTCGCGAGACGAGCTGATGTTCGTGCAGAACCTGGTCTGGTATCTGGCGCATGCCTGGCGCACGCCCGACTACGGCATCTGGGAGCGCGGCAACAAGCGCAACGACGGCCGCGCCGAGATCAACGCCAGTTCCGTGGGCATGGCCAAGGCGGCGCTGGAGGTCGCCAGCGGCGCGCGGCTGCTGGCCGACGGCCCGGCCATCCATGTGCCGGCCGAGGCGATCGCGCATGCGCGCCACACGCTGGAGAACCTGCTGCCGCGCGAGTCCGAGTCCAAGGAGACTGACGCGGCGCTGCTGTCGATCATCGGTTTTCCGGCCTTCGCGGTGGGCGACGCCGCGCTGGTCGAGCGCACCCGCGCCACCATCGTCGGCCGGCTGCAGGGCCGCCACGGCTGCAAGCGCTTCCTGCGCGACGGCCACCAGACCGCGGTCGAGGACCACAGCCGGCTGCACTACGAGCCCGGCGAGCTGCAGCGCTTCGCGCACATCGAGTCGGAGTGGCCGCTGTTCTTCTGCTATCTGCTGCTCGACGCGCAGCTGCGCGGCGACGAGGCTGCCGCGCGCGACTACCGCCAGCGCCTGGAGGCGCTGATGGTCGAGCGGGACGGCCAGTGCCTGCTGCCCGAGCTCTACATCGTGCCGGCCGAGGCGGTCGAGGCCGAGCGCGCCGCGCCGCAGAGCCAGGTGCGGGTGCCCAACGACAACGTGCCGCTGGTGTGGGCGCAGAGCCTCTATCTGGTCGGCGTGCTGCTGCAGGAGCGGCTGGTCGCGCCCGAGGTGCTGCTGCCGCGCGGGCGCCGTCCCGGCGTGCTGGCCGGGCGGGTGGTGCCGCCGGAGCCGGTGCGCATCCAGGTCGCGTTGCTGGCGGCCGATCGGCTGGTGCAGGCGCGCCTGGCCGCGCATGGCATCCGCAGCCAGACGCCGGCGGAGATCGCGCCGGTGCAGCTGCGCTACGCCGAGGATCTCGAGATCGCGCTGGCCAGCGTCGGCCGGGTCGACGCGCTGGGCCTGAGCGGGCGTCCGCGCGGGCGCCTGGGCAGCCTGTCGACCAGCCAGGTCTTCCGCGCCGGCGACGAGGCTGGCGCGTCGTCATCGGCTGCGTCCGCGCTGATGCTCTTCCTGCCGTCCTTCTACGGCCGCCAGGGCTTCTACCTGACGCTGGACAACCGGCTGCTGGTCGACGAGCTGCGCGCCGAGCTGGCCACGCTGCGCCGCCACTGGCAGGTGCGCGACCAGCAGGGCCAGCCGCTGCTGACGCTGCTGGTCGGCGAGCCGATGCTCGAGGCCGACGGCGCGGACGCGCTGATCGGCTTCCTGCAGTCGCTGGGCGTCGGGCTCGACGAGCCGGACGTGCAGGTCGGGCCGCTGGCCGAGCTGCTGCCGCGGGTGCGCTGCACGCCGCTCGACGGGCTGGAGTCGCTGGCCGCGTCGGCCCGTCCGGTGGCGGGCATCGGCAGTGGCGCCGCGCTCACGGTCGACCTGAACTGGGAGGAGGGCGCGACCCGGCCGCTGACGCCGGCACGCGCCGCCGCGCTCGAGCACGAGGAGGACGCGCATGCGCTGCAGCGCCAGCTCGCGCGCAGCCGCAATCCCTACGAGCAGATCGAGATCCTGGGCCTGCTGGTGCGCCGGGGCGGCGCGCGCTGGGGCACCGAGCGCGGCCTGTCGGTGGGGCAGATGACGCAGGCGCTCTACGAGCGCGCCTGCCGCGAGCGCCACTGGGGCCTGATCCGCCGTGCCGCCGCGGTGCTTGACGTGCACGACACCGCGCTGGAGGAGGCGGTCGCGCAGATCGTCGCGCGCCAGAAGCGCATCGTCGTCGGGCGCAGCTACGGCGATGGCGCGGTCATCGACCGGCCGCTGCCCAGCGCCGAGATCTTCGAGCGCATCCGCCGCTTCGGTGGCGACGACGCGCGCGCGCGGGTGCTGCTGCAGGAAGTGGTGCTGCTGCTGGGCACGCTGATCAAGGCCGACGCGCCGCTGCTGCGCGGCACGCTGACCCTGCGCGCCTGGTACCTGATCCTGCTGATCACCGGCTGGCTGGCGCGCGAGCACGGCCTGACCCAGGCCGAGGGCTTCGACTTCCTGCTGTCGCTGAGCCCCCAGGCCATCCTGCGCCGGCTGCGCGAGGTGATCGCGCACGAGCAGGAGATGGGCCGCAACCTGCTGCGGCTGCAGTCGCTGCACGGGCGCGTCAGCCGTGACGGCGGCCCGCTGGCGCGGGTGCGCTTTCTGGCCTCGGCCGATCCTGCGCTGGATGACGCCTCCGGCGGCTGGCTGGCCTGGCGCGAGGTGCGCGGCGTGCTGACCCGACTGCCGGACGATTTCCACGCCCGCGTCTGGGAGGTGCTGCGCCATTTCCCCGGCCTGGTCATCGGCGATCAGCTCGACAGCCGCAACCGGCTCGACAGCCACCTGGCCCGCGCCGACATGACCGCCTCCGAGCGCGGCTTTGCGCTGCAGGTCGACGATCTGCTCAGCAAGATCGTTGCACCGGAATATCGTCAGCTGACGATCGAGGCGCTGATCGCGGTCTCCGACATCGCGCGCGCCAACCCGGACCTGGCCGCCGACGGGCTGCTGGTGATGGACGTGCTGATCGGCATCGCGGTGCGGCTGGGCTGGGAGCGGTCGCTGCCTGCGCGCGCCCAGGGCGAAGGCGCGGACGACGACACGCCGCCGCCCGACTACAACGAGCACAAGGCCACCGCCTGGCAGGGCTTCTACGCGCTGCCGCCGCACCGGGTGGCCACGCTGGTGATGGATGCGCTGGTCTTCCTGATGACGCCGGAGACGGCCGAGGCCGAGACCGCCGCCTGATTCAGCCGGCGCCGAAGCGCAGCGTGCGGCCCTCGGCGGCGCTGCGTGTCACGCAGTCCATCAGCGCCATGACCGCCAGCGCCTCGCGCGGCGGCACCGGGCTGGATGCCAGGCCGCGCAGCGCGTCGCGGATGCCGGCGTAATAGGCGCGGTAGTCGCCCGCCGGGCGCGGGCATTCGA
Organism: Pseudomonadota bacterium; assembly: GCA_046050625.1. GTDB lineage: Bacteria > Pseudomonadota > Gammaproteobacteria > Burkholderiales > Burkholderiaceae_C > Sphaerotilus. The sequence goes on from JBJOPV010000006.1 coordinate 11,590, forward strand.
TCGCGGCGCCGTGGGCGTCGGCCTGCAGCGCGGGGCGCGCATCCTCGCCCCAGCCGGGCGCGCCCGGGGCCATGCCGGCCTTGAGCTGGTCTTCCTGGATGTCCAGGCCGCTGCACAGCCAGCTGCCGCGGGTGCCGTGCGCCTCGAAGCGCGGTGCCTGCCAGGCCGCCAGCCGGGTCACATGCAGCGTCACGCGGCGCTGCGCGCCGTAGCCCAGCACCACCTGCGTCCAGTCGTCCACGCCCTGGCCGCCGTCGCGCAGCGAGGCCTGCTGCGCGCAGACGGTGTCGGGCACGCCGAAGAGCTGCAGCACCTGGTCGATCACATGCGGCCCCAGATCGAACCAGAGGCCGGCGCCGGGGCCGGGCCGCTCGCGCCAGCGGTCGCGCGGCGCGGGCGAGAACCGGTCGAAGCGCGAGACCAGCTCGCGCACCTCGCCCAGCGCGCCGCCATCGATGGCCGCGCGCAGGCCCAGGAAGTCGCCGTCCCAGCGGCGGTTGTGGAAGACCGACAGCAGCGCGCCGCGCGCCTCGGCCAGCGCGACCAGATCCTCGGCCTCGGCCAGCGTGACGGTGAAGGGCTTGTCGATCACCACCGCCTTGCCCGCCTGCAGCGCCGCGCGCGCCAGCGGGTGGTGGCTGTCGTTGGGCGTGGCGATCACCACCAGATCGGTGTCGGGCGCGGTCGCAGCCTTCAGATAGTCCGGCTCCACCGCCAGATCGGCACGCCAGGCGTGGACCTTCTGCGCATCCGACGAGGCCACGCGCACCAGCTCCAGCCCCTCGACCGCCTCGATCAGCGGGGCATGGAAGGTGCGCCCGACATAGCCGAAGCCGATCAGCGCCACGCGGATCGCGGGCAGGGCGGGGCGGGACGGAAAGCTCATGAAACGCGCGCTCCAATGAAAAAAGGTGAGCTCCCGAGGGAAGCTCACCCAAGAAAGGATGGCAGCACTCTTTGCCACCCCCTCAGGACCACACAGACCGTGGACCCCGAAAGCAGTTGGTCGGTTGTCGGATCGGGGCAGGCGCCCGCTGCGGAGCGCCTGTCGAGGCCGAGGCCGATCAGAAGGCGTAGTTGACGCGGACGCGCAGGCCGATCTGCTTGTCCATGTCGGTGCCCTTGGCGTAGGAGACGGCCGGGGTGATGGTCGCACCGGTCTCGAACAGCGGCAGGCTGTAGGCGGCGTAGAAGATGTTGTCCTTCTTCGAGCCGTTCTTGTCCAGGATGTAGCCGACGCCAGCCGGGCCGAAGGTGGCGTTGGCGCCGAAGCTCTCGCCCTTGACGCCGGCGACCTTGCCGGAGGCGAAGCTCAGGTTCAGGCCGGCACCGGCCATCGTGGTGCCGACGGTCAGGCCCGCGCCGCTGACCTTCTGGCCGGCGGCGTTCTTGCCTTCCTCGGCACCCAGCTTGACCGAGAAGCCGCTCATGCCGAAGCTGACGACCGGGCGCACGCCGGTGTTCTTCTTGTCGGCCATGACGCCCAGCTCGAAGCCCAGGCCGCCGCCGACGTTCAGGTTCAGCGCGGCGTGCGCCGAGGAGGTGCGGCCACGGAAGTTGTTGGCGCGGAAGCCAGCGGCGGCGTTGCCGTCCTCGACCATCACGTCCTTGCCCAGCGGGAACAGGTCAGCGGCTTCGAAGCGGCCCAGCTTGATGTCGCCGGAGGTGTTGCCGAACTGGACCCACATGTCGTCGACCGTGGTCACGCCGCCCTTGCCGGCCATGTAGCTGGCGCGCGCTGCGACGAAGCCGCCGCCCTTCTCGCTCTTGGAGGCGGCGTTCAGCTCGACGCGGCCGCTCTGGCTGGCACCGCGCTCGGCATTCTGGTAGGTGGTGTCCAGTTCGACGTTGGCGTCGAAGCTCACTGCGGCGAAAGCCGGAGCGGCGAACAGGGCGGCGATGGCCAGGGCGGCTTGCGTCTTGCGGATCATGGTCTTGACTCCTCTTTCGTTGCGGATTCGGTCGTTCGTTGCTGTGTTCGTTCGACCTGGGGTGATGAACAGTAACGACGTTTAACTGTGGATTTACTTCAGGTTAACCCTCAGTTAACGACTTTTGTTGTTTTGGGGCGACTGGCTTCGGACGCCTGATTGTCCCGATCCAGCCCCGCTGACAGGCCCGCATCGGGCCGTCCGCGCTGTGGGTTACAGAGCTGACTCAGCGCTGATTCTGGGGAGAATTCGCGGTCTCGAGGGGCGCCGAGATCGTTTGCGTCTTGCCATCGACCTGATTTAGGCAAAAACCTAGGGAAGATCCGTGTCGTGATTTCACGACGTTTCAACGGCACTGCGGGTTGGCCCCGATCGGGGTCGTGCCGGAAAGGAACAGGCCCGCCGCCCCGGGATCCGGGGGGGCGGGCCGGCTCGTGTTCACTGCAGCGCCGGGCCGGTGGGCAGGCGCAGGCCGCCGGTGGCGGTGCCGCGTGGCTCCAGGCTGAAGCGCAGGTAGACCGAGCCGGTGCCCTGGCTGTACTGCGGCGCGTGTTCGAAGCCGATGCGTGCGCCGACATCGAGCTGGCGGGTGATCTGGTACTCGAGCGCGCCGCCGAGGTTCAGCGTCATGCCGCTGTCGCTGCGCGCTGCGTAGCGAGCGGTCGGCGTCTGGCCGGCCGCCACCAGGCTTTCCAGCCACGATTGCAGTCCGGCCTCGGTCGGGAAATAGGGGGCCGACTCCTCGCGATAGGTCTGCAGGCCGGCCGCGCCCTGCACGCCCCAGCTCAGGCGGCCGCTGCGGCCGGTCCAGTTCACCGGCACCGTCAGCGCCAGCAGGTGCTGCGGGCTGAAGTAGCCGCCGTGGCCGAGGGTGTAGCCGCTGAGGTTGCGCCGGTGGTGCTGGTAGCCGAGGTTCAGCCCGAGCTCGAGGCGGTCGTCCGGCGTGCTGCGTGCGCGCCAGTAGCCGCCGCCGCCAGCCTCCAGGCGGTTGTTCGAGGCCACGCCGCGGCCGGTGAGCGCCTGTGCGCCGCCGTAGCCGTAGAGGCCGACGTCGTCCTGCTCCCACGAGAGCTGCGAGCGCAGGCCGGTGGCGCGTACGCCGCCCCAGACCCGCCCGGTGGGCATGTCGGTGCTGCCGGCGAAGGACAGCAGGCTGTCGCCGAGCGCGCGGCGCGAGCCCTCGATCATCAGCCGCAGGCCGCCGCTGCCGATCGCGTCCTCCCAGCGCACGCTGCCCACCGCACCGCCGACCGCGAAGCCGACCGGCACGGTGCCGATGTCGGCGCTGATGCTGCGGGTCTCCAGCCCGACCGCCAGCGCGATGCCCGCGTCGCTCTGGTCGCCGGGCGTGGTGACGCCGCGTGGATCCAGTGCCAGCGTGCCGTGGCGTCGCCGGGTGCCGGTCTCGGCACCGACCTCGCCGGCGCTGAGGAACACCGGCGTGGCGCGCACCACCACCTGCCCGAGCTCGTCGATCGCGATGCGGCCTTCGGCCGGGGCCTGGAAGGTGTCGAGCCGGCCGAAGCCGCCTTCGCCGCCGCGTGAGCGCAGCGCACCGCCGCCCTCGATGCGACTGCCGGGGCCGCGCTCGGCCTGGATCTCGGCCAGCTCGTCGGCCAGCGTGCGGCTGCGGCGCTGCGGTGGCTGGCCGGGCAGGGCGGCCAGCAGGCTGGTGCCGCTCGGGCGGCGGGCGCTGGGGCTGCCTGCGGCCGGCGCGGGCAGCGGCGGCAGCGCGGTGGCGGCGGGCTCCGGTCGGGGTGCCGGGGCCGGCGTGTTCTGGCGGGCACTGCGGGTGGCAACGGGGGGAGGGGGCGCGGCCTCGCGCCAGCGCAGCGTGCGTGCCACAGGGGACTCGGTCGCGCGGCCCGGTCCGGGCAGACCGGCAGCGGTTGGCGCCAGGCGGTCCAGGTCGCCGGACAGCACCGCGCTGTCGCTGATCGGCGGCAGCGTCTGCAGCGTCGGCAAGGCGGAGGGACCCGGGGCCGACGTCGCCGCGGCCAGTGGCGTGGCGCGACGCTGCGCGAACGGGTTGGCCGCCATGCGCGGCTGGCCCCACTGCGCGACCGCCGTCGGCTGCTGCGCGGCCATCGCCAGGCGCAAATACTCGGCCGCCTTGGCGAACTGGCCGCGGGCGCGGTAGTGGCGGGCCTGCTGCGCCAGCACCTCCGGGCGGTCGGGGGCGAGGCGGCGGGCCTGCTCGAGGGCCTGCGCCGCGGTGTCGCGGTCCTTGCGGACATCGGCGGCGGCGGCCAGGCCCAGCCAGGCGTCGACCTCCTCCGGGCGATCGCGCAGCACCGTCTCATAGAGCGCGATCGCCGCATCGGGCTCGCCGGCGCCCAGATGCATGCGCGCCAGCGCCATCTGCAGCCGAGGCTCGCCCGGGCGCTCCTGCATCAGCGGCGCGATCGCCTCCCAGGCCGAGGCCAGATCGCCGGCCTCGCGCAGCAGGTCGGCCTGGCGCACCGAGTAGCCCAGGCGCAGCTCGTCGAGATCGCGGCGCTGCGCCGGGCCGAGCTGCTGCAGCCGTGCCATCGAGATCAGCTGCCCGAGCACCCGCGAGAGCTCGGCATCCTGACGCGTCTGCAGCAGCAGCGCGGCATGGCGCAGCAGCAGCGCCGGGCCGGCCTGCGGCTGCGCGGCCAGCGTGGCGCGGATCAGCTGGGCCGCACGCGCCTCGTGGCCCAGATCGAGATAGGCGCCTGCCACCGCGCTGATCAAGTCGGGATCCTGGCCGGCGGCGCTCTCCGCCTCGGCCAGCATCGCCGCCGCGGCCGAGGGCTGGCCGGCGCGGTACAGCGCCACCGCCTCGGTGGCCTGGGCCTGCACCGCCATGCGACGGTGCAGCTGCGCCATCGCCGCCGAGCGCTGCGCGCGCGGGATCTGCTCGAGCGAGGCCAGCGCGCCGACGGTGTCCTTCAGCTCGGCCTGCAGCAGCGCACGGGCCTGCAGCGCGTCGAGCCGCTCGGCGCCGGCGGCGGGCAGCTCCAGCGCATCGAGCTGCGCGCGGGCCTCGTCCAGCCGGTTCTGGCGCACCAGCAGCTGGCCCAGCGCCAGACGCGCCCAGGCCGACTGCGGCGCCAGCGCCACCGCCTGCTCCAGCAGTGCCTGCGCGCCGGCGCTGTCGCCGCGCTGCTGCGCCTGCTCGGCCTGCAGCCGCAGCTGGTTGGCGCGCAGCGTGCCGGCGCCACCCAGGCGGGCAAGCTGGCTGTCGTCGAGCTCGCGGATCATCGCCTGGGCCTGATCGACCCGGCCGCTGGCGCCCAGCACGCTGATCAGCCCGGCGAGCGCGCGCACCGGGCGGGGTGTGGTCTGCAGCGCGGCGCGGTAGGCGGTCTCGGCCTGGGGCAGACGGCCCTGGGCGGCGAGCAGGTCGCCCAGCAGGATCTGCGCCTCGGGCTCCTTCGGGTCGGACTCGGCCGCCACGCGGGCCAGGCGCAGCGCCCGGTCGGTGTCGCCGGCCTGGCGAGCGGCGTGGGCCTCGCCCAGCGCCTGCCAGTGGCGTGCACTGCGCTCCATCGTCTTCCAGCGGCTGCCTGCCGGCTGTGCGGTCGCCCGGCCCAGCAGCTCGACCGCCTCGTCGAAGCGCTCCTGGCGCAGCCGCGTCAGCCCCAGGCCGCCGAGCGCATCGGCCTCGCGCGGACGCTGGCGCAGCAGGGCCTCGAACTGGCGGGCGGCCTCGTCGAGCTCGCCGGCATCCAGCGCGGCGTAGGCGGCCTTCATCGCCAGATCGCGCGGCGAGGGCGGTGCCGGCGTTGCCCCGGCGCCGCTGCCGCCGCCTTTTGTCTCGCGCTCCTTCAGGGCGGCGCTCAGGCGTGGATCCGGGCCGACGCTGCTGATGTACTGGCGCAGCTGGGCCGGATCGGCCGCGCTGCCCGACCACAGCAGCGCCTGCAGCCAGGCGGTGCGCGCGTCCTGGCGCACGCTGTTGGGCACGTCGGTGCGGGCGGCCAGCGCGCTGAGCCGCCGGATGGCCTCGCTGCGGGTGGGCGGGCGGTAGCTCAGGTGGCGGGCGTAGGCCAGCTGGACCTGGCCCTGGCTGGGCTGGGCCTGGGCGAGCCGCTCCAGGCCGATGCGGGCTTCGTCCCAGCCCTCGTGGGTGCCCCCCAGCGTCTGGTAGTACTCGAGGGCCAGCTCGTCGTTGGCCGGCCGTGCCCCGAGGGCCTCGCGGTAGGAGCGCGAGGCGGCATCGGCCTGGCCGGCCTGGGCCTGCTGGCGCGCGGTGGCCAGCAGGGCCTGGCTGGTGGTGCGGGTGCGGACCTGGCGGCTCAGCCGCTCCAGCGCCGGGTGGTCAGAGCGGACCTTGCGCAGCCGGTCGACATAGGACTGGGCTTCCTCGAAGCGGCCCTCGTCGATGTTCAGCAGCGCCATGCCCTGCAGCGCATCGGGATGGCGGGGCTCGATCGCCAGCAGCTTGCCCCAGAGCTGGCGGGCCATGTCGGGGCGACGGTTGCGCTCCCAGTGGCGGGCCTGCTCGATCAGCGTCTGCGTCGCGGAGGAGGCCCCTTCGGTCGACGGACTGGCCGCTGCGGCGGCGGCCGAAGCGCCCGTGCTGCCCTGGGCGCCGGCCGGGCCGCACAGCAGCAGCAGACAGCCCAGCGCGATGAGGTGCAGGGACGTGGTCGGGCCGTTCAGCGGGCTGTTCGATCGGCCATTCAGGCGGAGGTCGGAAGAGGTCGGCATGTCGGATCCAGAGGAGCGGTCGGATAGCGGACCGGTGCGCGGCGGATCAGCAGGCCGTCGGCGCCGCACTGCCAGCGGCCCTGCAGCGCGCCGATGGCGAACAGCATCAGCACCAGGTCGTAATAGCGCAGCGGCTGGCGCATCGCGGCCTGCAGCCGCGCGAGCCGCCGGGTCAGCGCCGCGCGATCGCCCAGCGCGGCCAGATAGGGCAGCGCGACCGCATCGAAGCCGGGCGGCCCGGGCTCGATCAGGGTCGCGCGGGTGGTCGAGAGCTTGCCCGGCGGCGGCCCGTCCCCCTGCAGCCAGGGCTGCAGGCCGCCGAGCGTGCGCAGCAGCGTGGCGCGCACCGGATCGCTCGCCGGCAGCACCGCCGCCCACAGATAGCAGCGGATGGCGTCGTAGCCGCCGATGTCGCCTTTCTCCGCGTCATGCGTCAGCCAGCGGCCGCTGATGCTGCCGGGCAACGACAGGCGCGAGCGCTCAAGCTGCCAGGTGACCCAGTCCGGCGCCAGGCCGTTGGGGCTGACCGCCTGGAGCATTCGCACGCCCTGCTGCGCCAGCTCCGCCCACGGGCCCTGCGGATCGTGGGTGGCCAGCGCACGCAGCTGGTGCACCGCGCTGTAGCTGGGGTTGAAGCGCCACTGCTGCCGGTCCGCAGAGACGAAGCCCTGCGGGCCGGGCAGCAGCATCCGACCCAGGCCCGGCACGTCGACCACCTCGTCGCGCTGCACCCGCCTCAGGAGGGCGCGGGCGGTCTCGGCGTGGGCGGGCAGCTTCCAGAGCCGCGCGGCCTCGAACAGCGCCTGTGCGAGCCACAGGTCGGCGTCCGAGGCGGCGTTGGCGTCGAGCACGCCCCAGCGGCCGTCGCGCTGGCCCCACTGCCAGGCCGGGAGCCGGGCCGAGAAGTCGCCGCCGGCCAGGTTGTGCCGGGTCCAGTCCAGCACCTGGTCGAAGCGAGCCCGGTCATCGGCGACCAGCGCGAAGAACAGGGTGTAGGTCTGACTCTCCGAGGTGCTGACCTGCTCGGGCGTGTCATGGTCGACCACCCGGCCGTCGGGCTGCACGCATTGGGCGACGAAGCGCCGCCAGAGGTGGTCGAAGTCCAGGCAGGTGCTGTCCGGCAGGGCCGCCTCGACGCCGCTGGCCAGGGCGCTCAGTCCCAGCCCCAGGCCGACACCGAGCAGCCGGCGACGCGTGGTCTCCGGGGCGGTGAAGGCGTCCCGCTCAGAGCGGCGAGCCCGCTCGGCGTCGTATCGCATGACGTTGCAGCAGCACGAAGGTGATCAGGGACAGGGCCAGGACCGCACCGAACAGCACCAGCCACAGCAGCATCGGCTTGCTGGACAGCTCCCAGCGCAGCCGGGTCAGCCAGGGCAGCTCGCCAGAGCCGTAGGTCGGATCGGCGCGCCAGGCGCGCACACCCTCGGGCGTCTCGTCGCGCACGCTCGACAGATGCCCGTGGATCTCCTTGAGCCGGTCCTTGTCGGCCAGCGCATCGGTCAGCAGCTCCAGGTCGGCGGCGGTCGCGCCGATCAGTGCCACCACGCTGCGCCCGGCGCGCAGCGGTGATTCGAAACCGGCGATGACGGCCGGTGCCCCGATCGAGCGGAAGGTCTGCTGCGCCAGCGGCGGGAATTCCGGGCGCTGCCAGGCCTGGCGCAGCCAGCGCTGCCAGAACGGCACCTCCGGTGTCTCGGGCAGGCCGGCGCTGCCGGCCGTCGGCAGGTCCCGGAAGGGCATCGTGCGCACCCACTCGGTGAACAGCGGCTGGCTGCCGGCGCTGCCGATGACCACCAGCTCGCGCTGCGCGACCCGGTCGATCTCGCGCACCCGCACCACCTCGAGCAGGCGCCCGGCGGCCCCGCTGCCTTCGCCCAGGCGGGAGGCCACGCCAAGCATCGCGTCGATTTCCTCGCGCATCGGCAGGTCCGGCAGCACGATCGCGGTCTCGGACAGGTCGGCCATGCGGGTGAAGGGGAAGCCGGCATTGGCGAATGCGGCCAGGTCGGGCATGCGCAGGTAGTGCGGCACGTCCGAGAAGTCGACCGTCGAGCTGCCATCGATGATGGTCGAGGGGCGCCCCCAGGCCTCGTCGGGGCGACCGCCTTGGCTGTTCTCGGCCTGCGCCTCGCGCAGGCACTGGGCCTGCTCGTCGAAGGGGCCGTGGTCGATGCGGATGTTGACCGCGTTGTAGGAGCGCGTGCCCAGGCTCTCGACCGGCAGGCGGATCCGGTGATGGTGTTCGCGCTGGACTGTCGTGTCGCCGCTGATCTGCTGCCACAGCTGCTCGATCCAGCGCCGCGGCTGGCTGGCGGCCAGGTTCTCGTCGAGCAGGGGCTGCTCGTTGTTCAGGCGCAGTTCGATGCGGGCCTGCTCCGGTCGCGGATCGCTGAACGGACGCGGCGAGTGGGTCAGGCGCAGGTCGACCGGAACCACCCGTTCCCGCCACGGAAACAGGTCGGGTGGCAGGCGCATCTGCAGCGACAGCGTCATCGAGTTCTGCATCGAGTCCGGCAGCGTGCCGGAGAAACCCAGCCGTTCCTGCGGCATCAGTTCGTCGAAGCGCACCGGCCGGTGGGTGCTTGTCCAGCGCTGGGCGTCATGAGGCTGGCGCGGCGCCACTTCGGGCAGCGTGTCGATCACCGCCGAGCTGCCCTGGGCGGGCAGCTGACCACGCATCAGCGCCTCCACCGCCCGGCGCAGCTCGGCGCCATCACGGCCGAGCAGGTAGAGCACCTTGGCCCCGGCGCGCGAGGGATGGCTGCCCAGCACCACGGTGGCGCCCGTGATCGGTGGCAGGCTGACATCGGCCGGACGGTCCTGTGGGGTGGCCAGCACGATGGCGTGGCCTGCAGGCAGGTCGGCGCGCGAGCGGATGCGTGCACCGCGATGTCCGGCCAGCGCACCGAACCAGGACGCCAGCTGCCCGGCCGCCTGCAGCGTCGTGCTGTCCGGCCGGTCCGAGGTGACCAGCATCACCTCGGTGCGGCTGGCATCGCGGCGGTCGAAGAAGGGCGAGGGCAGCACCGACAGGTCATTGGCCAGCGGCAGCGGCTGCATCGCCAGCTGCACGCGCGAGTAGCCATTGATGCTGGCCCGCGGGAACTCCGCGCTGTCGCATTGCGGCGGTGCGGCGAACTGCACCGTCAGCTCGTTGCTGTCGGTCAGCAGCTTCGGGTCGAGGTCGAGCTGCGTCATGAACTGTCCGGAGCGGTCCAGCCCGGAGGCCTGAGGCACCGCGATCCGTCCGACCGTCTCGCTGTTGAGCTTCACCACCAGCAGATCGTTGCGACCGAGCAGGTCGGGCGAGGGGGCCAGGATCAGCTGCAGGGTTGCGCGGCGCACCAGCTCGTCGGTGCGCAGCTCGAAATGCAGCCGCTGGCGGAACTGGCCGCGACGCACCTCGTGCGGATGGTGCACCTGTCCGATCTGGCTGAAGGGCAGCATCAGCTCACGGCCCTCGGCGCTGCGACGCACGGTGGATTTCAGGCGGCCTGCCGTCTCGGGCGCGGGCAGCGTCTGCGAGGCCGGTCGGGCCGGCTGCTCCGCGCTGGCGGTGCTCCGCGCAGGCTCGGCACGCTCAGGCAGGCCCCGGGTCTGGCCAGCCCAGCACGGCGCCAGCAGGGACAGGGCCACCGCCGCCAGCGTGGCCTTCAGGTTGGGCAGCCGCCTCATCATGCGGACGCGGACGAGGCCGGCGGCACGGTGCCACCGTTGCGGCGCAGGAAGACCTGCGCGCAGCCTCGCAGGCCGAGTCGGCACACCTCGGCCAGCGCATAGGCGGGTCGGTCGGGATGGTGGCGGTCCTGCACGCCCAGCCAGGTGTCGGCGCGCGCGAAGGTGCACTGCACCAGGTCCATCTGCTGCTCCAGCGACATGTCCTCGAAGCTGAGGCCGTGCGAGCGACCGTTGCGGAAGGCGACGCGGGCGCTGAAGCGGGGCGGCTCGTCGCCGCGCTCCATCCACAGCGTCAGCCGGGTGTCGCGCTCGAAGGCCAGGCCATCGGGCATGCGCACCTTCAGCCCACCTTCCGAGAAATCCTCGGTCTCGGCATGGAAGGGCGCGGTGTCCGGGCCCTGCAGCCGCACCGGCAGCCCGAACTGCACCCGGTGCGACTGGCGCACCTGGCGGGTCTCTGACGCGGCGGACGCCGCCGCACCGAGGATCATCAGGTTGTAGACGGTCCACAGCATGTTCAGCGCGACCGTCTCCATCTGGTCTTGCCTGTCGTGCAGCTTGTAGTCCATGCCCGGCACGCCGAGGTCGCCCCAGCCGAACTGCAGCGCGGCCAGTCGCAGCAGGCCGATCGCCATGCCGGCCATGTTCACGCTCAGCAGCACCACATAAGGCCGCGCGATGCCCCAGTCGAAATAGTCGCGCTCGATGTAGCCGCCCTTGGCCGTGACGTTGAACTTGCCCGCTTTCGGATTGATGACCGCATACAGCGTCGGCCGGAAGATGTACCAGGCCAGCACCGCCTCGTAGACCTCGGCCCAGAAGGAGTGCCGGAACGGACCCTGCACCCGGGAGTTGACCTGGTTGGCATGCGACAGGTGGGGCAGCGCCATCGCGGCGATCATCAGCGCGCTCTCCTGGATGACATGCGCGCCGAAGAACAGATAGGCCAGTGGTGCGGTCAGGAAGACCAGCCGCGGGATGCCGTAGAAGAAATGCAGCATCGCGTTCGAGTAGCACAGCCGCTGCGCCAGCGTCAGCCCCGGGCCCAGCAGCGGACAGTCGGTGCGGAAGATCTGCGCCATGCCGCGCGCCCAGCGGATGCGCTGGCCCACGTGCGCCGACAGGCTCTCGGTGGCCAGGCCGGCGGCCTGCGGGATCGAGATGTAGGCGGTGGTGTAGCCCCGGCGGTGCATCTTCAGCGCGGTGTGCGCATCCTCGGTGACGGTCTCGACCGCCACGCCGCCCACCTCCAGCAGCGGCGCGCGCCGCAGCACCGCGCAGGAGCCGCAGAAGAAGGTCGCGTTCCAGAAGTCGTTGCCGTCCTGCACCAGACCGTAGAACAGCTCGCCCTCGTTGGGGATGCGGCCGAAGGTGCCCAGGTTGCGCTCGAAGGGATCGGGGGAGAAGAAGTGGTGCGGCGTCTGCAGCATCGCCAGCTTCGGATCGCGGTAGAACCAGCCGATCGTCATCTGCAGGAACGAGCGCGTCGGGATGTGGTCGCAGTCGAAGATGGCGATGAACTCGCCGTGGGTGTTCTTCAGCGCCTCGTTGATGTTGCCGGCCTTGGCATGGCGGTTGTGGTTGCGGATCACCCAGTGGACGCCGACCTCCTCGGCGAACTGCTTGAACTCCTCGCGCCGGCCGTCGTCCAGGATGTGGATGTGCAGCTTGTCGATCGGCCAGTCGATTGCCATCGCCGCCAGCACCGTCGGCTTGACCACCTTCAGCGGCTCGTTGTAGGACGGGATGAAGATGTCGACATGCGGCCAGTCCTCGATGGGCAGGTTCAGCGCCACCGGGCGGCGCTGCAGCGGCCAGATCGTCTGGATGAAGCCCAGCACCAGCACCACCCAGGCGTAGATCTCGGCCACGATCAGGCCGGTGCCGAAAAAGATGTCGACCGCCTTGTCCATGTGCATGGTCTCGGTCAGCCGCCAGTACAGGTAGCGTGTGGAGACGGTCAGCGACACGAAGGTCATCACCAGCGTGATCAGCCGGCCGGGGTACTTGTTCAGCACCCAGGTGCAGGCGAAGCACAGCACGCCGAAGACGAACTGCTCCTCCAGCTCGAGCGGCACCGACATCACGGTGACCATCAGGAAGAGGCCGCACAGCAACAGCCCGGCCTGCAGCGCACGGTGCTGCCACAGCTGCCAGCCGGTGATCGGCCACAGCGAGTTCAGCAGCGTGCGCGCATGCATCGGCTGCCGGGGGTGGGCACGCGAGCGCTGCGGCTTCAACCGGGATCTCAGCGAACGAAGGCGCGGCAATTCGGCCATGGAGTCGGGGGCATCAGCGGGAAACAGGCCGGCCCGCGCTCATCGGGACAGCGACGAGGCGAGCCGGTCGAACAGTCGATCGAGCCGCTGCGTCGGCGTGGCAGCAGGTTCTCGCGAGGTGCCGGCCGGGCTCTCGCCCAGTGCGGAGAGATCGAGTCCGTCGGCCGGCCGAACGTCGCCGCTGAGCCGGCGCGCCAGGCTGGAGAGCGATGTCGGCCGGGCCGGCGTGGCCGGAACCTCGGCAACCAGTGTCGGGGCTGGTTCCGTGCGGGCGACCGGTGCTTGCAACAGGGATGCAACAGGTGTTGCTGCGCCCGCCTGCGCCGGAGCGCATCGGGCCTCGATCCGGGCAGTGGCGTCTGTGGAGATTTCCGCAGGATCGGCGCGAATATCTGTCAGTTCCGTGGGAAAAGATTCATCCGCCAAGGTGACGGGTGCAATTTCCAGGCTCGCGGCAACCCCGGCCGGTGCAGTTTCTGGTGCAGTTTCCTCGCCGGCGGGCTCGGCCAGGACTGGTGTCGACTCGGCCGGGGGAGCCAGCGGTGCGGGCTGGGTGCGGCCGAACAGGCCGCGGCGGCCTTGGCCGCCGCGTGCCGCGTTGTACTTGCTCACGTCCTGATAGATCCCGGCCTCCGGACCGATCTGACGCAGGAGGTTGCTGATGTCGTCGCCGATGTTCATCTTCGGGCTCCCTGTGGGCGGTGGTCAAGGCGGGTGCTGCGCTGAGCTGGGCGGACTGGTCGGCAGAGACCGGTTCAGGAGGTCAGCACGAAGACCAGCGTGGTGTCCGGCGCACTGCTGCTGCCCGGCATCTGCCGCACTCTCAAGCGTTCGCCGGCGCCTGCGGTCTTCAGCCACTGCTCGTAGGCACCCTCGAGCAGTGCGCCCGACCAGGCCCGTGCCGACACGCCGAAAGCCGCGTCCAGCGGGGCGCAGTGGTGCACGATGCGCAGCGCATCCCCGGTGTCCTGCAGTTCCACCCAGCCCCAGTCCATGTCGGACCAGAGCGTGTTCATGGCGGCTTCCAGGTCGGGCAGCAGTTCCAGCGCCGGCAACGGGCGCTCGCGCGACATCGCGCCGCCGAGCCGGCGCATCAGTGCGCGCGCGCCATCCGGGCCGAGACGCTCGGCCAGTTCCTGTCCGAGGCAGAACAGGAAGGGGCGCCACTGGCGGGAACACTGATGCTGCTGGTGATATTCGTGATCCGAAGTCGGGCGTTTCATTGCCTGTAAAAGCCGGGAAAATTTATCAATTATGCAGAAATAGCGCCTATTACCACTTATTCTGGGGATAGTAGCATGGCACTTCCTAGGGTATTGCAGGTTTTTGCTCTTCGTTGCGAGTTGTCAGCTTTCTGTTACCGCTGGCGGCGGATTTCTGTAGCACAAGTCATGAAGCAGATGGCCTGCTTTCCTCCTTTGTGGGGATCCTGCGTGATGCGGGCTGGCGCTGGCCGGCGCTACCATCGGGTCCGTCCGGCGCGGCGCCTCGCCTGTCTGGGCTGGACCTGTCCGTGGAGCCCGTGGAGTCTGCCGATGAAAGTGCTGCTGATCGATGACCATCCGCTGATCCTGTCGGCGATGCAGAGCGTCATCCTGCAGATCGACCATGGCATCGAGGCGATCACCGTCGAGTCCGCGGCCGAGTGCCGTGCCTTGCTGGCCAGACGCCGTGACTTCGATCTGATCCTGCTCGACCTGCAGCTGGGCGATGCCGACGGCTTCGAGCTGCTGGCCGAGCTGCGCCGCGACCACCCCGCGCTGCCTGTGATGGTGGTGTCGGCCTCGGAGCGCCCTGGTGATGCGCTGCGCGCGATCGATGCGGGTGCGATGGGATTCGTGCCCAAGCGTTCCAGCAACGAGCTGCTGCAGGACGCGGTCCATCTGGTGATGTCGGGAGGCATCTACATGCCGCAGGTCACACCGACCGACCGGGTCGAGCCGAGCCCGGTCCTGCCGCTGGCTGCATCGGCCGAGCGCGGGGGCGGGCTGTCGGCGGGGCTGGTCGGTCTGCCTGGTGTGGCGGCCGGCCAGGCCTTGCGCTCGGAAGCGCGTGCGCGCGCCAAGGGCCTGGGCGCGACCTCGACCGGCGGCTCGCTGGCCGATCTCGGCCTGACGCCACGTCAGCGCCAGGTGATGCAGCTGCTGCTGCACGGCAAGTCGAACAAGCTGATCGCGCGCGATCTGGGCATTTCCGTCGAGACCGTCAAGGATCATGTGGCGGCGGTGCTGCGCAGTCTTGGGGTGACCTCGCGCACTCAGGCGGTGCTGGCCGTTGGCCTGATGAGCGACCTGTCGGAGGACTTCCTGTCCTGATGGCGGCCATGTCCACCTCTGCACGGCCGTCGTCGTTCGCGTTGCGGGTCAGGCGGCTGTGGCTGCTGGCGGTGCTGGCCTGGGGGCTGGCGACGGCCTGGCTGGTGCCGCGGGCGGACGATCCCCTGAGGCTGGCTCTGCTGGTGCCGGTCGCGCTGCTGTGCCTGGGGTCGCCCGCTGCGCCCCTGGGGCGTGCCTGGCTTCAGGCCGGGCTGGCGGGTCTGCCGGTGCTGGTGGCGGTGCTGATGCCGCCTGTCGACATGCTGCGGGCATCGCTGGTGGCGATGCTGCTGCTGGGGGCCTCGCTGCTGGGGCTGCATCACCGCCGGCTCTTCCTGACCCAGCAGGTGCTGCGTGACCGCACCGCGCTGCTGATGGCCGAGCTGGCGGCCGAGAAGGAGGCGGCCGAGGAGGCCCGGTCGGTGGCCGAGGCGGCGACCCGGGCGCGCACCAGCTTCTTCACCGCGGCCAGCCATGACCTGCGCCAGCCGCTGCATGCGCTGGTGCTGTTCACCAAGTCCTTGCAGCTGCGCAACCGCGATCCGGGCCTGGACGAGACGCTGGGTCAGCTGGCCGGCGCGATCGAGTCGCTCGATCACCTGTTCGACCGGCTGCTCGACCTGAGCAGCCTGGATGCCGGCGTGGTGAAGGTCGATGCACGGGCCTTTCATCTGCGTGAGGTCTATGCGCGGCTGACGCCGCATTTCGAGCCGCAGGCCTTCGACAAGGGGCTGTCGCTGTCCTTCCGGGGCGGGCGCCATGCGGCGCTGGCCGATCCGGTGCTGGTCGAGCGCATCCTGCGCAACCTGCTGTCGAACGCGATCCGCTTCACCGAGGACGGCGGGGTGCTGGTGAGCTGCCGCTTGCGTCCCGAGGGGCTGCTGCTGCAGGTCTGGGACTCCGGACGCGGCATCGATGATGTGCAGCTCCCACGCATCTTCGACGAGTACTACCAGGTCGGGTCGGGTGAGGGCGAGGCCGCGACCGAGGAGCCGGTGCCGCGCCGCGGCCGCGGGCTGGGGCTGGCGATCGTGCGCCGGCTGGCGCTGCTGATGGCGTTGCCGCTGCGGGTGAGTTCGCGGCCTGGCCATGGCACGGTCTTCACGCTGCAGCTGCCGCTGGCCAGTGCGGCGCAGATCGAGGCGGCGAGCCGGATGCCGCCCACGCCGCCTCGACCCCTTCCGACGCTGCAGGGCATCCATGTGGTGTGCATCGGCGAGGCGGCGGCCGCCGAACCGGGGGTCGCGGGCCTGCTGCGCGGCTGGGAGGCCACGGTCAGCGCCTTCGCGTCGCCGGTTGGGCTGGCGGCCTGGGCCGCGGTGCAGCCCCAGGTGCCGGCGCTGCTGATCGCCGATGCCCGTCTGCCCAGCGGCGCCGACGGTCTGGCGCCGGTGCGGCTGCTGCGCGGCATCTTCGGCCAGCCGGTGCCGGCGGTGCTGCTGCTCCACCAGCTCCCGCCAGGCGATCCGACCGGATCGACCTTCGCGCCGCACGAGCCCGATGTGCACGGTCTGCCGCATCCGGTACCGCCGAACCGGCTGCGCGCGATGGTGGGCGCCAAGCTCGGGCCGCGCCCGCCAAGCCCGTCGGCCGGTGCGGTCGGCACCGTACAATCCCGCTCCCCGACCTGAAGCTGAAGCGACCGAGAAGGCAAGAGAACCATGTCGATGCACGACCGAGACGGAAAGATCTGGATGGATGGTCAGATGGTGGACTGGCGCGACGCCAAGATCCATGTGCTGACCCACACGCTGCACTACGGCTGCGGCGCCTTCGAGGGCGTGCGCGCCTACGAGACCGTGAACGGCACGGCGATCTTCCGCCTGCGCGAGCACACCGAGCGCCTGTTCAACTCGGCCAAGATCCTGCGCATGAAGATCCCCTTCACGATCGAGCAGGTCGAGGAGGCCCAGAAGGCCGTCGTGCGCGACAACAAGCTGGCCAGCGGCTACCTGCGCCCGCTGACCTGGGTCGGCTCCGAGAAGCTGGGCGTCAGCGCCAAGAACAACACCATCCACCTGATGGTCGCGGCCTGGCCCTGGGGCGCCTATCTGGGCGAGGAAGGCTTGAAGCGCGGCATCCGCGTCAAGACTTCCAGCTACACCCGCCACCACGTCAACATCACGATGACGCAGGCCAAGGCGGTGAGCAACTACACCAACTCGATCCTGGCCAACGCCGAGGCCACCGACGACGGCTATGACGAGGCGCTGCTGCTCGACGCCAGCGGCTTCGTGTCCGAGGGCGCCGGCGAGAACATCTTCATCGTGAAGAACGGCGTGATCTACACGCCCGACCTGTCGGCCGGGGCCCTGAACGGCATCACCCGCAACACCATCTTCCACATCGCCCAGGATCTGGGTCTGGAGGTGGTGCAGAAGCGCATCACCCGCGACGAGGTCTACATCGCCGACGAGGCCTTCTTCACCGGCACCGCCGCCGAAGTGACGCCCATCCGCGAGCTCGACCGCATCGAGATCGGCATCGGCAGCCGCGGCCCCGTCACCGAGAAGATCCAGTCGGCCTTCTTCGACATCGTCGGCGGCCGCAATCCGAAGTACGCGCACTGGCTGACGCCGGTGAACGCCTGATCATTCAAGGAGCGATCGACATGAGCGACAACAAGGACAAGGCGGTCGTCGAGGTGCTGGCCTCGGACCTGCAAGGCCCGGGCGTGGTCTTCTGCCCGAACCCGAAGATGACGCTGTGGAACCAGCATCCCAAGGTCTACGTGGACCTGTCGCACGGCGGCGAAGCGAAGTGCCCGTACTGCGGCACCGTCTATCGCCTGAAGGCCGGCGAGAAGATGCCGTCCCACCACTGAGCCGGCTGCCGCCTCGATGACGCGCTCGCTGCTCGTCGCGCCGCAGTGGATCGGCGACGCGGTGATGAGCCAGCCTCTGCTGGCGGCGCTGGCTGCACGCGGCGAGACGCTCACGGTGGCGGCGCTGCCCTGGGTCGCGCCGGTCTACCGTGCGATGCCGCAGGTGGCCGAGGTGGTCGCCCTGCCGTTTGCGCATGGCCGGCTTGACCTGAAGGCGCGCTGGCGGCTGGGTCGCGGCTGGGCTGGGCAGTTCGAGCGTGCCTATGTGCTGCCGAACTCGATCAAGGCGGCGCTGCTGCCCTGGTTTGCCGGCACGCCTGAGCGCGTCGGCTACCAGGGCGAGGGCCGGCCGCTGCTGTTGAACCGCCGTCGCCCGAATCCGGCCGAGGCGAGGCCACCAATGGTTGCCTTCTACCGCGCGCTGGCCGAGGCGCCGGACGCACCGGCGCTGCCGCCCGACGCGGTGCCCGATCCGGTGCTGCATCTGCCCCCTGAGCGGGTGCGCAAGGTGCTGACCGGCCTGGGCCTGACGCGCCGTGGCTACTGGGCGATGGCGCCGGGCGCCGAATACGGTCCGGCCAAGTGCTGGCCGGCCTCGCACTACGCCACGCTGGCGCGCACGCTGCACCGGCAGTCCGGCCAGCCGGTCGTGCTGCTGGGCTCGGGCAAGGAGGCGGCGATGGCGCAGGGCATCGCCGACGAGGCCGGCGCCGGCGTGCAGGTGCTGGCCGGACGCACCACGCTCGACGAGGCGATGGCACTGGTGGCCGGCGCGCGCGGCCTGGTCAGCAATGACTCCGGCCTGATGCATGTGGGCGCAGCCTTCGGCCTGCCGCAGGTGGCCGTCTTCGGATCGACCAGCCCGGAGCACACCCCGCCGCTGAACGCGCGCGCCGAGGTGATCTGGCTGCGCGACGAGCTGGGCCTGGACTGCGCGCCGTGCTTCCAGCGCGTCTGCCCGCTGGGGCACACCCGCTGTCTGGCGGAGGTCGCACCGCCCCGGGTCGAGACCGCGCTGCTGCAGCGCGTCGCGGCCGCCGAGCGCGAGCTCGACCACCCTGTCGCCGGACTGCGGGTGGTGCGCTGAAGAGTCGCTGAAGCGGCGCTGCAGCATTGCTGCGTAGAATCCGCGCCACCATGCCGATGACCCGCGAATTCGTTCTCACCCTCTCGTGTCCCGATGCCAAGGGCATCGTGCACGCCGTCTCCGGCCTGCTGTTCCAGGCGGGCTGCAACATCATCGACTCGCAGCAGTTCGGCGACGTCCTCGGCGAGGATGCGACCGGGCTGTTCTTCATGCGGGTCCACTTCGAGGCGCCGGACCACCTGGCCGACGCCGGCACGCTGGACCGCCTGTTCGGCCATGTGCGCCAGCAGTACGCGATGAACGCGCAGGTGCGCAGCCTGGCGCGCCGTCCGCGCATGATGCTGCTGGTCAGCAAGCACGGCCACTGCCTCAACGACCTGCTGTTCCGCTGGAAGAGCGGCCAGCTGCCGGTCGACATCCCGGCCATCGTCTCCAACCATCCCGACTTCGCCGAGCTGGCCGCCAGCTATGGGCTTCCGTTCCACCACCTGCCGCTGCCCACCGGCAGCAGCGCCGCGGTCAAGCGCGAGCAGGAGCAGCGCATCGAGGCGCTGTTCACCGAGCTCGACATCGACCTGGTGGTGCTGGCGCGCTACATGCAGATCCTCAGCACCGAGCTGTGCCAGTTCCTGCAGGGCCGCGCGATCAACATCCACCACAGCTTCCTGCCCAGCTTCAAGGGCGCCAAGCCCTACTACCAGGCGCATGAGCGCGGCGTGAAGCTGATCGGCGCGACCGCCCATTACGTGACCGCCGACCTCGACGAGGGCCCGATCCTGGAGCAGGACGTCGAGCGCGTCGACCACACGCTGAGCCCGGAGGACTTCACTGCGGTTGGTCGCGACGTGGAGTGCGTGGTGCTGGCGCGTGCGGTGCGCTGGCATGTCGAGCACCGCGTGCTGCTCAACGGTCGCAAGACCGTGGTCTTCCGCTGACTCCGCTGACGCTGAGACGAGGACGCTTCGATGCCTGTCAAGCCGCCCAAGGTCGCGCTGATGACCACGCCCGACGAGACCGAGGCCCAGTTCTACGAGGCGCTGCAGCGCGGCGACCTGGATCGGGTGATGGCGGTCTGGGCCGATGACGACGACATCGCCTGCATCCACCCGTCGGGCCCGCGCCTGCTCGGGCTGCATGCGATCCGCGCCGGCTACGAGGCGCTGCTGCAGGGCGGCGGGCTGAACCTGCGCATCGCCCAGGTGCGCCGGCTGGTGGTCGGCAACAGCGCTGTCCATCATGTGCTGGAGGAACTGCGCATCGAGACGCCCGAGGGCACGCAGAGCGCCTGGGTGCTGGCCACGCATGTCTTCGTCAAGACGCCGCAGGGCTGGCGCCTGATGGTGCACCACGCCAGCCCGGCGGGCGAGAGCGCGGGGCAGGAAGTCGGCGACGAGCCCTCGATGCTGCATTGAACGCGGCCGCCGCCTCCCCGGGGCCGCTGCCGCCGGCACCGGTCTGGCTGCCCGGCGGGCAGCTGCAGACGATCTGGCCGGCGCTGTTCTCGCGCCGCCATGCGCCCGGGCGCCCGCCGGTCTGGGCGCGCGAGCGCTGGACCACGCCGGACGGCGACTTCATCGACGTCGATCGGCTGCCGCCGTCCTCAGACCCGCAGGCGCCGCTGCTGGTGATCTTCCACGGTCTGGAAGGCTCCTCGTCCAGCCATTACGCGCAGGCTTTCGCCGAGTGCGCCGCGCAGCGAGGCTGGGACTGCGCGCTGCCGCATTTCCGTGGCTGCTCCGGCGAGCTCAACCGGGCGCCGCGCGCCTACCATTCCGGCGATTTCGAGGAGATCGGCTGGATGCTGGCGCGACTGACGCCAGGGCGCCCGGGGCCGGTGCATGCGGTCGGCGTCTCGCTGGGCGGCAACGCGCTGCTGCGCTGGGCGCAGGAAAGTGGCGAGCGGGCCACGCGCCAGGTGCAGTCGATCGCTGCGGTCTGCGCGCCGCTGGATCTGGCGGCCGCCGGCGACGCCATCGGCCGCGGCCTGAACCGGCGCATCTACACGCCGATGTTCCTGCGCACGATGAAGCCCAAGGCGCTAGCCAAGCTGGCGCAGCATCCGGGCCTGTTCGATGCCGAACGGCTGCGTGCGGCGCGCGACCTGCGCGAGTTCGACGATGTCTTCACCGGCCCGCTGCACGGCTTTGCCGGCGTCGACGACTACTGGCGGCGCGCCTCGAGCCGCCACCGGCTGGCCGAGATCCGCGTGCCGGCGCTGGTGATCAATCCGCGCAACGACCCGTTCGTGCCCGCCGACAGTCTGCCGGCGCCGCACGAGGCGGGCCGTGCGGTCGAGCTGTGGCAGCCGGCGCACGGTGGCCATGTCGGTTTCGCCAGCGGCGCCTGGCCGGGGGATGTGCGCGCGCTGCCGCAGCAGGTCTGCGACTGGCTGCAGGGTCGCACCGTGTGAGTGCCCGCGGATCTGAGGCAAGATGCCGCGGCATGGATGAGATCGTCAAGGCGGCCCTGCGCAAGTGGCCGAATGTTCCCGCCTGCCGGGGTTGGCTGGCGCTCGATGCGCGCGGCGACTGGTACATGCGCGACGACCGCACGCAGGCGGCCGGGCCTTTCCCGCAGTCCAAGGGCAGCCGGGTGGTGCACGACAAGCTGCGCGAGTTCATTGGCCGCAACTACGAGGCCGACGCGGCCGGATGCTGGTATTTCCAGAACGGCCCGCAGCAGGTCTTCGTCGAGCTGGAGGCGGCGCCCTGGGTGCTGCGGCTGCAGCGCGACATGGCCGGTGCTTTGGGCATCGAGACCCACACCGGCCGGCCGCTGGGTGTCGAAGCCGTGCGCGCGGTGCTGGTCGACGAGCAGGGGCGGCTCTTCCTCGACACCGGGTTCGGCCTGGGTCTGGTCGCCTCCGCCGACATGGATCTGGCGGCCGACGAGGTGCTGGCCGGGCGCTGGCAGCCCGAGGAGGTGGTCTCCGCCACGCTGCCGGTGCGCTGCGGCCATGTGCTGAGCCCGCAGCGGGCATGAAAAAAGCCGGCGGCGCCGGCTTTTTCGAGAAAAAGAGCGAGAGACCCTGGATCTGCTCGCGATCGGTGCGTGATCAGTTCGCCGCCGAAGCAGCGCCTTCCGGGGCCTTCGGGGCCTCGAACTTGCCACCGCCGGCGTTGGCCATGTGAGCCACGGCGCGGGCGATCTCCAGATCGCTGTGATCGCCGCCGCCCTGGGCGCCCATGTTGCCCTTGCCCTTCAGCGCGGAGTTCACCAGCGCCTCGAAGCCCTGGCCCAGACGCGGACCCCAGGCGCCAGCATCGCCGAACTTCGGCGCACCGACCAGACCGGCCTCGTGGCAGGCCGCGCACTGTGCCTTGAAGACCTGCTCGCCGGTCTTCAGCGGACCGCCTTCGAGCTTGATCGCCACCTTGGCGACCGGGCGGATGCGCTCGGCCACCGCCTGCTCGCTCATCGCATCGCTGCCGGCGCCGTTGCGTCGGTCGCTGCCGACATCGCGCACCAGCAGCGCGATCACGAAGATCGGGACCAGGAAAGCGAAGATCACCGCCAGGATCAGCTGCTTCGGGGTCTTGATCGGGCTGTGGTGCTCGTCGTGGTGTTGGCTCATGGGTTCCTCGGGCTGCACGGGAATGTTGGAAAGCGGTGAGGGCGCTGCTCTCTGGCGGTGGGATTGGCCGGGGGCGCAAAACCCGCGAATTATAGTCCGTGGCCTGACGGGGATTTGTTGCATGCGCGCAGCGCTGCAAACAATGCTAGAATCGCAATCTCCGCGCCCGTAGCTCAGTGGATAGAGTATTGGCCTCCGAAGCCAAGGGTCGCTGGTTCGATCCCAGCCGGGCGCGCCACCGAATGATTTCGACATCGACGCCAACCGCCAAAAACGGTTGGCGTTGCTGTTTCCGGGGCCGCCGCACCGGCTCTGCAGTCATCAG
>JBJOPV010000007.1:0-34265 GCA_046050625.1 Pseudomonadota bacterium
CGAGATGGGCGTGCTGACCCAGGAGCAGCTGGGCATCGACGCCAAGTTCGGCGATGCGCGCGCGCTGGCCCACTTCGCCGAGATCACCGCCCGGGGCGAGGGCTTCGGCGTCGAGATCGCCCAGGGCTCGGCCCGCCTGTGCAGGAAGTACGGCCACCCGGACCTGTCGATGAGCGTCAAGGGCCAGGAGTTCCCGGCCTACGACTCGCGCGGCGTGCAGGGCATGGGCCTGACCTACGCCACCTCGAACCGCGGCGCCTGCCACCTGCGCTCCTACACCATCGCCTCCGAGGTGCTGGGCATCCCGGTCAAGACCGACCCGCTGACCGCCGAGGGCAAGCCGGAGCTGGTCATGGCCTTCCAGGACGCGACCGCCGCCTTCGACGCCGCCGGCATCTGCATCTTCACCAGCTTCGCCTGGACGCTGGCTGACGTGCAGCCGCAGGTGGCCGCCGCCTGCGGCGAGGAGTTCACGCTCGAGAACCTGAACCAGATCGGCGAGCGCATCTGGAACATGGAGCGCGACTTCAACAACCGCGCCGGCTTCACCGCCAAGGACGACACCCTGCCCAAGCGCCTGCTCGAAGAGCCTGCGCAGACCGGTCCGGCCAAGGGCCTGGTCAACAAGCTGCCGGAAATGCTGCCCAAGTACTACGAGATCCGCGGCTGGGACACGGAAGGCCGCCTGAAGCCCGAGACGCGCGAGCGCCTGGGCCTCTGAGCACGAAGGACGCAAGACGATGAGGCACGTGATCCTGGGGGCCGGCCCGTCCGGCGTCATCGCGGCCGAGACGATCCGCAAGCACGCGCCGCATGACGAGGTCATCGTCATCGGCGACGAGCCGGAGGCTCCGTACTCGCGCATGGCGATTCCCTACCTGCTGATCGGCAAGGTCGGCGAGGAGGGCACGCACCTGCGCCACGGCGAGGGCCACTACGAGCGGCTGGGCATCTCGCTGCGGCGCGGTCGTGCGAAGCGGGTCGATGTGCAGGCGCGCAGCGTCGAGCTCGACGACGGCAGCACGCTGACCTTCGACCGGCTGCTGATCGCCACCGGCTCGTCGCCGGCCTCGCCGCCGATTCCTGGCATTCACGGCCGCGGCGTGCATCCGTGCTGGACGCTGAAGGACGCCCGCGCGATCGCCGCACTGGCGCGCCCGGGCGCCAAGGTCATCCAGATGGGCGCCGGCTTCATCGGCTGCATCATCATGGAGGCGCTGCAGCAGCGTGGCGTCGAGCTGACCGTGGTCGAGATGGGCGACCGGATGGTGCCGCGCATGATGGGGCCGACCGCCGGCACCATGATCCGCGACTGGTGCCAGAAGAAGGGCGTGCGGGTGTTCACCAGCACCCGTGTCGAGGCGATCGAGCGCCGCGCGCCCGACCTGCTCGACCGCCTGGCCGAGGCCGGGGGCATCGAGGACCATGTGCCGGTCACGCCGATGACGGTGCGCCTGTCCAGCGGCGAGCATCTGCCCGCCGACCTGGTCATCAGTGCCACCGGTGTGCGGCCGAACATCGGCTTCCTCGAAAATTCGGGCATCACCTGCCTGGTCGGCGTGCTGACCGACGAGCGGCTGCAGACCAATGTCGAGGGCATCTACGCCGCGGGCGACTGCGCCGAGGCCTTCGACAAGGTCAGCGGCCGCACCATCGTCAGCGCGATCCAGCCCAACGCGGCCGAGCAGGCGCGCGTGGCCGCGATGAACATGATCGGCCGCGACGCCACGCTCAAGGGCGTCACGCAGATCAACGTGCTCGACACGCTGGGCATGATCTCGGCGTCCTTCGGCCAATGGGATGGCGTGCCCGGTGGCCAGCATGTCGAGCTGACCGACCGCGAGGAGGGTCGGCACCTGAGCCTGCAGTTCGGCGGCGACATCCTGGTCGGCTGCAACTCGATCGGCTGGACCGAGCATGTCGGCGTGATGCGCGGTCTGGTCGAGGGCCAGGTCCGTCTGGGCGGCTGGAAGGCCCGCCTGCTCGAGGACCCGACGCTGCTGATGGAGGCCTACCTGGACTGCGCGCAGGCCCAGGGCGACTTCGGGGCGATTCGCGCCAAGGCATGATGGCGGCATGAAGATCACCTTCAAGCTGTTCGCGATGCTGGCCGAGCACCTGCCCGCTGACCGCCCGCCGGGCAATGCCGTCGATCTGGAGGTGCCGGACGGCTCGACGGTGGCGGCGGTCATCGAGCGCTTCCAGCTGCCGCCCGCGCTGGTGCATCTGGTGCTGGTCAACGGCAGCTATGTCGCGGCCGAGCAGCGCGCCGCACGCGTGCTGGCCGAAGGCGACGCGCTGGCGATCTGGCCGCCGATCGCCGGCGGCTGACACGCCGGCGGCCGGACGTGAACGAGGTTCCCGCCGCCTTCTCGCGCGAGCAGGGCTGCACCGAGGCCGAGTGGCTGGGCTGGCTGCCCGGCGCGGTCGACGGTCGCGCGCTGGCGCTGCAGCCCGGCCAGGCGCGCATCGAGCCCATCGGGTCAGGCGGCCTGACGATCTTCTGGCGTGCGCTCGAGCCGCGCCGCATCGCGCTGATCCGACTGCCGCGGCTGGCGGTGGACTTCCGCTTCGACGCGGGTGTCGAGGCGCCCGATCGTCAGCGCTTCATGCGCCGCTTCGATCTCTGGATGCAGCGCGGCGGCGGCTGAGGCGTTCGGGGCACCGTGCTTTCCGCTATCGTCGCGGCCCATGAAGACCCGCGGCATCCATCTCCAGTACACCTTCGGCCCGCCGGACCAGCGTGGCGCCGACATTGGCAACCCGCTGTTCGACCTGCTCAGCGCCGTGCATGAGTGCGGCTCGATCCAGCATGCAGCGCGCGCACTGGGCGCCTCCTACCGCCATGTCTGGGGCGCGCTGAAGCAGTGGGAGGAGGCGCTGGGCGAGCCGCTGGTCACCTGGGCCCAGGGCCAGCCGGCGCGGCTGACGCCCTTCGCCGACCGCCTGCTGTGGGCCGAGCGCCAGGCGCGCACCCGGCTGACGCCGCACATCGAGGCGCTGCGCGCCGAGCTTGAGCGGGTGCTGGCCGACGCCTTCGACGGCACGCAGCAGGTGCTGACGATTCATGCCAGCCACGATATCGCGCTGGCGCGGCTGCGCGAGCTGGCCAGCCAGGACGAGCGGCTGCACATCGAGCTGAAGTTCTCCGGCAGCCTGGACGCGCTGCGCTCGCTGGCCGAGGGGCGCTGCCAGGTCGCCGGCTTTCATGTGCCGGCGCTCGGTCAGGCGGTGCCGCTGTTCTCGCAGGCGCTCAAGCCGCTGCTCAAGCCGGGCCGCCACAAGCTGATCGGCTGCACGCGCCGGATGCAGGGCCTGATGGTTTCGCCCGGCAACCCGCGCGGCGTGCGCGAGCTGAGCGATCTGGCCGGCCGCGGCCTGCGCTATGTCAACCGCCAGCCGGGCTCGGCGACCCGGCTGCTGGCCGACCACCTGCTGGAGCGTGCCGGGCTGGATGCCGCCACGCTCGCCGGCTGGAACGAGGGCGCGGAGGACAGCCATCTGGCGGTGGCTGCTGCGGTGGCCTCAGGCCAGGGCGATGCGGGTCTCGGCATCGAGGCCGCGGCGCAGGCCTTCGGGCTGGACTTCGTGCCGCTGGTCGAGGAGGACTATTTTCTCGTCGGCCTGAAGGAGACGCTGGACCACCCGGCAGTGCAGCGCCTGGGCCAGGTGCTGCAGGGCCCGCGCTGGCGCGAGCAGCTCGAGCGTCTGCCCGGCTATCACGCGGCCGAGCGCATCGGCGAGGTGCTGTCGCTCACCCGTGCGCTGCCCTGGTGGCACTACCGCAGGCCGCGCGCCTGAGACCGCGCCTGCGCCAGCACCTTCTGCTCGTAGACCGGGTAGAGGTGTGCGACATTGCGCACGTACTCGGTGCGGAAGGCGGCCCACTGGCGGAATTCCTCGGGCACCGGCGCGCGCAGCACTTCGTTCATGTCCCAGCCCTGCGCCGCCCAGGCGCTGAAGCTGCGGTCGATCCACTGCAGGAAGCGCCGGGTCTGCGCGATGCCCTCGGCCGCGCGCTCGGGGCCGATCTGCACCGGGCCGTGGCTGGGCACCAGCGTGCGCAGCCCCAGCGCCTGCAGCCGCTCCAGGCTGCTCAGCCAGCGCTCGACCCGGGCATGCGGTGTCGTCGGCACCCGCTGCACGAACACCAGGCCGCCGACGAAGGCCACGCCGCTGGCCCGGTCGATCAGCACCAGATCGGAGTCGGTGTGGCCGTCCAGCTCGATCAGGTCGAAGCGGCGCCCACCCACCGTCAGCGGGCCGCGCCCGCCCGTGGGCAGCGTGATGTCGGCGTCAGGCGCCAGCGCCTCGGTGCCGCGCATCCAGTCGCTGCACAGCCGGTAGAGGTTGTTCTCGTAGGCGGATGCCTCGCGGGCGATGCCGGCGCGTGTGACCGGCGTGGCCAGGCGCGGCACATCGGCGAAGGCCTGGTTGCCGAGGAAATAGTCCGGATGCAGGTTCAGATGGATGACCCGCGCGATGCGCTGGCCTGTGGTGCGCTCGGCCAGCGCGCGCAGCTGCTGGCCGTGCAGCCGGCTGGTGCCTGTGTTGACCACCACCGTGCCCTCGGCGGTGGCGATCAGGCCGAGATTGATGATGTTGCAGCCGTTGGCGACCGAGAAGTCATCGTTGGCGCCCTCGACCACCCAGACACCGTCGGCCAGCGCGCGCGCCTGCAGGCCGTAGTCGAGCCGGGCGACGTCGACCTGCGGCGCCTCGGCGGCGGCCGGCAGCGCGAAGCCGCCGGCCAGCAGCGCGGCGGCCAGCAGCGCCGCCAGCGGGGAACGCATCGGGAGTTGCCGGTCGGTCCTCATGCTCACTCCAGCCGCGCGTCGATGCGGTTGCCGTTGTTGTCCGTGCCGACGATGCGCAGCTGCCCGGCCGGCTTGGCGGGAAAGTCGAAGGAGAACACCGGGTTCTCGCTGACCGGCTCGAAGGTCTGCAGGCGCAGCAGCTCGCGGTCCTGCGTGTCGCGCACGCTCAGCCGGTTGACGTAGAAAGCCGGGATGCCGCCGACCAGACCGGTGTCCATCGGGTGCATGATCTTCAGCCGCAGCCGGCTGCCGGTGGAGACCTCCTCGGCGCCGGGGGCCGGCGTGGCGTCGAAGACCCGGCCGCTGACCAGACCGAGCGTCTGCGACCAGCTGCCGTCCTTGCGGGTGCTGCCGGGCACGGTGCAGCCGCCGCCGGCCGAGTCGACCCAGGTGCCGCCGATGTGCCAGACGCCGTCGGCGGTGCGCACCGCCGCGCGCACCGGGCTGGCCTGCTCGAGCTTGAATCGGAAGGACACGCTGGGCAGCGCGCTGACCGGCTGGTACTCGAGCACCTTGCGGATCGGGTTGCGGTCGACCAGCACGACGATGCGCTCGATGCCGGGCAGGTCGCGCACCGACACCGTGATCGGCACGTTCATCGGATCCTCGGCGAAGGCCGGGCCCTTGACCTGCACCCGCTCGTCGAAGACGGTGCGCGCGTCGCGGCCGAGGTACTCGCGGCGCATGTCGGGCCAGGGGTGTGACTGGTAGGGGTCGCCCTCGAACAGGTCGGCCACGGCGGTGCCGGCCACCGCCGACAGCGCCGCCAGCGTGACGGCCAGCACGGCCGAGGCCAGGACCGGATGACGCGAGGAGAGGAACATCTGCAAGTCTCCGTTGCGGCTGGCGAGCCTCGGCAGCCGCTCAGAAGCGGCGCGAATAGCGCAGCGACACCAGCGCGCTGCGCCCGGCCGCCGGCTCGAAGTAGCGGCCGTTGGCGTCGTTGACGATCACGCTGCCGACGACGCGGCGGTCGGCCAGGTTGTCGATGCGCGCCAGCAGCTCCAGCGCGCCCTCGGCATCCAGCGCCCAGCGGTGGCGGTAGCGCAGGTTGAACAGCGCATGACCGGCGGCAAAGTCGCTGTTGAGGTCGTTGACCGCGGTGCGGCCGCGCGCCAGCGCCTCCAGGCCCCACTCGCCGTCGGCGCTCCAGGGGGCGGCGCCAGCCAGTTCGAAAAAGCCCGAGGCCGGCTGGGTGCCTGCGATGCGCTTGCCCGCCGGCACGGCGGCGGTGTTGGTCGCCGCGCTCAGCGTGCAGGGCACGCCGGTGCAGGTGAGGAACCCATCCTGGTAGGACGCATGCAGCAGCGACAGCGCCATCTGCGCGCGCAGGCCCGGACGGATGCGCCAGGCGCCGCCCAGCTCCAGGCCCCAGCGCCGGGTGGCACCGACGTTGCGGAAGGAGGAGCGGCCGCCCGCATTGGTCGCCACGCCGATCTCGTCGTCGGTGGCGATGTGGAACACGCTGGCGTCCAGCGAGAGCGTGCCCTCGCGCCACTTGGCGCCCAGCTCGATCTGGCGGCTGGTCTGCGCCTTCAGGTCGGTGTTGAAGCCGCTGGCGCCGTCGGGCCGGTAGGCCAGCTCGCCCAGCGTCGGCGATTCATGGCCGAGCGCAGCGGCCGCATGCAGCGTCCAGGCCGGGCTGGCGCGCCAGCGCAGGCCGGCCACCGGATTGGTGTAGCGGTAGGACAGCTCGCCCGAATCGTCGCCATTGGTCAGGTAGCGGTCCGCCACCTGCATGCGCACCCGGCCGCTGCGCACGCCCGCGCTGGCCTGCCAGGCGTCGGCCAGGGCCCAGTCGGCCTGGGCATAGGCCTCGCGGGTGTCGGCGCGGTTGGTCTCGTCGCGGCGCAGCCGGCCCTGAACGCCCAGCACCTGGCTGGCGCCGGTGCCGGTGTAGTTCTCGTGGCCCTGGCGATCGTCCTTCTGGCGCTCCAGGCTCAGGCCGGTGGTCAGGTCGACCCGGTCCCAGTGCCACAGCGCGCGGGCGTCGAGGCCGTCGTAATGGCGGTCGAAATCGACCAGGCCGCCGCCGTGGCGTGCATTGGCCTGGGTGGCCGGCGCGATCGCCAGGAACTGGCTGACCCCGCGCGAGCCGGCATAGGCCGAGACCCGGGTGCTCGAGAGCGCGCCGGCCGCGTCGAACTGGTGGGTCCAGCTGGCGCCGGCCTGCGTCTGGCGGATGGTCTTGCGGGTGTCGTACTGGGTGGCCACCGAGGCCGTCTGATCGGGGTCGGCCTCGAACTGGGCGCGGGTCAGGCCGAGCGGATCGTCGGCAGTCTGGTTCTGGTCGCTGAGGGCCAGGGTGATGCGGTCGCGCTCGCCCTTCCAGTTCAGCCGCAGGTTGGCCAGACGGCGCTTGGCGCCGCTCTGCGGCCGGAAGCCGTCGATCGACATCTCCGAGAGGTTGCCCGACAGGTCCAGCCCGTCGCCCAGCGGCGCGGCGAAGCCGATCCGGCCCTGGCGCAGGCCGGCGCTGCCGGCGTCCAGCCCGATCTCGAACTGGCGCTCGCGCACCGGCTTCGAGAACAGCGCGATCACGCCGCCGGAGGCATTGCCGTACAGCGCCGAGAACGGCCCGCGCAGCACCTCGATGCGCTCGGCGCCGGCGAGGTCGAAATGCGCCACCTGGCCCTGGCCGTCGGGCATGGTGGCCGCAATGCCGTCGGCATACAGGCGCAGGCCGCGCACGCCGAAGCCCGCGCGCGCACCGAAGCCGCGGCTGCTGATCTGCAGGTCCTGGGCGTGGTTGTTGCGGTTGGCCACCACCAGGCCGGGCACGCGCGCCATCGACTCCGACAGATTGATCATCGGGCCGCTGTCGCGCAGCGCGCTCTCGCCGACCGCGCTGATCGCGTAGGGCAGCTCGGCGAGGCGGCGCTCGCGGGTCGTGCCGGTGACGACCACCGGCTCCAGGGCGGCGGTGGTGGCGGCGGTCTGCTGTGCGGTGGCGACGCCGGGCAGGGCGCCCAGCAGGGCCAGCATCAGCGGCGACAGCCGTGCCGGCGAGACGAGGCGACGAAGGGGGCTCGGGCGGATCATGAGGCGGGACCGGTCATTCTGGAATCCAGGGCATGGTCCGGATCCCAGGCCCGCACGGCCAGTCGGCATTTACCCGGTGCCGTGTCGTCGCCTCCCGGCTGTACCGTGCGGATGCGCCAGAAAGTGACAGTCGAGCCCCATGGAGACAGGGTCAAGACCGCAGGAGGGTCTCCGATATCGACACCACTGCCTGCATCGGACGCTGCCCTGCGTTCCCTCTGCCATGAAGACTGCCCTCCGAGACCGATCGCGACCTCGCCCTGTTGTCCGCGCGGTGCCGTGTGCCCGGCAGCCGCTGGTCGTGCTGGCGCTGCTGCTGGGAGGGGGGCTGGCGCTGCCGGCCAGCGCGCAGGCTGGCGCCGGGGTCAAGGCACTGGCCGAGCTCTCGCTGGAGGATCTGATGCGCGTCGAGGTGGTCAGCGCCGGGCGCGAGGTCGAGCGCCTGGCCGATGTGG
Source organism: Pseudomonadota bacterium (assembly GCA_046050625.1). Taxonomy (GTDB): domain Bacteria; phylum Pseudomonadota; class Gammaproteobacteria; order Burkholderiales; family Burkholderiaceae_C; genus Sphaerotilus. The sequence continues at coordinate 8,315 of JBJOPV010000007.1, forward strand.
CCGCGCCGGTCTTTGTCATCACCCGCGACGACATCGCCCGCACGGGGGTGCGCTCGCTGCCGGAGATCCTGCGTCTGGCGCCGGGCGTGGATGTGGCGCGGCTGTCGGCCGGACGCTGGGCGGTCGGGGTGCGGGGTGACACCGGCCGCTTCTCGAACAAGCTGCAGGTGCTGGTCGACGGACGCAGCATCTACTCGCCCCTGTTCTCCGGCGTGCTGTGGGAGACGCAGCAGGTGCCGCTGGGCGAGATCGAGCGCATCGAGATCATTCGCGGCCCGGCCGGTGCGGTCTGGGGCGCCAACGCGGTCAATGGGGTGATCAACATCATCACCCGGCCTGCGGACGGGGGCGGGCGCGCGGCCCGGGTCGAGGCAGGCGCGGAGGGCTCGCTGCGCCTGGGCCTGCGTGCTGGGGCCATGCTCGACGGCGATGCGGGCGGCTGGCGAGCCCATGCGCAGGTCGAGCGCCAGGGCGCCTCCGACGCACCCGAAGGGGGCGAGGCCCGCGACGCCGCCCGTGCCGCCACCGCCGGGTTGCGCCTGGAGCGCCGCATCGATGCCCGCACCCGGCTGGACCTGCAGGCCCAGATCGAGCAGTCCCGAGTCGGGGACACCCGACTGCGCCAGACCGTGCGGCCGCCCTACCGGGAGGCCGTGCCGACCCGTCAGGACTATGACCGCACTTATCTGAGCGGTACGCTGGAGCATCGGCAGTCTGGCGGCTCCTCGATGAAGTTGACCGGGCTGCTGATGGCCGAACAGGGTGGCGAGGCAGGTTTCCTGCAGATGCGCAGTCGCACCGCCGACCTGGAGATCGAGCAGGCCTGGCGGCCCGAGGGATCCGGCCACCAGCTCACCTGGGGCGGCGGACTGCGACATCACCGCGACCACAATGAATCCCTGGGGGACGGCAGCTTCACCCCGGCGCGACGCGAGATGAACGACTGGCGCCTGTTCGCCCAGGACCGCTGGACGTCCGACAGTGGGCGGCTGGTGGCGGTGGGCGGACTGCGCATCGATCACACCTTCTTCGGGGGCACCCGCACGCAGCCGAGCCTGGCGCTGTCGTGGCGACCGACCGACGAGAACCTGACGCTCTGGTCCTCTGTGTCGCGAGCGGTGCGGGTGCCCTCGCGCGGCGAGAACGATGCCAATGTGGCGGTGGCGGTGATCCCGCCCGGACCGCTCGGCAATCCGCTGCCGGTGCGGGTGCTGGCCAGCAGCGCCAGCGGTCAGGTGGTGGAGTCGGTGCGTGCGCTGCAGCTGGGGGTCCGGCGCCGCTGGGGCGAGCAGCTTGCGCTCGATGCGGTGCTTTTCCGCCATGACTACGATCCACTGAGCTTCAACCCGGTCGAACTGACCACGCCCGAGCTGTCGATGCTGCCGCTGCCGCACCTCGATGCCGCGCTGAGGCGGGTGCCCGGCCGTGCACGGGTCAGCGGCCTGGAGCTGTCGCTCGACTGGCATCCGCTGCCCTCGCTGCGCCAGCAGTTCAGCGCCGCTTGGAGCCGAGGCGAAGAGTTCCCGGCCGCTGCTGGCGACAGCACGCGGCTGCGCGAGCGTCTGCCTTCGCGTCTGCTGTCCTGGCGCACCTCGATCGACCTCACGCCGCATCTCGGCCTGGATGTCTGGGTGCGTCACACCGCCGCACGCGGCAGTGTGAGCACGGGCACCCGAGTGGATTCGCGCACCGTGGTCGACCTCAGCACCCGCTGGGCGGTCAGCCGCGATGTCACGCTGGGCCTGCGGGTCTGGAGCCTTGGCGCGGCGAAGGCTGTTGAAATTCATCCGGATCTGGGCTATTCGCGGGCGGTTCTCAGCGGCCCGGGTGTCGGCCTGCACGCCGAGATGATCTTCTGAGCCGGGCCCGCTGCCCCTGCGCCCCGACCGAAACGACTGCGCCGCACGCCCCGCGATGAGATCCGCCCTGTTGCCGCTCGTGACCGCGCTGGCCCTCGTGGTGCTGGCGCCGCTGCGCAGTGCGCAGGCCGGCCCGGACGAGGCGGCGGTGCAGGCGGCCTTCGTTGCCAATTTTGCGCGCTTCACCCAGTGGCCGGTCTCCGCTTCGCCCCAGCGCCAGGGGGCGATGCAGCTGTGCCAGTACGGTCAGCGCGATGATCTGGAGCAGGCGCTGCGCGCGCTGCAGGGCCGACCGCTGCAGGGCGTGAGCGTGCAGTGGCGCCCGATCCAGCGGGCCGAGGAGGCGCGGGGCTGCCATCTGCTGTTCGTCACCGAGCCCGGGCTGGCCCTGGTGGCGCTGACTGGCCTGCCGGTGCTGACCGTCAGCGATCAGCCGGGCTTCGTGCAGCGTGGCGGCATGATCGGGCTGCTGCGTCACGGTGGTCGGCTGCGCTTCGAGATCCACCTCGGCGCGGCCAGCCAGGCGGGGCTGAAGCTGTCGTCCGACCTGCTGTCGCTGGCGGTGGGCGTGATCGAGGTGCCACCGCGACGCGAGGCTTCGCCATGATCCGCCCGCTGTTGCCCCGGATCCGCCGCCGCTTCGCGCTGCTGCCGCTGCGCAGCAAGCTCGGTCTGCTGGTGGTCGGCTCGACGCTGCTGGCCTCGCTGTTGCTGTTCGTCGTCGTCACGGTGATGGAGTACCAGTCTTCCCGCCAGCGGATCGAGGAGCGCGGTCAGGCGCTGGCCCAGGTGCTGGCGCAGAACACCCGCGCGGCGCTGGCCTTCGCTGATCCGGCTGCCGCGCAGCGGGTGCTCGAGGCACTCGGCCAGGTGGCCGAGGTGCGCTGGGCGGTGCTGGGCGATGCACGCGGCGTCGTGTTCGCGCACTACCTGGCGCCTGGCGAGCCGATGCCGAGCGCGGCGCACATGCTGGCGCTGCAGGCGGGCATCACCGACGCAGCCCGGGCACATGCGGTGGCCGCGGTCGAGCTCGACGGGGCGCCGCTGGGCCGGCTGCTGCTGTGCATCGATGCGACGCCGACCTTCAGCGCCACCGCGCTGAGGGCGCTGCTGGTGCTGCTGGGCGCGACGCTGATCGGCGGGCTGGCCGCGGCCGCGGCGATCGCCGGTCAGGACGGCGTGGTGCGGCCGATCGTGGCGCTGGCCGACGTGATGCGCACCGTCTCCCACACCCATGCCTACGGCACCCGGGTCAGCACCGACCGCGACGACGAGGTCGGTCAGCTCTACGCCGGCTTCAACCGTCTGCTCGAGGAGCTGGAGATGCGCGAGGCGATGCTGAAGAAGCAGCAGCAGCGCCTGTTCACGCTGGCGCATGTCGATGCGGTCACCGGGCTGAGCAACCGGCACCATTTTCGGCTGCTGCTCGACGAGGCGTTGGCCGAAGTCGACACGCGCGGCTTCGCGGTGCTGTGCCTGGACCTGGATCGATTCAAGACGGTCAACGATGCGCTGGGCCACGATGTCGGCGATCGGCTGCTGAGCTGCGTGGGCGAGCGCCTGCGCGCCCTGGCCCGGGCGGGCGATCCGGTGGCACGGCTCGGTGGCGACGAGTTTGCGGTGGTGCTGCGCGGCGTGCGTTCGTCCGAAGAGGCGGCGGGCTTTGCTGCGCGGGTGCTGGCCGCGCTGTGCCAGCCGGTCGACATCGACGGGCTGACCGTGCCGATGGGCGTGAGTGTGGGCATCGCGCTGGCACCGGTCGACGGTCGCCTGCCCGATCAGTTGCTGAAGAACGCCGATCTGGCGCTTTATGCCGCCAAGGCTGGGGGGCGCGGGCGGGCCAGCTTCTACTCGCCCGACATGAGCACCGGCGTGGTCCGGCGCCTGCAGCTCGAGCGGGCGCTGCGCAATGCCATCGCGCTGCGCCAGCTCTCGGTGGTGTTCCAGCCGCAGCTCGATCTTGACGCGAACCGCGTGGTCGGCTTCGAGGCGCTGGTGCGCTGGCGCCATCCCGATCTGGGCCAGGTCTCGCCGGCCGAGTTCATCGCGGTGGCCGAGGATGCCGGCCTGATCAACGAGATCGGCGAGTGGGTGCTGCTGCAGTCCTGCCGCATTGCTGCGCAGTGGTCGCGGCCGCTGTCGGTGGCGGTCAATCTCTCGGCGGTGCAGGTGATGACCCAGGACCTGCCGGCGCTGGTGGAGCGGGCGCTGCGCCAGTCGGGCCTGCCGGCGGCGCGCCTGGAGGTCGAGATCACCGAATCGGTGCTGCTCAACGAGACCGAGGCGACGCTGGCGCAGCTGCACGGCCTGAACCGGCTGGGCGTGCGCATCGCGCTCGACGACTTCGGCACCGGCTACTCGTCGATGGCCTACCTGCGCCGCTTCCCCTTCGACAAGCTGAAGATCGACCGCTGCTTCGTCCAGGCGCTGACCCGCGATCCGCAGGCCCGGGTGATCGTGCGCGCGATCATCGACATGGCCACCGGCCTGCGCATGGCCACCCTGGCCGAGGGCGTGGAGACGCCCGACGAGCTCGAGGCGCTGCGCGCCGAGGGCTGCACGCTGGTGCAGGGCTATCTGGTGGCGCCGCCGCTGCCGGTCGAGCAGATCGAGCCTTTCCTGGCACGCCAAGCGGCCTCAGGCGTGGCGGTCTGAGTGATCGGCGGCCACGCCGGTGATCCAGCCCTCGATCAGGTCGATCCGCGCGGGCAGGCCGAAGTCCGGCCGCTGGCCAGCCCGGGCGGCCTGCAACAGGCACAGCACGGCATCGAGCCGGTCGCCGCGCGCGTCGTCGATCAGCGCGGCGCGCTGCCCGGCGTCGATCTGCAGGCCTGCATCCTGCTCCAGCGCCTGCACCAGTGTCTGGCGCGCCTGGCGCCTGGATTCATCCTGACGTGCCGGATCGTCGCTCTTGTAGCTGCGCCGACCCAGCACGGCGCGGGCGCTGAGACCGGGATAGCCCTCCAGCGCGATGCGGCTGCGATCGCCCTCGTGCAGGCCGGGCAGGTGGCAGCCGGCGTCGAGCAGGGCGGGGGCGCCCGCATGCAGCATGAAGGCCACGGGCGGATTGACCCATTTCATCGACGGGGAGGCGCCGGCTGGCCGGTCACAGGCCCGGTGCGCGAACTTCGAGCCCGTGGGTCGCGCTGCGCAGAAGGCGGTGAAGGCCGCGCGGATCTCCGGGCGCGACAGGCGCCGGTAATGCGCGATCAGCGCCGCCCAGCTGTCGTTCGGCCAGCCCAGCGTTTCGACCAGCTCGTGTGGCAGGCCGAAGGGCAGATCGAAGGCGCCCAGCCAGGGGCCGGGTTCGGTCAGCAGGGCGGTGAAGGCGGCCGAGTCGGACAGCTCGCGCAGCCGGTCCAGGCGCAACTGGCCTGATGCGTCGCACCGGTGGCCCTCGGCCACGACGATCGGCTTGCGTCGGCTGGGCCGGCTGCTGAAGTCGACGCCCAGCAGACGCGGCGCCGGTTCGGGCCGGGGCCGGGACTCGGGCTCAGCCGCCAGCACGCCCGACGATCGAAGCGGTGGCGATCAGCTCCTCGAGCATGGCCATCGAGGCGCGTCCCGAGACGGTGAAAGGGTCGAGCACCGGCCGGGCGCTGTACTTCAGCACGATCGACGGATTGACCCGGGTCAGGTTGACGACGCCCATCGTCCAGCCGGCAAAGCGTCGCTCGGCGATCTCCTCGAAATGCAGCAGCGTCACGTCATGGTGGCGGCTGTCGCGCACGATCGAGCCGTAGAGCCGGTTGACCGCGTCGCGCCCGCCCTCGAGCACCTGCATGAAGACATCGCCGCCGTGGCACAGGATGCCGGTGATGCCTTGCGTCGGATTGCGCGTGCGCGACTGCGCCAGGATCGCGTCGATCGTCTCGGGGCTGACCGCGGTGGCGCGGCTGGCGTACAGAAGACGGACCATCATCGGGAATTCCTCTTCGCCCGGGAGGGCAGTGGCAGGCTGTGGCAGGCGGTTGGGGTGCGGTGGTGCGGCGGCAGTGCGGTCGGGCTCAGCCCTTGCGCTGCCCCAGCAGCGACAGGAATTCGCGGCGCAGGTTCGGATCCTTGAGGAAGGCGCCGCGCATCACGCTGTTGATCATCTTGGAATCCAGATCGCGCACGCCGCGCCAGCCCATGCAGAAATGGTCGGCCTCCATGACCAGCGCCAGGCCGTCGGGCTGCATCTTGTTGCTGAGCAGGTCGGCGACCTGGATGATCGCCTCCTCCTGGATCTGCGGGCGGCTCATCACCCACTCGGCCAGGCGGGCGTACTTCGACAGACCGATCAGCGCCGAGTGCTCGTTGGGCAGGATGCCGATCCACAGCTTGCCGATGATCGGGCACAGGTGGTGCGAGCAGGCGCTGCGCACGGTGATGGGCCCCACGATCATCAGCTCGCCCAGACGCTCTGCATTCGGGAACTCGGTGACGGGGGGCTGCGGCTCGTAGCGCCCGCGAAAGACCTCCTTCAGGTACATCTTGGCGACGCGGCGCGCGGTGTCCTGGGTGTTGTGGTCGCTCTCGGTGTCGATCACCAGGCTGCGCAGCACGCCCGACATCTGGCCGGCCACCTCGTCGAGCAGCGCGTCGAGCTCGCCCGGGCGGATGAAGTCGGCGATGTTGTCGTTGGCGTGAAAACGCCGGCCGGAGGCGCGGATGCGCTCACGGATCACCGTCGAGATCGGTCGGCCCTCGTCCTCCGGGCGGTCCTGCGGCGAGGTCGGGGGGCTCATGGCGCGGCGGGAGTCGTCGTTGTCTTGCACGTCTGTCTTTCAGGTCTCGGTCGCCATGCTAGCAGCGAGGTCATCCCCCCGTTTCGCGAGCGGTCGGTCGAACACAAACCCACACTTCGGCGCGGACCAGGGACGTCGGGTTTGCGAGAATCGACCCGCAAAGGATGTTCTGACCATGTCCCGTCCGCCCTTGATCGGCATCTCTGCCCGCATCTACTTTCCTGCCGCTCCGGTGGCCGACATCGGCGGCGTCTTCACCCGCACGCTGCATTACCTTGAACAGTCGGTGGCGCACTGGGTCCTGGGCGGGCGTGCGCTGGCGGTGATGATTCCTGCCATCGAGAGCGAGGGCATGCTCGCGCGCAGCGAGATGAGCCTGGCCGAGTACGCCAGCCAGCTCGACGGCCTGGTGCTGCAGGGGGGCAACGACATCGCGCCCGAGAGCTATGGCGAGACACCGCTGCGGCCCGAATGGCGCGGCGACCGGGTGCGCGACCGCTACGAGATCGATCTGTTCGACGCCTTCGTCAGCGCGGGCAAGCCGGTGGTGGGCATCTGCCGTGGCTGCCAGCTGATCAATGTCGCGCTGGGCGGCACGCTCTACCAGGACATCCCGACGCAGAAGCCCTCCGAGGTGCAGCACCTGCATGTGCAGCAGTACGACCGGCAGTTCCATGAGGTCGAGATCCTGCCGGGCTCGGGGCTGGCGCGGCTCTATCCGGGCGTGGATCGCACGACGATCAACTCGATCCACCACCAGGCGGTGAAGGATCTGGGGCGCGATCTGGTGATCGAGGCGCGCTCGGTGCCCGACGGGCTGGTCGAGGCGATCCGCTGGCACGGGCCCAGCCTGGTCTTCGGCATGCAGTGGCACCCGGAGTTCATGGCGCAGGACCGGCATCATCCGTCGCAGCTCGACGGCCGGCCGATCCTCGAGGAGTTCCTGGTGGCCTGTCTCAGGCGCCGAGGCTGAGGCCGGCGCCCGTGTCGGCGCTGGCGCTGGCACGGCAGCGCGCCAGCACGGCCTCCATCTCGGCGGCGGCCATCGGTCGACCGAGCAGGTAGCCCTGCATCTCGTCGCAGCCCAGGCGCGTCAGCATCTCGTGCTGCGCGCCGGTCTCGACGCCTTCGGCGACGATGCGCAGGTTCAGCTTGCGCGCCAGTGCGACGATGGCCTCGACGATGGCGATGTCGTCGCCGTCGTCCGGAATGCCGTCGACGAAGGAGCGGTCGATCTTCAGCCGCTGCAGCGGGAAACGCTTCAGGTAGGCCAGGCTGGAGTAGCCGGTGCCGAAGTCATCGACCGAGAGCTGCACGCCGATGCCGCGCAGCGCATGCAGCAGCGTCATCGTGCCGGCCGGATCCTCCATCATGCTGGACTCGGTGATCTCGAGCTCCAGGTGCATCGCCTCCAGGCCGCTGCGGCGCAACGCCGATCGCACCGTCTGGTCCAGACCGCGGCGCTGCAGCTGGCGCACCGACAGGTTGACCGCCACCCGCATGTCCGGGTGCCCCAGCCGCTGCCACTGCCGCACCTGCTGGCAGGCCTCGTCGAGCACCCAGTCGCCCAGCAGATGGATCAGGCCGCTTTCCTCGGCGATCGGGATGAACTCGGCCGGGCTGATCATGCCGCGCTGCGGATGGCGCCAGCGCAGCAGCGCCTCGACACCCGAGAGCCGGCCCTGGGCATCGAACTGCGGCTGGTAGTGCAGGCACAGCTCGTCGCGGTCGAGCGCGTGGCGCAGGTCGTTCTCCAGGCGCAGCCGTGCATGCGCCTGGCGGTCCATGTCCGGGCTGAAGAAGCAGTAGGTGTTGCGGCCGGCCGCCTTGGCGCGGTAGAGCGCGGTGTCGGCGTATTTCAGCAGCAGGTGCTCGTCGCTGCCGTCGCGCGGATACAGGCTCACGCCGAGGCTGGCGGTCACATGCAGCTCGTGGCCGTCGATCAGGAAGGGCTGGTCGAGCTCGCTGGCCAGGCCATCGGCGATGCGCGCGGCCTGGGCCGCCTCGTCCAGATCCTCGATCAGCACCAGGAACTCGTCGCCGCCGAGCCGCGCCAGCGTGACCTCCGGCGGCAGCAGCTGGCGCAGCCGCAGCGCCACCTGGCACAGCAGCTCGTCGCCGACCAGGTGGCCGAGCGTGTCGTTGATGTTCTTGAAGCGGTCCAGATCGATGAAGAGCACCGCGAGCATGCGGCCCTGGTGGCGCGCCATGCGCAGGCCCTGCTCGAGCCGGTCGAGCACCAGCGAGCGATTGGGCAGCCCGGTCAGCGCGTCGTGATAGGCCATGTGCTGGATGCGCAGCTCCTGCAGGTGCCGCTCGGTCACGTCCTGCGCGATGCCGGCGCGACGCACGGTGCGGCTGTGTTCGTCCTGCACCGCGAAGCTGCGCAGATGCACGTAGCGCACCTCGCCGGAGGGCTTGACCACCCGGAAACGGGTGTCGTAGTTGTCGCAGTCGGTGGCGCCGGCACGGATCTCGCGCAGCGCGCGCTCACGGTCCTCGGGATGGATGTGTTCGATCCAGGTGTGCCAGTCGTGCATCAGGTCGGCCGCGGGCAGGCCCCAGATGCGCTCGATCGCCGGGCTGACATACAGCAGCCGGCCGGCGATCGGATCGCTGAGCCAGACCACGTCATCGATGGTGTCGGCCAGCTCGCGCAGCCGGCGCTCGCTCTCGGCCAGCGCACGGCGCTCGCGCTCGAGCTGCACCCGCAGGCAGGCCGATTCCAGCGCGATGTGCAGACGCGGCATCGCCAGGTCGCGCTTGACCAGATAGTCGTGCGCGCCCAGCCGGATCGCCTGCGCGGCGGCTTCCTCGTCGCCCTGGCCGGTGATGACGACGATCGGCAGGTCCAGGCCGCGCACCTCGCGGATCTCGTGGATCAGCTCGAGCGCGTTCATGCCCGGCAGCAGGTAGTCGACCAGCAGGGCGTCGACCGGGCCGAGCCCGTCCGGACTGCCGTGCTCGAGCGCGGCCAGCACTGCCTCGCCGCTGCCGACCACGTCGAGCAGGATGTGCGGCGCCTGCTGGCGCAGGTGGCGGCGCAGCAGGTCGACATCGCTGGCGGTGCGCTCGGCGTAGAGCACGTGCAGCACCTGCGCCGGCGCGTGCTCGGGTCGCTCGAGCCGGCGTCGACGGGCCGCAGCGATGGTGTCGGCCAGCGTGTCGAGATAGCGGGTGTCCTTGACGATGTAGTCGTCGGCGCCGCTGCGCAGCGCGCGCACCGCGGCCTCCTCGTCGCCGCAGCCGGTCAGCAGCAGCACCGTGAGGTCGGGGCGGCTGTGGCGAACCTGCGCCACCAGCTCGATGCCGTTGCCGTCGGGCAGGTTCATGTCGATCAGCAGCACGTCGCAGGGGCGGGCCGCGTCGTCCAGCAAGGTGCGGGCCTGCCCGAGCGTGCCGGCCAGCCGCAGCTGCATCTGCGGGGCCTGCTGCGCCAGCATGCGGCGGGTCAGGTCGGCATCGAGCGGGTTGTCCTCGACGTAGATCAGGTTCATGGGTGTGGGCCGCCGATGCTGCCGGCGACGGGGGGGAATTCAAGCACGAAGGTGGCGCCGCGTCCGGGTTCGGAGCGGGCGTGGATGTGTCCGTTCATGCGCTCCATCGCCTTGCGCACGATCGCCAGGCCGATGCCGGTGCCGGGATAGTCCTCGACCCGGTGCAGGCGCTGGAAGATCTCGAAGATGCGGTCGTGGTAGCGCATGTCGAAGCCGATGCCGTTGTCAGTGATCGTCAGCTGGGTGCCGCCGCGGGGCGTGTCGAGCGACCGGGCCGCGATCTCGATCTGGCAGGGCCGGTCCGGACGCCTGAACTTGATCGCGTTGTCGAGCAGGTTGCGCAGCACCAGCAGCAGGCCACGCCGCTCGCCGCGCACCGACAGCGTGCCGGTGTCGATGTGGATCTCGGGCGCATGGCTGCGCAAGGTCTCGTCCAGCTCCGCCAGCGCCTCGTCGATCAGGCTGCGCAGCGGCAGCGGCACCAGGGTCGGCCGCAGCCGCTCGACGCGCGAGTACGCCAGCAGATCCTCGATCAGCTGGCTCATCTGGCGGGCAGCCTGGCGGATGTTGTCGACGAAGAGCTGGCCTTCGTCATCGAGCTGCGCACGCTTCTCGGCCAGCAGCAGCCGGCTGTAGCCGTCGAGCCCCCGCAGCGGGGCCTTCAGGTCATGGGAGACCGAGTAGGTGAAGCGCTCCATCTCGCGGTGCTTGGCCTCGAGCTCGGCGGTGCGCTCGCTCACCCGCTGCTCCAGTCCGGCGTGCATCGCCTCGAGCTGCTGCTCCGCGCGCTTGCGTGCACTGATGTCGAGCAGATAGCCGTAGGCGCCCGGCCGCCCGGCCGCATCGATCTCGACCGCGGCCCGGGCTTCATGCCAGACCGGGCCGCGCACGGGATGCAGCAGGCGGAACTCGTGATGGAAGTCGGTCAGATGGCGCGCGGCCTCGCGCATGGCCTGTGCCATTGCGTCCCGGTCCTGCGCGTGCACATGCGGCAGCACCCGGAAGTCCGGCGCCGCCAGCGCGTGTTCGTCGCGGCCGAAGGCCCGGCACAGCGCCGGCGAGATGATCGTGAAGCGCAGTCGTGCCGGTGCGCCGTCGAGTGCCAGCGCAAACGGCGCGCCCGGCGACAGCCGCATGAAGCGCGCCAGCAGCCGGTCGGCCTGCTGGCGCTGCCGTTCGGCACGAACCCGCTCGCTGATGTCGACGAGGGCGCAGACGTGGCTGGTGGTCGGCATCCCCGGCATCAGTGCCACCGAGGTGGCTGACAGGTCGAGCCAGCGCTCGCGACGGCCTTCCTGCGCGGGCAGGCAGAGCTGCCGGCTGCCGCGCGGCTGGCCCGGGCTGGCCGGGGCCGCCAGCATCTCGCGCAGCATGCCGGCATCGAAGGCGTGCGGGAGCCCCTGGTCGTCGAGATGGGTCCAGCCGAGCTGGTCGATGCGCCGACCCCGCAGCGCCTGGGGGTCGAGCCCGAAGAATTCCAGCGCCGCCGCATTGCCGGCGAGGATCCGCGCTTCGTGATCCACCACGAGCATCGCGTGCGGCATCGCGTCGAAGATGCGCAGGTGCAGCGGATCATGGCGCTCGGGTCGGCCCAGTTCCTCGAACTGCCACAGGCGCAGCCCCTGGCAGGCCAGGCCCACGCGCAGCATCGCCCGGGGGCTCAGACCGGCGGGTGCGCCGGTCTCCAGCCGCAGGGACAGCCGTCGCGCCACCGTCTCGACCGGCTGGTCGAGCAGCTGACCGAGCGACTGGCGGTCCTCGGTGCCGATCAGCAGGTGCATCGTCCGGCCCAGCTGCAGCCCAGGACCGAACAGCCGGGCGGCGGCCTCGTTGAAGCCGCGCACCTGCCCGTCGCCGGCGTCCACCAGGACGGCAGCATCGGGCACGAGCGCGGCCAGCAGGTCGGGAGTCGCGAAGGCGGACATGAATGCCGGAATCGAGTCGAAAAGATGAAAGATGTCGCAGAACGCGAGTCTGGCGGCAGTCTCGCATGGATGTCCGGTGATCTTTCGCGGATTCCCCGGGGTCAGGCCGGAAAAACCTTCTGGTTCCTCTGTCAATCCCGGGTCAGGCCGGAACGCTGCAATCGCTGAAGTGTGCTTTGATGCAGGCTGGCGGAAGGTTTCTTGACCTTCTGTCTTGACTTCCGACTCCAAGAACAGGGCCTGGCCGCACGACGGCTGCCCACGATCCCCATGAAATCTGTCCCCCTTTCCTGCTTCGGCAGGCGCGTCGAGGTCCGTGATGCCCTCTGATTCGCGTTCCCTGCGTCGCCGCGCGACGGTGCTTGTGCTGCATCCCCTGCTCGATGCGACCGCGCTGCATGAGGCACTGTGGCTCCAGCACGACACGATGCGTGCGGACCAAGTGTCCGACATCATCGCCTTCGTCGACCGCCTGGCGGCCCAGCATCTCTTCGATGCCGCCACCGTCAAGCGGCTGTACAGCGATCTCTACAAGGCCCTGCGCGAGCGCGAGGACCGGCTGCCGGCCGATCCCTGGCCGCAGATGCAGGCCGCTCGCGTGGCAGCGCAGCCGCCGATCGGGGTCGTGACGCCTGCGGCCGTGTCGGCGCCGGCCGTGCCCGCCGCGCCAGTCATCAATCCGGTCGAGCGGGCCTTGCAGGTCGCGCGCGATGAGGGACGGGTGCCGCCTGCACCCGCGGCCCCACCGCCCCGGACGCCAGAGAGCGAGCCGGCCGCGGTGCTGTTCGGCGTGCTGGTCGGCGGGGTGGTCGCCGAGGTGCAGCGCTTCCATGTCGAGGCGCTCGACGAGGTGCGCCGCGACGTGCTGCGCCGCGCCGACACCGCCGCGGCCTCGCCCTCGCTGCGTCTGGCTTTTCGCGCCGCCTGGAGCCGGCCGCTCGACAGCGACTGGCGCCTGCCCGGCGCGCCCGGCGATCTGGCCGATCTGGTGCGGGTGCTGCATGTGGCGCTGGTCGATGCCTTCGGCCGCAATGGCGCCGAGCAGATCCTGGGGCGTGCGCTGCGCGTCGCCGAGGCGCGCCCTGAGGCGGCGCACTTCGCGCCACGCCAGCTGCTCGAGACGATTGCGGGGCTGCGCCTGTGATGTCCGCCGTCCTGTCCTTTCCCGCTGTTGCCGTCCTGGAGTGATGATCGATGTCCCGCCTGCCGGATTCTCCTGACCTGTCCGACGAGATCGATCGCGACGAGCGCCTGCCGATGACGACGCAAGAGCGTCGCCTGGTGCTGACCTCCTCGATCGGCACGATCTTCCAGTGGTACGACTTCTTCCTGTACGGCGCGATGGCCTCGGTCATCGCCCGGCAGTTCTTCACCTCGCTCGAGCCGGGGGCGGCCTTCATCCTGACGCTGCTGGCCTTTGCGGCCGGCTTCGTGGTGCGTCCGGTCGGTGCGGTGATCTTCGGGCACCTCGGCGACCGCATCGGCCGCAAGCAGACCTTTCTGGCCACCGTGCTGCTGATGGGCATCTCGACGGTGCTGGTGGCGCTGCTGCCGACCTACAGCACTGCCGGCGTGTTCGCGCCGATCGCGCTGGTGGCGCTGCGCATGCTGCAGGGCCTGGCGCTGGGGGGCGAGTACGGCGGCGCGGTGATCTATGTCGCCGAGCACGCGCCGCAGCACCAGCGCGGCGCCTACACCGGCTGGATCCAGACCACCGCGACCATCGGCCTGCTGCTGTCGCTGCTGGTGGTGCTGGGCGTGCGCACCGCCCTGGGCGAGGCGGCCTTCGCCGACTGGGGCTGGCGCGTGCCGTTCGGCCTGTCGGCGCTGATGCTGTCGCTGTCGCTGTGGCTGCGCCTGTCGCTGACCGAGTCGCCGGCCTTCCGGCGCATGCAGCAGGAGGGCCGCGGCTCGAAGGCGCCGCTGGCCGAGTGCTTCGGCCAGTGGAAGAACCTGCGGGTGATCGTGCTGGCGCTGTTCGGCCTGGTCGCCGGGCAGGCGGTGATCTGGTACACCGGCCAGTTCTACGCGCTGTTCTTCCTGACTGGCGTGCTGAAGGTGCAAGCGAGCACCGCGACCTGGCTGATGACGGTGGCGCTGCTGATCACGCTGCCGCTGTTCGTCGGCTTCGGCATGCTGTCGGACCGCATCGGTCGCAAGCCGATCATCATGACCGGGCTGCTGCTGGCCTGCCTGGGGCTGCAGCCGCTGTATCACGCGCTGACCCACTTCGCCAATCCGGCGCTGGCCGAGGCGCAGCAGAAGGTGCGCATCGTGGTGCGTGCTGACCCGGCGACCTGCTCCTTCCAGGCCAATCCGCTGGCGATCGATACCAGCTTCTCGTCGGCCTGCGACATCGCCAAGCGCACCCTGGCCCAGCTGTCGGCCAGCTATGTCAACGAGGCGGTGGCGCCGGGCACGCCCACTCGGGTGCACATCGGCGAGACGGTGCTTGAGCCGCCCGAGGGCGTGCTGACCGAGGACGGCAGTCGCTTCGACCAGGACAGCCTGCTGGAGATCTCGCACTTCCGCAAGGAGGTGCTGCCGGATGCGCTGGGCGCAGCCGGCTATCCGGCCAAGGCCGATCCGGCTCGTCTGAGCCATGCCGGCGTGGTGCTGGTGCTGGTGGCGCTGATGGTGCTGGTCGCGATGGTCTACGGCCCGCTGGGCGCGACGCTGGTCGAGATGTTCCCGACCCGGATCCGCTACACCGCGATGTCGCTGCCGTACCACCTGGGCAATGGCTGGTTCGGTGGTCTGCTGCCGTCGATCGCCTTCGGCATGTCGGCGCAGGACGGCAGCATGTACCACGGCCTGTGGTTCCCGATCGCGGTGGCCGGTCTGACCTTCGCGGTCGGCATGGCCTTCATTCGGGAAACCAAGGACGTCGACATCTACGCCAAGTTCCTGTACTGGCATCCGAACCGGCTGGGGCGCTGAGGCCGGGCGCGTTGAGGTCCGGTCTGGTGCGATCAGGCCGTGCCGTCGTCCTGGGCGCCCAGTGCGGCGAGGTCATCGGCCTCGACCTCGTGCAGCGGCGGCGGCACCAGCGTGACAGGCACCCGGGCCCGGCGCACCACTTCGTGCGAGACGGCGTCCTGCAGTCGCCCGAGCAGTGCGCCGTGGCTCAGCGTGGTCATGACGATCTGGTCGCAGCCCAGCAGCAGGGCCTGCTCGGCGATCTCGTGGGCGGCGTCGCCAGTCACGACAGTGGGCTCGCAGGCGATGCCTGCGCCTTGCAGCAGGGCTGCGGCAGGCGCGAGCGCGTGCTCGCCGGCCTCGCGGCTGGCGCCATCGATCAGGTCGGCATCGGGTGCGAGCACCATCTCGTACAGATGGGGTGGATCCTGCACGTTCAGCAGCACCACCTCGATTTCGAGGCCGGCTTGCTTCATCCCGACCACATGATGCACGGCGTCGAGCACAGGCTCACTGCCGTCCAGGGGCAACAGGATGCGGATCATCAGATTCTCCTTGGCACGACGAAGAGCACTCATCGTAGTCCTGCTCGACTGCAGGCGCAGCCGAATAGGACAAGGAATCTCGAGAAATTTGGGGGGGGGGGTGACGAGCCTTGACCCTGGCACTGAGTGCTAACGGTTAGGGCTGCTTCGTTCCCGACCTGACCCGGTTGGCCGCGCCCCCATGCAGGGAGGCCCGTCAAGGTGGATTGTAGCTGATGTTTTCCACACACTTCGCGTCGAGTTGCGCTGCGCACGTCTGTGCCACCATGCGCACGATCCTCACGCACCCGAGACAATCGACGGATGAAGAAGAACATCGAAGTCCAGTCTGACACGCACGGCCCCATGAAAGGCGTCGATGGCTGTCAGGCGGAACGGCAGATCGCCCTGCGCAAGATTCACCGCCTGATGGCATTCTGGCGCATCGAGCCTCATGAGTTGCGCGGTCCGGTGGCGCCTGTCGCGCCAGCAATGCCTGCCGAGGTCCGCTATCGCCATCCGGTGTCCGGTGCGACCTGGGACGGGCAGGGCGCTCAGCCTGCCTGGTTGCGTGAGGCGCTGATCCGCGAGGGTTATACCGTCGACGAGCTTCGCCGCGCGGTGGGCGGTGCAGATGATGTCTGAACGGAGTGCGCCGCCAAAGGCGGCGCGCGTCGACGGTTTGAACAAGGAAAAACGCCCCGGCGCTTGTGACGCTGGGGCGTTGATCTTCTTGAACTTTTGGCTCCCCGACCTGGACTCGAACCAGGGACCTGCGGATTAACAGTCCGTCGCTCTACCGACTGAGCTATCAGGGAACGGTCTGGCTGATGGTGCAGATGAATCTGATGTTTGGCTCCCCGACCTGGACTCGAACCAGGGACCTGCGGATTAACAGTCCGTCGCTCTACCGACTGAGCTATCAGGGATCAGATATTTCTGCTTTGGCAGACAAGAATTGAATTCTATTGTGAAACCTTGATGGGCTGCAAGACATCAGGCCACTTTTTTTTCCGAAGGGTCGGATTGATGCGAATCCGAGCTCGCTGGGGCGGTGCGTGGCAGCCAGAAGTCGAAAATTCCACCACCCTGTGGGTGCGGTTGATAGACCAGGTCGCCGCCCAGCTCCCGCATGATCTGGCGGCAGATGGCCAGCTCGAGTCCGCTGCCCCCGCCTGGGCTGACAGCCGGACTGCTGCGGCGTGACTGGAAGAAGGCGTCGAACACCGTCTCGTGCTCGCTGTCGAGCAGGGTCGTGCCGGCCTCTCTCACGCTCCAGTGAAGGCGCTCCTGCGCATCGACTGAGGCGCTCAGCGTGATCGACTCTGACGCTGGCGTCATCGCGAGTGCGCGCTCGATCAGAAGCCGCACCACCTGCTGGAAGCGCAGGGGATCGACGCATGCCCAGGCCGCGAGGTCGCCCGGAGGCTCGACCCGCATCGAGCGGCCCCGACCTGCAGGGGCTTCACGGGCATGCCCGACGACTTCCTGCACCAGCGCCAGAGTGTCGCTGGCGGTGCAGTGCAGTGTTCCTGCCGAGCTCTTGAGCTGCGACAGGTCCAGCAGATCGTCGACCACGCCAAGCATGCGAAGGCCCGCCTGGTGCACATGGCCGAACAGTTCCTGCAGCGCCGCATCTCGCCGGGTGCGCAGTCGGCCCAGCTCTGAAAAGCCGATGATCGATTGCAGTGGCGTGCGCAGCGCATGACTGAGGTTGCCGATGAATTCCGATTCGGCCCGATAGGCCACCTCGATGGTCTGGCGGGCCTCGGCCGCACGCTGCTCGGCCTCGTGGAAGCTGGTGACGTCGGTCAGGCTGCCGATGATGCCGCCGGTGCGCTCGCCCGGGCGACGCAGCGTGACCTTGGTGACCAGCATCTGCCGGCGCTCGCCGCCCTGCAGCACGAACTCCTCGACATAGTGGCTGCGCCCGCTGCCGCTGCTGCTCCACAGCGCATGGTCGAGCGCCTGGTGGTAGGCGAGCTGGCGCAGCCGCTCGTGGCTTTCGCCCCGCTGGCCCAGCAGCTGTTCACGGCGCACGTCAAGCAGGTCCTCGAACGCCTGGTTGACCATCGCATAGCGTCCGAGCGTGTCGATCACGAACATCGCCGCTGGGGCCGCCTCGATCAGGGTGCGCAGATGGCCTTCGCTGTCGACCAGCTGGATGCGGGTCTGCTGCAGCGTGTGCATCAGCTGCTCCTGCGTCCTCAGGGCGCGCCAGGCCAGCAGCGTTCCCAGGCCGATGAGGCCCATCGAGGCGCACATCATCATCACTGACCACAGCAGCTTGTCGCGCACGATGGTCTCGACCGCATCGACAGGTTGCTCAAGCAGCGTGAACACCGGCCAGCGGCCGCTGGCATCGAAGCTGCCGAGCGCCGGCACGCCGTCGATGCCGGTGCCGTCGTAGTGACCATGCTCGCGCTCCGGCAGGAAGTCCTGCAGCGCAGGCAGTGTCGGGCGGGATTCCCCTGGACTGGCCGCGAGCTGATCGGTGCCGCTGAGGATCTGGCCCTGAAAATCCAGCAGGGCAGCTGACAGCGTGCCGTGGCCGAGGAGGCGCTGCTGCTGCGAGGCCAGCGCATCGGGGTTGAGGGTGGCGATCAGGTGCCGGATGCCGGGTCGGGCCGTGTCCGTGGCGGGCGCCGCGATCCGGATCGACAGGGTCATCACGCCCACGCCCGCCGGGGGCACGCCGCTCTGGCGCAGATCCCGGCCGGACTGCCAGCCGCCCAGGCGGATCTCTCCAGCTTCGCTGGCCAGCGTCAGCCGGCCCGTGTCGAGCGGGCGCAGGTCCTGCGGCATGTGGGTGGCCGCCAGGATTCGGCCTTCAGGATCGATCAGCCACAGGCTGCGCATCTGCGGCGCGATGCGCAGGGTCGCGAGCAGGCTCTCGCGCAGCGCATCAGCCTCGCCGGCGGGCGGGTGGTCGATCTGGGCGGCCAGGGTCTGCAGCATCAGGGCACTGGTGTCGAGCAGTCGCTGCGTCTCGCCCTGGAGCACGCGCACCAGCGTGTCCATGCGCCGGGTCTCATCGGCAATGACCGTCTGGCGCTGACGTGCGGCGTAGGCGGCCGTCAGCAGGGCCACCCCGACCAGCAGCGTCATGCCGAGCCAGAGCAGCCGGCTGCTGTCGATCAGCGCGCGGCCGTCCGGGGCATCGGCTGCCTTCATGGCGTGGCCCCGGTGCGCTGAACGATCTCGGACAGACCATGCCGGCGCGCGGCCGCAGCGAGCCGACCGTCCTGGCGGATGTGCGCGACGAACTGGTCCACCCGGGCGAGCCAAACCGGATCGCCCGGTCGCAGCGCATAGGCGTAAGGCATCACGCGCAGCGGCTGTGCCGGGCTCAGCAGCCGGGCCCAGTCGGCGCTGTCGAGCAGGCGCCGGCTGTAGGGATAGTCGGTCATGAAGACATCGATGCGACCCGCCTCGAGTTCCTGTTCGCGGGTGTCGGGCGCCTTGACCACCACCAGCGTGGCATGTCGCAGCTCGTCGCGCATGACGGCTGCCATGAAGGTGCCGGCCTGCACGCCCACCAGCACGCCCGGCCGGTCGATGTCCTCCCAGCGGCGCACCACCCGGTTGCTGCGGGTGGTGATGGCATGGATGCCGCTGCTCAGATAGGGCTGGCTGAAGGTCAGGTGCTGACGGCGTTGCGGCAGCGCCGCCACTGCGAACATCGCGATGTCGCAGCGGGCCCCGCGCAGGTCATCGATCAGGGTGGTGAACGAGGAGTCCACATGCTGCAGCCGCACCCCCAGCTCGCGCGCCAGCTCGGCTGACAGGTCGATGTCGAGCCCACCGAGCTGGCGGGTCTTGGGGTTGCGGTAGCTGATGCCGTAGTAGTCGGGCCAGATGCACACGCGCAGCTCGCCACGGCGCTGAATCTGCTTGAGCGTGTCGGCGCCGGCGCCGACGGCCTGCGCCGACGGCATGAGCAGGGCACCGGGCAGACCGAGCAGCAGCGGCGCCATTGTCCGCAGCATGCACGTGCGTAGAACCTTCTTCTTCATCCTGTTCGAGGTGTCCGACACCGATGCGACGACTCAGAAGTGTGACGGCAGGTGTCCTTTTTCGGACAAGAGGGGGATGCGCGGCGGAGATTTTTCCGATATGGCACGTGCCGGATTTTACGGAAATAAGCGGCGCGAGGCGATGTCTCGCGCTCAAGTCTCATGCGTGCCGACCGAGACGCTGCTGAAGCAGCGTGCTGCTGCTGGTGTAGAGCAGCGGGCCGCGCTCATGCGGGCGCAGTCGTTCGTGCGCGGCATGCGCGGCCAGCGTCGCTTCATGGAAGCCGCACAGGATCAGCTTCCTCTTGCCGGAATAGCTGACGATGTCGCCGGCGGCATGGATGCCGGGCGTGCTGGTGGCAAAGGTGGCGGGGTCGACCGCCAGCAGCTTGCGGTCCATCGCCAGGCCCCAGCTGGCGATCGGGCCCAGGCGCGGGCTCAGGCCCTGGCAGACGATCAGCGCGTCCAGGTCCAGCGTGCACAGGCTGCCGTCGGGCCGCGTGATGTCGACCTGCAGCAGCCGGCCGGCCGCGTCCTGGCGCGCTGCGGCGAGCTGCGCCGCATGGAAGACGATGCGCCCGGCCTGACGAAGCGCGTCGATGCGCGCCAGCAGCGGCACCTCGGCCTGCAGCACGTCGCGGCGATGCATCAGCTGCACCGGGGGCTGGTCTGGACGCTCGGCCAGCGCGGTGGCGCGGACCAGCGCGGCCTCGTCGCCGCCGATGACCAGCACGCGCAGACCGGCGAAGCGCGCCAGCGTGGCCGGATCGGTGCCAGGGTGGTAGTGGAGATGGCGGCCTTCGAGGCTGTCGACGCCGGGGCCTTTCAGGCGGCGTGGCTGGAAGGCCCCGACACCGGCGCAGATGAAGACGGCCCCTGCATCGAAGGCGGTGCCATCGGCGCAGACCACATCGAAGCGATCATCGTCGCGTCGGGTCAGCTGCGTGACTTCGTGGCCGAGGTGCCAGCCCGGCGCCAGGGGCGCGAGCTGCGCCAGCAGCCGCTCGATCAGCTCGCGGCCGCTGCACTCGACGAGGCCGGGAATGTCGAGGATGGGCTTGTCGGCGTAGAGCTCGACGCATTGACCGCCGGCCTGCGGCAGCGCGTCGACAATCTGCACCGACAGGCCGAGCAGGCCGAGCTGGAAGGCCTGGAACAGGCCGACCGGCCCGGCGCCGATCACCAGCGCGTCGGTCCGCAGGGGCGCGGTCATCGCCGGGTCCGCACGCAGATGGGCGATCAGCGCACCAGCTGGTCGAGCTTGCCGGTCACGTCCTTCCAGTCTGCGTGATCGGGCAGCGGGTCCTTGCGCTTGGTGATGCTGGGCCACTTCGGCGACAGGTCGGCGTTGAGCTTGATGTAGACCTGCTGGTCGGCCGGCACGTCCTCCTCGGGGAGGATGGCGCTGACCGGGCACTCGGGAATGCAGACCGCGCAGTCGATGCACTCGTCCGGATCGATCACCAGGAAGTTCGGGCCTTCGCGGAAGCAGTCGACGGGGCAGACATCGACGCAGTCGGTGTACTTGCAGCGGATGCAGGCTTCGGTGACGACGTGGGTCATGACGGAGGAATTCGGTTCAGGGTTGAAGGGCGGGATTCTACGGGCTCAGGCCGCGGGGGCCGGGGCAGGGGCTTGATCGGTGTCATGCGCACCGTGTGCGTCGTCGGGCAGGACCGGGCGGGCGCCAGCACCGACCGTGACCAGGGTCGGGCGGCCGTGGTGCAGGGCGTCGGCCTCGGCCAGCGTGGCCACCGTGTGCCGGCTGGAGCGCTCGTCGGGCCAGCCGGCGCGCGAGATCACCACCACCGGCGTGTCCGCCGGCCAGCCGACCTCGGCCAGACGCTCGGCCAGCGAGGGCAGCTGGCGCCCGGCCATGTAGAAGACCTCGGTGTCGGCGCTGCGCCGGGCCTCGAGGTCGCCGGTGCGGGTCATCGCGGTGCTGAAGGCGACGCTGCGGCCGATGCCGCGCCGCGTGAGCGGCTGCTGCGTGGCGGCGGCCGCGGCCAGCGCCGAGGTGATGCCGGGCACCACCTCGCAGGCGATGCCGGCCTGGCCGAGCGCATGGAGCTCTTCCTCGAGGCGGCCGAACATGCTCGGGTCGCCGCCTTTCAGACGGACCACCCGGGCCGAGCGACGTGCCGACTCGACCAGCAGCAGGTTGATGCGCGCCTGGCCGGTGCTCTCGGCACTGAAGCCGCGCTTGCCGACGTCGATCCACTCGGCGGCAGGCGCCTCCTGACGCAGCGCCGGATCGGTCAGCGCATCGGCCAGCACGATCTCGGCCTGGCGCAGCCGCTGCAGGCCGCGCAGCGTGATCAGGTCGGCCGAGCCGGGGCCGGCGCCGACGAAGACGACTCGCACCTCGCTCATGGCGTGGCCTGCGGGCGTCAGGCGCCGACCAGCAGCGCGCCGCTGGTGCGGTTGGTGGTCGGATCGACCACGATCAGCGCACCGCCGACGCGGTTGTCGGCATAGGCCTCGACCGGCAGGGGTTGCTGGGTCTGGATCTGCACGCGGCCGATCTCGTTGACCGACAGCTGCTCGGCCTCGACCTGCTCGAGCGTGTTGATGTCCAGACGGTGCTCGATGGCGGTGATGCGCGCCTGCACCCAGCGGTTGCCGTGGCGCACCCAGTACTTGCGGCCCAGCACCGCCGGCTCGGTGTCGAGCCAGGCCAGCGTGCCGCCGAAGTTCTGCTGCACCGGCGCGCTGCCGGGGGTGAAGATCCAGTCGCCGCGCGAGACGTCGACCTGGCGGTCCAGCACGATGCCGGCGGACTGGCCGGCCTCGCAGCCGTCGACCACCAGACCGGCGTGGCGCACTTCGGCCACCACCGCAGTCTCGCCGCTGGGGAAGATCTGCACGGTGTCGCCGGCCTTCACGCCGCCGTGGGCGATGCGGCCCCACATCACGCGGTGCTGGTGGCCTACACCACTGCCCGCGTGGCCTTCGTCGCGGGCGACGTACTGCACCGGCACGAGCAGGTGGCCGTCATGCGCCTCGTCGGTGACCGGCAGCGTCTCCAGCAGCTGCAGCAGCGTCGGGCCGGTGTACCAGTCCCAGTTCGCCGACGGGGTGGCGACGTTGTCGCCGCGCAGCGCGGACACCGGCACGATGCCGCGCACGGTGATGCCGGCTTCTTCGGCGAACTTCGTCAGCGCCTTGGCCACGGCGTCATAGGCGGCCTGCGTGCCGACCTCGATCGCGTCGAGCTTGTTGATCGCGAACACGATGCTGGGCACGCGCAGCAGGCGCGCCAGCAGGCTGTGGCGGCGGGTCTGCGGCAGCAGCACCACGTCGTCCACCGAGGTGTCGAGCTTGGTGATGTCCACCAGCACCACCGCCGCGTCCGAGCCGGCCGCGGCCGTCACCATGTTGCGGGTGTACTGCTCGTGGCCGGGGGCGTCGGCGATGATGAACTTGCGGCTCTTGGTCGCGAAGTACTGGTAGGCGACGTCGATGGTGATGCCCTGCTCGCGCTCGGCCTCCAGGCCGTCGGTCAGCAAGGAGAGGTCGATCGGCGCGCCGGCGGCGCGCTTCTCCAGCGCGTCGAGCTTGTCGGCCAGGATGCCCCGGCTGTCGAACAGCAGGCGGCCGATCAGCGTGCTCTTGCCGTCGTCCACGCTGCCTGCGGTCAGGAAGCGCAGGGCCTTGTGCGCGAGTTCCTCGCCGGCGTCGATGTGTTCCACGGTGCTCATCACGTCAGTCATCAGAAGTAGCCTTCCTTCTTGCGGCGCTCCATCGAGGCCTCGGAGGTGCGGTCGTCCATGCGGGTGGCGCCACGCTCGGAGACGGTCACCTGCAGCGTCTCGGCGACGATGTCGGCGGTGGTCGCGGCGTCGCTTTCCACCGGGCAGGTGCAGGTCATGTCGCCCACGGTGCGGAAGCGCACGTCCACCGTTTCCACCGTGTCGCTCGCGTCCGGCGGCGTCACGTCGGTCACCGGCACCAGCAGGCCCTTGCGGCGGTAGATCTCGCGCTTGTGCGTGTAGTAGATGCTCGGCAGCGGGATGTTCTCGCGGGCGATGTAGAGCCAGACGTCGAGTTCGGTCCAGTTCGAGATCGGGAAGGCGCGGAAGTGCTCGCCCGGCTTGATGCGGGTGTTGAACAGGTTCCAGAGTTCGGGGCGCTGCTCCTTGGGCTGCCACTGGCCGAAGGCGTCGCGGTGGCTGAAGATGCGCTCCTTGGCGCGCGCCTTCTCTTCATCCCGGCGGGCGCCGCCGATCATGCAGTCGAAGCGGTGCTCCTCGATGGTCTCCAGCAGCGTCACCGTCTGGTGGCCGTTGCGCGACTCCAGCGGGTGTGCCAGGCGGATCGTGCCCTTCTTCATCGAATCTTCGAGGTGCCCGACGATCAGGCGCTCGCCCATCTCGGCAATGCGCTCGTCACGGAACTGGATGACTTCGGGGAAGTTGTGGCCGGTGTCCACATGCACCAGCGGGAAGGGCAGGCGGCCGCTGAAGGTCGGGCGCTCGCCGGGCTTGGAGGTCTTCTGCTTGAAGGCCTTCTCGGCGAGGTGCAGCACCACGCAGGAGTCCTTGCCGCTGGAGAACAGCAGGCCGGGGCGCTCGAAGGCGCCGGCGACCTCGCGCAGGATGAAGATCGCCTCTTCTTCCAGCGCATCGAGGTGGCGGTGGTCCACGTCGGGAAGCGTTTGGGTCATGGTCTCGGGGACAGTCGTCGTGTGTTCGGGAGGGCAGGGCGGGCGCGGCTCTCGCGCTCAGGCCGCCGGCTTCTGGGAGACGTGCAGGCCGCATTCCTTGGCCGACTCGTCCTCCCACCACCAGCGCCCGGCGCGGAATTCCTGACCCACCGCGATGGCGCGGGTGCAGGGTGCGCAGCCGATGCTCGGCATGAACTGGTCGTGCAGCGGGTTGTAGGGCACCTCGTTGGCGGCGATGTGGTGCCACACGTCGTTCCAGGACCAGTCCACCAGGGGATTGATTTTGGCACGACCCTGGTCGTCGGCCTCGACGGTGCGGACCTCGCCGCGGGCGTTGGACTGCTCGCGGCGCAGGCCGGTCACCCAGGCGCTGCGCCCGGCCAGCATGCGCGAGAGCGGCTCCATCTTGCGCACGCCGCAGCAGGCCTTGCGCAGCGCGATGCTCTCGTACATCGCCCGCTCGCCGTTCTTCTGCACGAACTCGATCACCGCCTCCTCGACCGGGCGGTAGACCTCGACCTTCAGGCCGTAGTGCGCCTCGATGCGAGCGATCAGCGCCACCGTCTCGGCGTGCAGCGCGCCGGTCTCCAGCGTCGCCAGCCGGATCGGCAGCTGATGGCGCGCGATCAGGTCGGTGATGACCATGTCCTCGGCACCGAGGCTGGTCGACTGGATGATGGTGCCGGGGTGAGCCGCTGCCGCATCCTTCAGCGCCTGCAGGGCGGCTTCCAGCCGCTCCTCGAAGCCCGGCTTCTTGCGGCCGTACAGGGCAATCGCGCTCATATCGCGGCTCCGGCGTTCACGAAGTCGGTGCCCGCGGCCGCGGCCGGACGGGCGAAGACCGGGCGGGCCTCGCCGACCGCGCCCTGGTAGTGGCCGGCGAAGAAGCCCAGCGCGCGCTCGGCGGCCTCGCGCGACTGGTCGCGGCGCAGCACGACGGCGTCGAAGCCGGTGCGCTGCATCAGCGGCAGCATGTCGACCAGGGCCTCGCCGGTGGCGCGGATCTGGCCCTTGAACTGGTGACGCACGCGCAGCAGGCGGGCCTGGGTGTAGGCGCGGCCGTCCACCCACTTCGGGAACTGCAGCGCCACGAGCGACAGGCGCGGCAGGTCGGCCACGATCGACTCGATGTCGACGGCGTTGGGCAGGATCACGCCGACGGCCAGGCCGGCCGGCCAGGTCTCGCGCACCGCGTGCCACTGCTCCAGCGTCAGCAGCAGGTGGTCCTTGGGCTGCGGATGCGGGATCGGGCCGTCCTCGCCGCCGACGGTGTGCCACGGGTCATGGGCGATGTCGATGAACTTCATGGTGTGTCGTGTTCCGGATGTCGGTCGGCCGCGGCTCAGGCGCGGGCGGTGGCGGTGCGCTGGGCGTTGGCGGCGGCCTTGAACGGGTCCAGGCCGATGCGGTGCAGCGCGTCGATGAACTTCTCGTCGGCCTGGCGCAGCTCGCGGTAGGTGTCGAGCACGGCCTCGACCGCGTCGGTGATCTCGCTGGCGGCGAAGGACGGGCCGATGACCTTGCCCGGCACGGCCAGCGGTGCGTGGGCCGAGCCGTCCGAGCCGCCCAGCGTGACCTGGTACCACTCGCTGCCGTCCTTGTCGACGCCGAGGATGCCGATGTGGCCGCTGTGGTGGTGGCCGCAGGAGTTGATGCAGCCGCTGATGTGCAGGTCGATCTCGCCCAGATCGAACACCTCGTCGAGGTCGGCGAAGCGCTCGGTCAGCTCGGCGGCCACCGGAATCGAGCGCGCGTTGGCCAGATCGCAGAAGTCGCCGCCCGGGCAGGCGATCATGTCGGTGACCAGGCCGATGT